>NZ_CP036348.1:3393360-3701848 GCF_007753095.1 Rosistilla carotiformis
CTTCAGGATTCCCATCAACTCTTTGAACTTCAGAACGTTCGATTCGTTGTCGGTCGTCAGCGTTTGCGAATCCTGTTCGTAGTTGCCGACGATCAGCGATTGCAGTTCTCGATCGTTCATCACCGCGACCACCTTTTCGGCGATACGGTTCATGTTGCGGTAACTGCCCTGCAATTTGAATGGTGGTTCGGTGCGGTAGGCGTCCGCCTGGGCGGCCGAACGAATGTATTGGCGATTGACTCGCAGCACGACGTCGCGAACCTTGATTAGTTTTCGCAGCACGCTGTACATCTCGCGAACCTGATCCATCGACAGGTTGCTCTCCAGATCGATCCCTTCCATCGAACCAAGGGTTGCCGCGCGGATCAACGTCCGCGCGTCGCGAGGGCTCGCGCTGGCCAGCGGTTGCAGGGCGGTGTTGCTGGTCAGACAGTTCTCCAGATAACTCATCTCAAACGCTTCCGCCGAATCGCCGATGATCTCGCCGAGGTTGTAGACGTCGGCGCGATTGCTGAGCATGTCGGGGATCTGGAAGCGATCGCCACTTTCGGTGTACGGGTTTCCGGCCATCACCACGGCAACACGTCGGCCGCGGAAATCGTAGGTCCGCGTCTTGCCCTTCCAAACGCCTTCGATCTTACGAGTCGCATCGCACAGGGAGATGAACTTCTGCAGCAGTTCGGGATGCGTGTGCTGGATATCGTCCAGATACAGCATCACGTTGTCCCCCATTTCGAGCGCTAGATTCAAACGCTCGATCTCTTCGCGAGCCGCGGCGTTGGGAGCTTCGGACGGATCCAAGGAGGTCACGCCATGACCGATCGCCGGGCCGTTGATCTTCATAAAGATGATCCCCAGCCGATTGGCGATGTATTCCATCAGGGTTGTCTTGCCGTAACCGGGAGGACTGATCAGCAGCAGCAGGCCCATCCGATCGGTCCGCTTCCCCTCGCCCGCCACGCCGATCTGTTTCGCCAAGTTGTCGCCGATCATCGGCAGATAGACTTCGTCCAACAAGCGGTTGCGAACAAAGCTGGTTAGGACCCGCGGCCGGAACTCTTCCAGCTTCATCGCGTCGCGAGCCTCGTCGACCAGTCGCTGTTTCGTGTCGTGCAAACGTTGGAAACGCGGAACGGTCTCACGCGTGAAGTGTCCCAAGCGTTGGAAGATGTCGTGGTAGCGGAGCGTCATCTGCCCCTTGTTGATGCGGCGATGGGCGCCCGCGAGATTGGTCAATTCCACCGCGACGTGCGCATCGGAGATTTGAGCCGGATCGGGAGCACCGTCGATCAGCAGCCGCGCCAGTTCGTCTCGATAGAGATCGTTCGGATCGAGTTCATCGTGGTCGTCGTGCATCGTCAAAAACGCGGAGGACCAGTTGCGGGCCAAGACCATCGATTCGGCTGGCTGTTTGGCGTTGTCTTTCAGGCCCGCAGCGACCAAGCTCTGGCGTTCTTCCCCGACAACGTGTTCGCAAAAGTCTTCGTACAACCGCGCTGCCCGACGGCTAACGACCGGGAGATCGCTGGGGTCGACCAATTGATCGAACAGGTAGGCGGCAGCTTCCTCGGGCCGGACGTCGGCAAAGAGGTTCGCAAAAGTCGGATCATCCGCGATTTCCGCGGTCAAACGGGCGCGGAACTCGACGGCCGGGTGGGCTTGGGGGAAAGCCTGGGCCAATTTTTGGAAGCCCCCAATCCAGCCGGTGTACATCTTACGCATGCCGCCAATCAGCAGATGCGACCACCAATACCAGGCCGCCGCTCGGACGTCGGGGCGATGTTTGGCCAGACCGATCGTGCGGTCGATCTTCAGCAGCGCGGCCAATAGCTTCGCTGCGTCGTGATCGTGAACGCCCTTGGCGTAGCCTTCGGAGTAACGTCCCGACATCTGCTGTTGCACCCAACGGATCTGTTCAGCTTCGGAGAGCCGCTCGAACGTCCGCTTGTCCATGTGCGGGGCGGTATCGGCGTCTCGTTTCGATTCGGAAGACTCCTCCTCCGCGTCATCGCTCCCCGAGTCGTTGGAGTCTTTGGCGAAGTGTTTTCGCCGCGACGGATGCGACAGTTCTTGGTAGAGCGCGTACGCCAGATACTCTCCGCGATAGACATCGCGGTTTTCGCTGACCACTTCCTGGTTCATCAGGTCGTGGGCGTCATCGAGATCGGGATGCGACAGCGGTTCAAAAAATTGAGTCCCCGTCAGGTGGAGGTTCAGTTGATCGTTGCGCATCACCGTCGTCAGATCCAACGTCTGGGTGTTGACGCCAAATTGATGTTTGCCCAATTTGATCCCGGTGCCGCCGTCGACAAACAGCTCCTGACGATCCTTCAACTGACGGATCGCATCTTCGCGAACGCTCTTCAGTCGGCTTTGGATGTCTTCGATCCGGACGGTGTCGTCCAATTCGGTCAGTTGATTGACGATGCCTCGCACCTTATCGACCATCAGGTCGGCGGCGAAATAGGCGTGGATCGAATCGACAGTGTCGAACGATTTCATCCGCGATGCGATCCCTTTCAGGATCCGATCGGCGGCCGAACCGAGCGCTTCGGCACGGCGGTTTCGAGCTTCGACAAGCTGAACTTTCCGCGATTCAAACGCGTTGTATAGCTCTTCGCGTTTCTCCGCTAACTGGCCAACAAACTCATCGAATTCGGCGAAGCGACCCTCGAGTTCCTCCAGTTGGACCATCACCTTGGTCAGATAGTTATCGCATTTTTCAGGCGAGTCGCAGACGTCGAGGTAGCCGTTGACGGTTTGATCCAACAACTTCAATTGCGATGCAAACTCGGCACGTCCCTCGGTTCGGACCAGATCGCCCATCCGAGCCTTCAGTGCGCTGCGCACTCGGTTCAGCGAAGCAAAGACGTCGCTGATCCCATCGATGATTTCAGTCCGTTTGGTCGTATCTTCGATCTGCAGGTTGCTAACGGTCTCGGTCAGCAGTTCCAACTGGCTTCCCGCTTCGTCGATGTCCTTTTCCAGTCGCTTTGCATCGGTCACCTTTTCGATGCTTTGGACGGACGCTGCCGCTTTTTCGACCCGCGCCTCGTAGGGTTCCAACGCCCCGTCGGACAACATGAATTCGACACAGCGGCGGCTCAGCCGATCGGATTGTTCGCCGATCTGCGATTCCAGTTTTTCGACCCGTTCTTCGTCGACGTACCGCAACTCGCGGAGCCCGATCGCGTGGCCACGCTGGGTTCGCAGTTCCGCCAAACGCTTGACAAAGGCATCGACCGCTTCAAACCGCGATCGGTCGATCGCCTTGAGCAGATCGGTGACCGCCTCTTCGACGACGACCGTCGCCGCTTCGGTTTCGCGGCGCAGGCGGACTACTTTTTCAAACTCTTCGACAGCACTCTTCGACGCTTCGCCGATCGCTCGCAGCGGTTGATCGGGGTGGTGCGTTTCGGCTTTGTCTAGCCAAAAGTAACTGTCGAGGATGTCGGAAGTCTTTTTGACCAGATCGACGTACAGACCCTCGTAGGAATCGTCTTTCTCGACCAGCTGCAGGATCTCATGGCATTCGGCCATCCCGCGGACAAGTTCTTTGTTGCCGATCTTGTACAGCAGCGAATCGGTGTTGCTGTCGGGGACAAAGTCGGACCCGACAAAGGGCGTTTGCCAGATTTGCAGCGCGTGGTGCTTCTGCGGTTGGTCGTCTTGTCCTTTGAAACAGACCATTTCACCGGCGTGGAAAAACGCTTGGCCATGGCAAACCAATGGCGTTTCGACTTGTTGCCGGATCAGGTTGTACCGCAATTGGACGTAGGCACCACTGGCGCGATTGTAGAACAGATAGATGAAGTCTTCGCCGTTGGGGGCGGCGATCGTCTTCTCATAGATCAAGTCGGTCAGGCCGTGGTCGAAGATCTTGTATTCGCCGGTCTGCAGGTAATAGCCGTCGGGGAAAATGATCCCGTGATCGTCGGGCAACAGGACGCAGGAGTGCTCGATCGCATCCAACCGCATCGCTTTTTGAATCTTCGCGTTGTACAGCAGATAGCGATATTTGCGTTCTTGGTAGGGGAGGATCTTCAGCAGGATCAGATTGCCCAGTAATGCGTAATAGGTTTCCGCATCGTCGAGTGTTTGGTCGGCGTTGTCGACAGGTTCGGCGTAGATTCCGCGGCCGCTTTGCGTACTGTTTTCGACTTTGATCGTTAGGTCGCCGCCAACGGTTTCGACAAAGACTTGGTCTTCGATCGAGATATGAGGATGCACGCCGGCGACGTGTTGATCGCGCGTCGTCCGCTTCCAAAGGAATTCGTGCTGCGGCGGGTATCGGACCTCGTGATCGCTGCGATTATCGATGTATTGCAGTTGGCCCGCTTGGATCCGCCATTTGAACGTCTTGATGTCGGACGGATTTTTGCCGACGCGAAAGACCATGTGGACGAACGGGCCGGTCTGAAAGAACTTCGCGAACGCCGCTCCTTTGTAGTAGCGATAGATCTCGTGGAAGTCGCGTTCGAAACGTTCGTCGCCGATCAATTCGAGCGACTCTTCGTGGAACTGGTGGTCTTCGAAACGATAGACGGCGAAGACGTCGTTCAGATGGGTTTCGGTCTTCAGACCAAATTGGACGTTGTATCCAAACAGGAAATGCTTGCCGACGGGCAACAGATCGCGCGGCACGCAGTTGTGTTCAGTGGTGATTCGCTCGGTCGCCAGCAGGACTGTGTCGATGTTGCCGAAGACTTCGGAGCGGTCGGCGTTGAGTTGGTCCAGCCGCGAGCGGAGTTCTCCGGCCGCATCGCGCATCCGGTTGCGGAGGATCTCGTACGTTCCGGCAGCAAGTTTTGTTTCGCTCATAGGTGTTCGTTCATCCCCGTGCGGTGCGGCGTCCCGATGGGGCGGCGGTGTTCGATTGACTGTGAGCCGTGGCGGCCAACGCTTGTTGGGCAGTCATCGATCGCAATTCCCAGCGCGAACGGAGGTAATCCTCCGTCGGCTGGGAAGGTGGAGCGTCGATGCGACGGCATGGAAGCATGGTGCAAAAAATCGCGACCGCCCCAAGGGAGAGATCTCTTGGGGCGATTGGGCACTTCGCTGGTTAGCTCTTCGCCCCGTTCCGCAACGGCTTCGCTTCCAGTTTACCGACCTTGCGTTCGGTGATCCCGGCGGTGCTGGCCATGCCTAACAGGCTGCCCAGTTGGTTGCGGGTTTCATCGGTATTGGCAAGTCCCATCAGCTTGGCGATCAAGGCGGCGATCGAAAGGTCCTTGATGTCGTCGGTGCTGAGGTTGAACTTGTTGACCAGGTCCATCAGGTTGTCCCGGAAATAATCGGGGTCGCCGTTGAAGAAGGTCTGTTTGACGTCGGTCGCTACGCGGCTGTTGTAGACAAAGCGATCGATCGCCTTGCCACCCTTGACCGCCGAAGTGATCTGGTCGAAGAATTCGCCATCGCCACCGACGATGTCGATGCGAGCGGCTTTGAGTGCTTCGCCAACCACGCCGGCTTGCGATTCGGCGATTCCGCGTTGCGCGTCGATCGCCGCGATCTCGACCTGCTTGTCCTTCTCCAGTTTCAGCTTGAACTCTTCGTGTTCTTTGCCGACGCCGTCCAACAGCTTCATCGCTTCGGCCTTCTCGGTGATACCGGTCGCTTCGCTGCTGTACTTCTGCTGCATGACATTGGCTTCGGCCAAGCCTTCCTTCTCGATCGCGGCGGCACGGGCTTCGATGCCCTTGGCTTCGGCGACCGCTTTCTTTTCGATGATGACCGCTTCGGCGGTTCCTTCTTTTTCCAACGATGCGGCACGAGCTTCTTGCACCTTGGCTTCGGCCAATCCGCTGGCGGCGGCTTTCGCTGCATCGGCTTCGGCCGTCATCTTGGCCGCTTGCATCTCTTTCTCCGACCGATCGCGGGACGCTTCGGCTTCGATGCGGATCTTGTCGGCCAACAGTTCGGCCGCCATCTTGGCCGCTTCGGCTGCCTTGGTCTCTTTGATCAACGATTCCTCCGCCGTCATCGATGCCGCGGTGATCTGAACCTTTTTCAGACGGTCCGCCGCTGCAAACTCTTCGGTGTCCTTGATCTTTTCTTGTTCTTCGACGACCGCTCGTTCGACCGCCACGCGTTCGCGGATGACCTCTTGAATGTTCCGCTTCTCGACTTCGATCGCTTTCTCTTTTTCGACTTGCGCGATGCCGACGACGCGTTCCCGCTCGGTCGCTTCCAGTTCGCGATCCTTCAGGACGCGTTCCTGTTCGATTCCGTCGGTCCGTTCTTTCGCACGCAACGCGACCAGGACCTGCCGTTCCTTGTTTTCGGTGGCGATTCCCAGTTCTTCTTCGGTCGTGATTCGAGCGCGTTCGGATTCGAGTCGTTGTTCTTCTTGAACCTTTTTGGCGGCGGCGCGTTCGCGTGCGGAAATCTCGGCGACTTCGCGTTGCTGCTTTTCATTGGCTTCGATTCGCTGCTTTTCCAGCTGCAAAATGGTCTCTTCCGCCTCGACGTCCTGTTGCTTGAGCGTCTTCTCTTTTTCACGCGTGAAGGCGTTCTCTTTGACCTTTTCTTTCGAGGTCAATTCGGTGATCTTCTTGATACCTTCGGCATCGAGAATGTTGTTCGGGTTCAGCAGTTCCAGCGGAGTCTGTTCCAAGAAGTCGATCGCCGCATCGTCCAGCCGGTAGCCGTTCAGATCGGTGCCGATGACCTTCAAGATCTGGTCCTTGAAGTTATCCCGTTTGTCGTACAGGTCGACGAAGTCAAACTGCTTGCCGACGGTTTTTAGAGCTTCGCTGAACTTGGCGTCGAACAGTTCACGCAGCGTATCGATCTGGCTACAGCGTTTGGCACCGATCGATTGAGCGACCTCTCGGATCTCTTCTTCGCTTTTATCCACACGGATGAAGAAGGCGACTTTGATGTCGGCGCGGATGTTGTCTTGGCAGATCAACCCCTCGGAGCCTTCGCGTGCGATTTCAAAGCTCTTCAGCGTCAGGTCCATCTTCTCGTATTGATGGATCACCGGCACAACAAAGATACCGTTGCCGGTGGCGACGCGTATCTTGCCCCAACCGCTACGAACGATCGCCTCGTCGGGGCCGACCTTGCGGTAGAACTGGTTCGCCATCGCGGCGAAACTGGCCAGCAGAAAGAGCAATCCGATGATCGCGACCGCAAGGATCGCGATGCTGTTGATAAACCAATGGTCAGAGAACTGACCCAAAACCAAAACGCTACTCATCTGCTTGAACCTCGTCGTCGATAGCGGTTACCGTGTATATCCGGCGTTCTTGATCAAAGTCGATAATCGTGGCGAGATCACCCTTTTTCAGAGTGGCCCCGTCGGTGCGAACGTTTAATAACAACGGCGCCGCGTCCGTTTTAAATCGAGCCTGCCCAAAGTTGGCGTCGGCTTGCCCGGTGCAAATCTGGCAGACCTGGCCCAGTAACATCTCCGCGTTGTACCGCGCGGTCACGAACCACTTCTTCATGGGTTCGGTGGTAAATTTGGTCAGCACCACCGCGATTACTGCCGAACGCGCCGAAAGCAACGCCGCGGCCGACCAATTCGCTTGGTAATCGGCAGCATCCCACGTCACCCACAACACGGCCGACGTGACCCACCAAAGTAGTGTAAAGAGGCCGCCCCAGATTACAATTGGAATCTGCGCCAGATTCAACCATCGAAACGTGAGCATTCCGAAACCGCCGGCCGAACCCAAATCGAAGTCGGCGTCGAAATCGAAGTCGGGGGCGTCCATATCGAGATCGATCAGCCCAAACAGGGAAACGATCGAGTAGACGACAAGGAATCCCAGCAAAATCGAAGCGGGTAGCACCGGTTGGGCGGCGATAATTTCCGCTGCACGTTCAATATAAATCCACAAGGCGAGCACTCCTTCAGCACAAATCTGGCAGAGGCACCTGGGAAACATAGATCGCAAAAGCGATCCGACCAGTTGAAACTGCCGCCAACTAACAGGCTTGATGTTTTAGCGGAGCGGGCGCGAGAATGGAAAAATTTTAACGAGCCAAGATAAGCGGAGTGTACGTTTCGGTATCCATTCGCAAGGAGTTTCGCGTTCGATTGGACGGAGACACCAGGGCGGGATGCCGATAAAACGGCGGTCTCATAACGCACGTAAACGTAGGAATCCCGGGTTCCGGCAATAAAAAAGCCCCAAGATGCAGAACATCTTGGGGCATGCGCGTGTTTCGATTTGAACGGTTCGACCTATCCGATCAGCTCGGGAATCGGAGCGCCATGGTCGACGATCGGTGTCGGCCGGCCATTAAAGTCTTCAATAAAGACGCTCTTGGAATCGATTCCCAGATGATGGTAGATCGTCGCCAAGAAGTCGCCGGGGCCGCAACGCCGCTCGACCACGTCTTCGCCACGTTTGTCGGTGGCACCGATAAACCGACCTGTTTCGATTCCGCCGCCGGCCCAGATATTGGAGAACGCGCGAGGCCAGTGATCGCGGCCGGGCTGCTTCGTTCCCGATGGGGCGCTTGCGTTTCCGGCACCAGTACTCGGTTGATGGGAGATTTTGGGAGTCCGCCCAAATTCACCGGTGACGACGACCATCACCCGCTCGTCCAGCCCACGTTCATAAATGTCTTCGATCAGTGCCGTGACCGCTTGATCGTACGCGTCGGCGCGGAAACGCAGGGCATCAAAAATATGGTGATTGACCGCGTGATCATCCCAGTTATTGACACGACCGCACAGAGGTCCGCGGAGACTGCTCGTCAAAACCTCCACGCCCGCTTCGACTAATCGGCGAGCCAGCAGCAGTTGTTGCCCCCACGCGTTGCGGCCGTAGCGATCCCGCGTGCGATCGTCTTCCTGCGTCAGATCAAACGCATCTTTCGTCTTGGGATTGGTCAACAGCGTCATCGCCTGGGTTTCAAATTCGTCCAACGCTCCCATCTCACCAAAGTGATCGAACGAACGTTCCAACGTATCCAACTGCTGACGCAACGTCGTCCGACGTCCCAGCCGAGCGACTTGGTTGGCGTCGGTGAGTCCGATGTTAGGGACCACGAAGTTTGGCGAGTTCGGATCGCCGGTGACCGAAAACGGTGAGTAGGCGTCGCCTAGGTAAGCCGGCCCGTTGTATTGGAGAGGCGGATTGACCCCGACGTACGTGGGCAGCGGATTGGTTCGTGGGCCCTCTTTGGATCGCAGGTAATTGGCGACCGACATCCAATCGGGCAACCGCGGCTTCGGTTTGTCGCGAGTGTCCGAGTCGCCCGACAGCAGTTGCATCGAACCGGCGGGATGGCCACCCGCCCCTTGGTACATGCTGCGCAAGACGGTGAACTTGTCGGCGATCGCCGCTTGGCGAGGAAGCAGTTCGGTGAACCGCATCCCGGGTACTTTGGTCGGGATCGTGTTAAACGGGCCACGATATTCGCTGCCCGACAACGGTTTCGGATCGTACGTATCGATATGCGAATTGCCGCCGGGCTGCCAGACCATGATCACGGCGGTCTTTTTGCGATCCTTGCCGTCAGCGGTTTGCGTGGGCAGCGGGCTGGCCGCTTGCAGCCGCATGATCCCGGGCAGGCTCATGCTGGCGAATCCCGCGAGTCCCAACCGCATGAAGCTGCGGCGGCTGCCGGGACCAAAATTCCGTGGGCCACTGCAATGCATTTCGGAAGGCTGTGTTTTTGGATTGCTCATTTGGATTCCACTGGGCTAACACGGATCGAGATCGGTTGAGAGATGACGATATCAGCGATATCTTTGGGCTGCGTCGACTTCTTCGCTTTGGCAAGTTCCGCCACAGCGGCCGCCAACGCGGCGTCGGCCGCTTTCTTTTCCGCTGCCACCGCGTCGGCAAGCTTCTGCGAATCAGCCTTTTGGGCGGCGGACGCGGTTGCGGTTTCGTTGGCCAGACGACCCACTTCGGCTGTCAGGTCCGCGACGGTTTGTTGTGCCTGTGAGTGGGCGGCTTCGGCGGCGATTAATAGATCGGGATTATCGCGGTGTTTGGCGACCGCGCTGCCGTAGAATGCGATCGTGTAGTCTCCCGGCGGCGTTTTCAATTTGGCCAGATCCAGGACCGCTTCGGAGCTGTCTTCGTTCAGTTTGATGTCGAATTTGGGGACACCTTCAAAACCGGCCCCCATCGTTCGCAGGCCCAACACGGTCCCGGAGAATTCGCCGCGGCGAACGTGTTGCAGCGGAATCGTCAGCGTTTCACCCGCCTTGGCTTCCCAAACCTTTTCTTCGGTCGGAGCGATCGTGATTGCGGCAAACTCCGATCCGCCAACCGAGACGGGGATATCGGCCAATAAACGTGGAGCGGGAATTTCGGACCAGGCGTTGGTTACGGGCCACGCGACCGATGCAACGTGGCACGGATGCGTTACCGGTTTGTCCTCAACCGTTGCGGTCGCGGTGAACTTCGCCATCGCCAGGCCACGGGGCGCGTCTTGATGGGCGGTGACCAACATCAGGCCGCGCGCCTTGCCAGCGGGAATCTTCAGTCCGGCAGTGGTGACGCCGTCGGGGAGATTTTCCAATGTCAATTCGATCTCGCCGTTGAATCCGTCGCGTCGCACGGCGACCACTTCCAAGGCCACAGTCGAACCACCGCGGAGCGCTAGCGGTTTGGAGAGTGCGTTGCGATCGCCATTTCGCAGGACCATGTGCAGCGGCCAGGCGACGACAGCGAAATCAGGTTCCGCTTGCCGGATGATCAATCGATAGATGTTGTTGGGATCGTTTCGCGTTCCGCCAAACAGATCGGTGATCTGCAGTCGATACTTTCCATCCTCTTTGATCTCCATCTTGCCAAGGATGTCGGTCGAACCGGCGTTGTAGGGTGGACCGTCGTAGGCGTAGGCGTTGCTGGACCGTTTGATCGGGCTGGCGATATCCGACAGCTCGACCAGATCGACAAGCTTTTCATCGGCCCCTTCGCCGATCACCTGTTGAACGATGATCGATGCATCGGTGGGGCGTCCGAGCCGTTCCGAAGCGACTTCGACCCACCAGACCTCTCCCTTTTTCGCGGTGAATTCGAAGGCATCGACATCAGCGGCTGGGAAGAAGCTGCCTGCGATGTCGCACGGCAACGTGATGTTTTGAACCGTGTCGCGATCGTTGTTCGGTTCGGTTTCCATTGCCGCAGCTTCGGCGGCGAGACCGATGGGCGGCCAAGAAAAACTGCCGACGGCGCGGGTCCCGGGCAAACGCGCGAGTGGCGCGTCGGCGGGAACTTCTTGAACTGCCAGTCGATAGAAGCACTCTGCGCCTCCCTTGAACGTCAGTTCGTGCACTTTGACCATGTAGTCGCCATCGGCTGGGACGGTGTAGTCGAGTGCGCCACCACGCCGTTCGACCAACATGTCGCGTCCCTGGGCGTCCGCCAAGATGAGAACAGGGTTCATTTTTGAATCGATCCCTGGGGCGGCGCAATCGACGATCAAACGCTGCCCTTTCTTCGCCGAGAACGAATAATGGTTCGCCGCGCGGACCGGAAGGGTTGCGTTGCAGATGGTGTTGATTTCGATTGGCATCGCCGTTTCGACCGATGCACTTGGTTTGGACTGCGTGACTTCGGGGAGGTCACCCACGGTGAAGACGCGAGCCGAGGAAACACCCAGACGGGACATCACCCGCGCTGTGTGGATCCCGGTTGGGCAATCCGCGGCGATCGAAACAACAAACTGATTTACAATCGGTTTGCCCGACGCGTCCAGCTTGGGCGTCGCGGTGATCTTCGGGCTGGAGAACAACAATTGTTCGGTGTTCTCGATCGTTTGCCCGGTGATCGCAACGTCGAACTCGCTGCCCACTTGGCCTCCCATCGGCATCGTGGTCAATAGACGCGGCGCGGGCAGGCAGACCGATTGGGCCATCGATGTCGAAGCGACGACGGCGAGCAACGCGGAGGCGATCGCAAATTTCTTCAGCATTTTGTGCTTCCGTTTAGTGGTTGAACAAAAATTCTTTGGTGTTGATCAATGCCCAAACCAGGTCTTGATAATTATCGCGGGCGGCGACTTTGGCGTCGATCGGCTTGCCGGCGGCGTCGACCGAGGGCTGCGCCAGATAGTCTAACGCGACTTGAAGCTCTTCCTCTCGCGGCGGTCGGGCGAAGGCCGCGAGATAGAGTTTGGAGATCTTTTCCGCGTCGGACGTTTCCGCTTTGGACAACTGGTCGGCGCGGCCGTTGGCGGTCGCGAGTTTGCCTTTGATGTCCGCAGCGTTTAACAAATGTAAGCTTTGCGCCAGCGAAGCCGATTGGACGCGTTCGCACTCGCAGACGCTGCTGCTCTCGGGACGACCGAAGACCTTCAGGAATGGAGAGGCCCGGTTGTAGCTGTTGTCAGGCAAAGCGATCGCGCGGGTTCCGGCGGGGAGGTTGGCAAACGAAGTCGTTGCGCCGGTCATTTGGTCGATCGAGTCAAGCATCACTTCGGCTTGCATCCGTCGCGGATAGAAGCGGGAGTAGTTTTGGCGATCGGCGATATTATGTTCATTTGGCGTTGCCGACAATTGATACGCATTGGAACGTGTGATCGTGCGAACCAGTTCTTTTAGGTCGAAGCCACTGCTGAGAAAATGTTCTTCCAACGCCGCCAGCAGTTCCGGATTCGTCGGCGGGTTCGTGTCGCGTATGTCGTCTTCGGGTTCGATCAGGCCGCGTGCGAAGAAGTGCTTCCAATAGCGATTGACCAACGATTTGGCGAAAAATGGATTCTCAGGGCGACTCATCCAATTCGCCAATCGTAGCCGTGGGTCTTCGTCGGCGGGGATCGTTCCGACGTCGTCGCCCAGCGCGGCGGGAGGAACCGTCATACCGGTTTTGATGTTTTTGGATCCGGCGATTCCGCGTTTGTGGAAGATCAGATCCTCGCCACGGGTGTCGGTCGGTTTGCGGCCGACTTGGCTAAAGAAGGCGGCGAGTCCGTAATAGTCGTCTTGGCTCCAACGCTCAAACGGATGGTGATGGCACTGGGCGCATTGCATGCGAACGCCAAGGAATAACTGGGCGACGTCCTCGATCTGTTCTTGAGGTTGTTTGACGCGCTTGTACCAGGCGACCGGTGGGTTGGCGATGATCGTTCCGGTTGCCGCCAACAATTCGCGAGCCAATTGATCGTACGGGGTGTTGGCCAACAAGCTGTCGCGAATCCAGGAATGGAAAGCGAAGTTCGATGTGATGTCGCTCGCATCGTCGCGGCGGTTCTTCAGCAGGGATGTCCATTTGTTCGCGAAGTAGTCAGCGTAATCGGGGCTCCGCAAAAGATCGTCGATCAGTTGATCGCGTTTGTCGGGGGCTTCGTTGGCCAAGAAGGCACGCGATTCTTCGTCGGTCGGTATCCGGCCAGCGATATCCAACGAAACGCGGCGGATGAATGTTGCGTCGTCGCAAACGGGAGATGGTGGAATGCCGAGGGTCTTCAGATTGTCGAAGACGAAGTCGTCGATGAAGTTTCGCGATTCGGGCAGTTGTTCGACGGGAGCCCCAAGTGGGATCGAGCCGTTAAACACAGCGACCTGTCCTTGGTAGCGAACCATCACGGCAACTTTGCCCGGAATCGATTCGGTTCGAACTAACCCGGTCTCGCTGACTTCGGCCATCGCGCGATCGTTGCATTCGTAGACCGCCAGTTCGGTCACATCGCGGCTGCTGCCATCGGAGTAGTGGGCTAGCGATTTGAGTTGTTGTTCCGATTCGGCGGCAACCGTTTCGCGCCCCGGAAGGACTTCGATCGATGTGAGCGTCGGTTCGGCGTCAGTTGAATTGGGCGCGCCCTGGGCGATCCACCGCCGCAGCGTTGCGTAACCTTCGGACTTCGGATCCAAGCGAACGCCACCGCCGTGGGGAACCTCTCCGACGGCTTTGACCAGCAGCAGGCTGCGATCGGGATCGGTGGGGAACAGTCGACGACCGCGTCCTTCGAGCACCAGGTGGTCGTAGTCCTCCTGCGGCTCAAAACCGAACAACGACAACTGGAAGCCATTCTGGCCGCCACCGGCCTTCGCGTGGCAAACGCCGGTATTGCAACCCGACTTGGTTAATACGGGGACGACATCGTTGATGAAACTGACGGTCGGTTCGGATTCAACCGCATGGACGCTCCCGAATAGAAACAGCGGAGCGAGCAGGGCGAAGCCACACCGTGTGACTTGTCGTCGCAAACGATTGAGATCGCGGTGTGTCATGTTATGTCGCAGCTTGAGGTGGGAGTGGTGACGGGGAACCACAAAGGCTGGCAAGGTGGGGGGCGAGCTACGCCTGTTAATCTATCGCTTTCCCATCGCGCTGTCCACGAAGATTTCGGAAATTTGTAAGACAGCTAATGGGCGTGTGCGTTGTCGAGCAGGAAGCAAATGACATGCCATCGGCTTGTCGTTTCGAACAACGTTTCCACACGATCAACGGCTGGTTCGCAAGAATTCTCGCGAAACGTCGATAAATGCCGCGTAATACTCGTCGGGTGGTTGGATACGCTTGGGACTGCATTGCCGTCGTGCAACATGGGCTCGGTGGAAAGGGTGTCGCATTAACTGGCAACTCGAGCACGTTCAGGTGGCAGATTCCCCCGTGATGATCTTAGGAAGTTCGAGTTGTGGAGGGATGAGTCGCGGGTGAGAATTGGCCGGGCACAATCGGATCAAACCGCCCAATCTACGTTTGCTGCGAGGGCTTCACGTAGGAATGCACTGGATCGCGAGAACTGGGCAAATAACATATAACGCTTTCCGGCTTCGCGGTTGCGAGTGCAAGCGTGGCGTGCCTGTGCGAGTCGAGGGGCGGAGCACGAACCGTCGGGCATCAAGCCTTTAGAAACACATTGCGATAACGAGTTGGGATTTGCTCATGAGTGCGGCTGAAAAACTGAGTATTTGTTGCATTGGCGCGGGGTACGTCGGTGGTCCCACGATGGCGATGATCGCCAAACAGTGCCCAGACATCCGTGTGACGGTGGTCGACATCAACCAAGCTCGGATCGATGCATGGAACAGCGATAAGCTGCCGATCTACGAACCCGGTCTGCAAGAGGTGGTTGAAGAGGCGCGGGGCCGCAATCTCTTTTTCTCGACGAACGTTGCCGAAAGTATCCGCGACGCCCAGATGATCTTTATCAGCGTCAACACGCCGACAAAGACCTACGGCATCGGGGCTGGACGGGCTGCGAATCTGGAGTTTGTCGAGCGCTGTGCGCGAATGATCGCCGAGCATTCCGACAGCGGACATAAGATCATTGTCGAAAAATCGACGCTGCCAGTGCGAACCGCCGAAGCGGTTAAGCGGATTCTTGCGTCATCGGCGCGGCCGGGTGTTTCGTTTGATGTGCTCAGCAATCCCGAGTTCCTTGCCGAGGGGACCGCGGTCGAAGATCTATTGGCTCCCGACCGCGTCTTGATCGGTGGTGAATCGCGCGACGCGGTTCAAACTCTTGTCGATGTCTACGGTCGCTGGGTGCCTCGGGCACAGATTCTGACAACCAATCTGTGGAGCAGCGAGTTGTCGAAACTGACCGCCAACGCCTTCTTGGCTCAACGCGTCAGCAGCATCAACGCGATCAGCGCGCTGTGCGAAGCGACCGAAGCGGATGTCGACGAGGTCGCTTCGGCGATCGGCACCGATTCGCGGATCGGTCCCAAGTTCCTGAAGGCCTCCGTCGGCTTTGGCGGCTCCTGCTTCCAAAAGGATATCCTGAACTTGGTTTACCTGTGCGAACACTTTGGCTTGCCCGAAGTCGCTGCGTATTGGGAACAGGTGGTTCAGATGAACGACTACCAAAAGCAGCGGTTCACGCGGCGAATCGTCAAGACGATGTTCAATACCGTCAGCAACAAACGGATCGCTGTCTGGGGATTCGCGTTCAAGAAAGATACCAACGACACGCGCGAGAGTGCGGCGATCTACGTTTGTCGCGACCTGTTGGAAGAGCGAGCTCAGTTGACGATCTACGATCCGAAGGTTGGCCTCGAACAGATCAAAAGTGAATTAGCATACGTGATGCAAAACGATCCGTCGCGCTATGGCGGCGATTTCGAAAAGCTGATCGACGAGAATGTGACCGTTGCCGACAGCGCCTTGGCGGCGGCCGAGGGAGCGCACGGCGTGGCATTGCTGACCGAATGGGACGAGTTCAAAGAGCTCGATTACAAGAAGGTCTACGACGCGATGCAGAAGCCCGCGTTCTTGTTCGACGGCCGGAATCTGTTGCAACACAGCAACCTGACGGAACTCGGTTTTGAAGTCCACGCGATTGGAAAGCTGTGCTAGTGTAGCCACCGTGGGAGGAGCTTCATTTGTCGGGATAGCGGTTAGGTAGCGCGTCGATGGGCGAAACCATCTGCAAATTCGAGGTACCATTCGGTCGCTCGTGCATACCGGCGGATTTGCCTGTGCACAGACACCTATTTACCCTGAATTGCGAGCAATACGGCATGCCTGACATTACGAGGTATGGTATAATAGCCGACTCCAAATTCTTGGCTAATTCCTCGTTCGACGTGAAAGCCCATGGCACTGGCCGCTGATCCTTCGAGCCCTGAGTTTCTCGCCGCTCGGCACGCGGCGATGTGGGCTCAGGACGGTTTTCAAGGAGTTGATGAGACCGATCTGTCGGGGCCCTGTGGGCACGCTTATGGGATTCGCAAAAGTGCTTGGTTGACGACTGCTTTTCGAAACCAATACAGGCCTGAATCGCTGAACGTTCTTCCCCAAGAAGTGATGGAGTGTTTGAAGGATGCGGAGGTCACCAATTGGGTTTTGATGGGGCTGTACGGTTACGTCGGCTACCTGTCGCAACCACGGGCCACCCAAGTTGTCGATGTGATGATCCCCTACAGTCAAAAGAAGAAGGCGATGAAGGCGATCGGTCGACGCTGGCCGACCCTGCAGGTCCGGCAACTTTCACAAGTTGTCCGGTTTCAGGATCCGGCAGAAACTGACCATGAAGGTCAACTGGTACCCGTAATCGATTGGATGCTGCCGTGGAGTCCGTTTCAATCCATGATCTTGAGTGATTGCGTAATTGAAGATCCTAAGTCAAAGCATCGCTATCCCGCGATCGAAGCGGCAATTGTTTCAAAATATGCCGCGCTCGTCTCACCGCATCGCGAGGCGCGTAAGAAACGCCAAGATGCGGTTGATTTTGAAGGTATCGTGGAAACGACACACGCTCGGATCAATATGCTCAAACTGAAAGAACTTGCTGGGCTCGTTTGGGGAGGTGGAGCCGACGAAATTGAAAGATTTGTCAAGCTCGCAATCGATGGTCAAACATTGCCCTACTGACGAATCATAACGTCCCGCGCTTATTGCGTTCTAACATTGCGAATCGACGGGCCCGGATCTTAGTTCCACATCGATTGTCTCGAAACTACGAAACTTATTTGAACGTCTCAAACATCTGCATTGTCGTCGGCACGCGGCCCGAAGCGATCAAGATGGCTCCGGTCTATTTCGCGCTGCAGAAATCGGAGTCGTTGCGTCCGGTGCTCTTATCGACCGGCCAGCACCGCGAGATGCTCGACCAAGCTTTGGCTTCGTTTTCGTTGGCTCCCGACCACGATCTGAATCTGATGCAGCCGGGGCAGACGCTTGCTGACATCACCAGTCGCGTGATCTCGCGCGTCCATGAATACTTGGTCGAATCTCGTCCTGCGGCGGTCTTGGTCCAAGGGGACACGACCACTGTGTTCGCCACCTCGCTTGCGGCATTTTATGCGGGCATCCCGGTCGGGCATGTCGAAGCGGGGCTGAGGACTCACAATCCACTCAACCCCTGGCCCGAAGAAATGAACCGGCGGCTGGTCGCTCCGATCGCCCAGTGGCATTTTTGTCCGACGCCCCCAAGCCGTGCACATCTGGTCGCCGAACGGATCGACGAAGCGAAGTGTTTTGTCACGGGCAACACGGTCGTCGATGCGCTGCTGTGGATTCGCGGCAAGTTGCAGGACGCGGCGATCGACGCGTCCGATGTCGCGCGTCGGGTTGGAATCAGCGAAGCGTTTGCTGGGCAGTTTCTCGACGACGACGACAGTCGTTGGATTCTCGTCACCGGGCATCGACGCGAGTCGCATGGTCCCGGTTTCGTAAAAATGTGTGAAGGCATTCTGCGGGTTGTGACGGAGCATCCCGACGTGGGGATTTTGTTTCCTGTGCACCTGAACCCACGTGTTCGAGAGCCCGTGATGCAGTTGCTGGGGGACCACGACCGCATCGAATTGATCGAACCTGCTGGCTATCAAGACTTCGTCTGGTTGATGGATCGCTGCACGTTCCTGCTGAGCGATAGTGGCGGAGTTCAGGAAGAGGCGCCCAGCTTGGGCAAGCCGGTGCTGGTGACGCGCGAGACGACCGAGCGGCCCGAAGGGATTGTGGCGGGAACATGCCGTTTGGTTGGCACCGATCCCGATCGGATCTTTGCCGAATCGGACCTTTTGTTACGCGATGCTGGTGAATTCACGCGTCGCAGCGGATTGGAAAACCCGTATGGTGATGGTTTCGCAGCCGAGCAGATCCGACAAATTTTGGAACGTTCGTTTCGAGGAGGTTGAAATCGAATGTTGCCGGTTAAACTTGCTGAGATTCCGTCTCCTGCCCCGGCACACCGTTGACGTTGCCAAGATTGCGAACGACGATGTTTATGTGAAAGTCGGCATGCGTTTCGACAATCGATCCCCGCAATTTCCATTCGACGCGGCGGTGTTACCATCGCGACCACCGCTGCATGATTTTTACGAGATACTATGAAAATACTTGTTACCGGTGGCGCGGGGTTTATCGGATCCAATCTCGTTCGTCATTTGCTTGCCGAAACCGATCATGAAGTTATCAATCTCGATAAATTGACCTACGCGGGAAACTTGGCTTCGCTAGCCGATGTCCAACAGGACGCCCGCTATCGGTTTGTGCAAGTTGATTTGTGCGATGCACAGGCTGTCAAGACTGTCTTTGTGGAACACGATCCCGATAGCGTGATGCATCTAGCGGCGGAGAGTCATGTCGACCGGTCGATCGACTCCCCCGGCGACTTCATTCAAACGAATGTCGTCGGCACCTACCATCTGTTGCATGCCAGTCTGAACCACTACCAACAGATGGAATCGCCGCGCCGCGACGACTTCCGTTTTTTGCATGTTTCGACCGACGAGGTCTTTGGTTCGTTGAGCATGGACGATCCGGGGTTCTGTGAAACGACTCCCTACGATCCCCACTCTCCCTATTCGGCTAGCAAGGCTTCGTCCGATCACATGGCGCGCGCGTGGCACGATACCTATGGCCTGCCCGTCTTGGTCACTAATTGCTCGAACAATTATGGCCCCTACCAATTCCCCGAGAAATTGATTCCAGTTGTCATCTTGAAGTGTTTGCAAGGTGAGCTGATTCCGGTGTACGGGCGAGGCGAAAACATACGCGACTGGCTGTACGTCGAAGATCATTGTCGGGCGCTGACCCGCGTGCTACAGAAAGGCACCGTTGGGGAGACTTACAACATTGGCGGCAACAACGAACGTACGAACCTTGATCTAGTGAAGATGCTGTGCGGTCTGTTGGATGAATTGCAACCGGCGGCCGATGGCAAGCGATATGAAGAGAACATTCGGTTCGTGACCGATCGCCCCGGGCACGATCTACGTTATGCGATCGACGCGTCGAAGATCGCTCGCGAACTCGATTGGCGCCCCGCCGAAGACTTTGCCAGCGGATTTGGAAAGACCGTTCGCTGGTACTTGGAGAACGCTTCGTGGTGGCAGGACATCCTATCGGGTGATTACAGGATGGATCGACTGGGGCAGAAAGCTTGAGCCAAAGTCCCATGGGCAGGCGACGCCTCAATGCTGATTGATGCCACTCGGTTTTCTCGGTATGCTGCCTCGTTTGTTAGACGACCGTAAACACTGGATCGACGATCCCGAAGGATTGGATGAACGTATGCGGAAAGCATTGATTACTGGCATTTCGGGACAAGATGGCAGCTATTTGGCGGAGTTATTGCTTTCCAAAGGCTATGAGGTGCATGGGCTGGTTCGCCGATCCAGCAATACGGTGCGCACGCGGTTGGAACATTTGTTTGGTGATCCGACGATCTACAACCAGAAGTTGTTTTTGCACTACGCCGACATCGATGACACGACGACGATTCGGCGTCTGCTGCTGAAAATCCAGCCGAGCGAGGTCTATCATTTGGCGGGGCAGAGCCATGTGGGGGCCAGCTTTGAGATTCCCGAATCGACCTGCGAATTTACCGCGATGGGAACGCTTCGCTTGTTGGAGCTGCTTCGCGATCTGCCCGAGCGACCGCGAATGATGCAGATCAGCAGTAGTGAAATTTTTGGTCGTCCAGCCGATTCTCCTCAACATGAATCGACTCCGATGAACCCGGTCTCTCCCTACGGTGTTGCCAAAGCATTCGCAACCCAAATGATTCGCGTCTACCGCGACTCGTTTGGCTTCTTTGCTTGTAATGCGATCTGCTTTAACCACGAATCACCTCGCCGTGGCGAGAGTTTCGTGACGCGGAAGATCTCATTGGCAGCCGCTCGAATCAAACTTGGCTTGCAGAAAACGTTGACCCTCGGCAACCTCGACGCGCAGCGCGACTGGGGCTACGCACCGGAGTACGTCGAAGCCTTCTGGAAAATTTTGCAGCACGATACGCCCGACGATTATGTGATCGCGACGGGGAAGAGTCACACGTTGGGCGAATTTTTAGAAGCTGCCTTTGGGGCGGTCGACCTGGAATGGCGCGATTATGTGCAGACAGACCCGCGGTACATGCGACCGGCGGAGTCTCACCGTTTAGTGGGCAATCCCAACCACGCAATCGAAACGCTCGACTGGCAGCCGCATACCAAAGCCCCCGAACTCGCTGCGTTGATGGTCGAGCACGACCTGAACGCATTGCGTCAACACCATTGAGCCATTCCGGTTCTGCCGCGAATCACTAACCATTGTATACCACGACATTTAGCACGATGAAAAAATTACTGGTTACTGGATCCTCTGGCTTGATCGGCTCCGAAGTCTGTATGTACTTCGCCTCTGCAGGCTGGAAGATCCACGGGGTCGACAACAATCAACGCGCCGTCTTTTTTGGACCTCAAGGGGACACGCGTTGGAACCAGCAACGACTGGCGAATAAGATCGACGGATTCGAACATCACGAAGTCGATATCCGGGACCGAGAAGGCGTTCTGGCGCTGGTTCGAGAGGTTCGGCCCGATGCGATCGTGCATACCGCAGCTCAACCCAGCCATGACCGCGCCGCAGCGATCCCCTTCGACGATTTTGACACCAACGCCGTGGGGACGTTGAATCTGTTGGAAGCGACGCGACAAGCGTGTCCCGAAGCGCCGTTTGCCCACATGTCGACGAACAAGGTTTATGGCGATCGTCCCAACACGATTGCGTTGCAAGAACTGGAAACCCGCTGGGACTACGCCGACCCAGCGTATGCTGGCGGGATTCCCGAAACCTTCTCGATCGACCAATCCAAACATTCGCTTTTCGGAGCTTCGAAAGTCGCGGCCGACGTGATGGTTCAAGAGTATGGTCGCTACTTCAACATGCCCACCTGCTGTCTTCGCGGCGGTTGCTTGACCGGTCCCAATCATACGGGCGTCGAACTCCACGGTTTCCTCAGCTATCTAGTGAAGTGCAATCTGGAAGGCAAACCGTACACCGTGTTTGGGTACAAAGGTAAACAGGTTCGCGACAACATCCACAGCGAAGACGTCGCGCGATTTATCGCGGCGTTTATCGAGACGCCTCGTGTTGCGGAGGTCTACAATATCGGTGGCGGAAAGGCGAACAGTTGTTCGATCCTCGAAGCGTTCCAGATCACCGAGCGATTCACCGGACGCCAACAGCAATACACCTACAGCGATGAAAATCGGATCGGCGATCATATCTGCTACTACAGCGACCTGAGCAAGATGCGAGCCGATTATCCCAGCTGGGATATCACCGTCAGTTTGGAAGAGACGATCCAACAGATCGTCGCCGCCTGGCAGCAACGGCCCAAAAACGAGGGCTGATTTATACGATGGCGAAGGCGAAACAAGGGCGGGATCGTGCGAGCGCATCGGAAGCCGCCGACGCATCCGCAAGTGGTGTCTCAGCACTCGACCGGGGGCTCGTTTTCGTCCAGTTCCTGGTACCAACGCTTCTGATCTTTTCGTTGCGTATCGATCGGGACAACGCAGCGGCATTGCTGGTCTGTGTGGCAGGGATCGTCTTGCATGTCGCGGCATCGCGTTCGCTGGGCAGACGCAATTTTCGTGTTTTGCCTCAGCCGAAAGCTGGCGGAGTCTTAGCCGTATCAGGCCCGTACCGGTGGGTGCGACATCCGATGTACACGGCGCTGCTGCTGTTCTGTGTCGGCCTGGCGTTGGCTCCGCCGACTCTCTGGAAGGGCGCTGCACTGCTGGTGCTGTTGTGCGTGTTGATCGTCAAGGCGAAGCGAGAGGAAGTTTTTCTGAGCCGCAGATACCCTGATTACGCTTCGTACGCGAAAACCAACTGGATGTTGCTTCCACCGATGCTGTGACTTTGCAACGGCGGATCGCCCTTTCGGCTGAACGCATGTGCCAACGTGGCCGCTACTGAAATCAGACCCTGACTCGCGGATCAGTAACTGTTTGGGTCCAATTTTACTTTGCCATGGAAGATCCAGTAGATGATCACGGTGTAGCTGAGCACACAAGGGATTCCGATCGCCGCAATGATCAGCATGGTTCCCAAGGTGGCTTGGCTGCTCCGAGCATTATCCAGAGTCACGCTGTAGGCCGGATCGATTGTCGAAAGCATCAGGTTCGGAAAGATGGCAACGCTGAACAACGCCGCAAAAGCCAAGATCACCATGGCCGACGAGAAAAACGCGTATCCTGGCCGATTCAGATGCATCGCCCGCGGGATGTTGAGGACTGCTAAAGCGTTCAAAATGGGGACGATCCAAAGCACGGGGAAGTTGGCGATGTTCTCGGTCGCATGCGGCACGTGCCACCACGTCGCAAACGTAGCGACGACATAGAGTCCCGCGAAGGTGAGGAACAATGGGTGGATTGCCCGTTGCACACGTGCTTGCAGTTCGTCTTCGGTTTTCAAATACAAATAGATGGCCCCGTGCATGGCGAACAACGAAACCGTTAACGCTCCGATCAGCAACGGGTACCAATAGATCTGGCTTAACAGGCTTCCTTGGTAGACGTACCGCGGTCCCAGTTCCATTCCCGCCATCACGTTTCCGCCCGCCACGCCCAGCAGTGCCGCTGCGGTAAGCGAGGAGAGGAAGAAACCAAAATCCCACGTTTTACGCCATGCGGCCGATTGCACTTTGGAGCGAAACTCGAGACTGACAGCGCGGCCGATCAGACAGGTTAACAGCAGGAAAAACGCAGTGTAAAAGCTGCTGAAGACCGTCGCGTAGGCGACTGGAAAGGCGGCGAATAACGCACCCCCAAAGGTCACCAACCAGACTTCGTTGCCGTCCCATAGCGGACCGATCGAATTCATCACCAACCGTCGTTGGCGATCGTCCTTGGCGATGAACGGGTGCAGGATTCCTACGCCCAAGTCGAAACCATCGAGGATCGCGTAGCCGCATAGCAACACGCCCAACAACACAAACCAGGTAAACGTCAACAGTTCGTAACTCATCCCGTCTCCTTATCCATTAACGATCCACCATACGCTGTACCGCCGTGGCGAATCGAGTCGGACATCGATTCCTCTTTGTGGCGACGTTTGTAGTCGGTCAACTCCTCGGGGGAGTCGGGGCCGTGCTGGATCTTCTGGTTCAGTACAAAGATCCAAACGGCGAACAATAGCGAATAGATGATTCCAAACAGGATGATCGAACTGAGCACCTGTTGTGCCGTCACCGATTCGCTCAGCCCGTCGGCAGTCCGCATCCCCATCATCTCGACGCCGTTTTGTACCGATGGGTAGACGACCCACGGCTGCCGTCCGACTTCAGCCGTGATCCAGCCCGCCTGATTGGCCGTCATCGCTGCCAGTGGCATCAGAACGACGGCCCACAACAGCCATCGGCGCTCTCCGTACGTCCCTCGATACCAAGACCAACAGGCCATCCCTGCGACCATGATCATCAGAGTCCCCATGCCGACCATGAGGTGGAACGTCTGAAAGGGAAGCCAGACCGGCGGGCGAGCGTCTTCGGGAATTTGATCCATTCCGGGAACCGGGCGCGATGGGTCGTTGTAGACCATCAGACTCAACAATCGCGGGATCTGAACGCCAAAGTGAACCTTCTTGTTCGCCGCGTCGGGCCAGCCGAAAAGATACAGCCCCGTTGGTTCCTCGCTTGTTTCAAAATGAGCTTCCATCGCGGCCAGTTTGGCGGGCTGCGTCTCGACCAGCTTTTGAGCGGAATCGTGGCCGGTCGCCCCGGCTAAAAGAGTGAACAGCAGCGCCGTCGGCAGTGCGATCGAAAGACAGCGCCGAGCGACGGCGTCGTGTCGGCCGCGAAGCAGATAAAACGAACAGACCGAGGCGACAAAAAACGCTCCTAAGACCAAGGCGCCGATCAACGTATGCGTCAACCGATCGACGGAGGAGGGATTGAAGACCATCGCCCAGAAATCGGTTACTTCCGCCCGCGGCACCTGTTCCCCCTGAACGTCATGCCAAACGATGTGGTATCCAGCGGGTGTCTGTTGCCAGCTGTTGGCGACGACGATCCAGACGGCGCTAAACGCCGAGCCAAGAAAGACCATCAGGGTGCTGAACAGGTGCATCTTCGGGCCGACGCGGTCCCATCCGAAAACGAGTACAGCCAAAAAGCCGCTCTCCAGAAAAAACGCAAAGATCCCTTCGGCGGCCAATGCCGATCCGAAGACATCGCCCACAAAGCGTGAGTAGGCGGCCCAGTTCGTGCCGAATTCGAATTCCATCACGATCCCGGTGGCGACGCCCATCGCAAAGTTGACGGCAAAGACGCGGGTCCAGAAGCGGGCGGCGGCTTCCCAGGCGGGATTGCGAGTGCGATAGAACGCCAGTTCGCACAGAAACAGCTGTAGCCCCAAGCCGATCGACAACGGCGGAAACAGATAATGGAACATGATCGTGCCGGCGAACTGCAATCGGCTGAGAATTTCAACGTCCATTGGTCTCTAACGCTCCGAAGTTCAAGGGGCTGAATCGGTTGTCGATCCGACCATTGTTCCTAGATCTTGGCGTTTGAACAGATAGTGTGGCAGAACGCCACTGGCACCGTCCTGCGGGAGAAACTTGGTGTGGGCGCGTGCATTTCGTCACCGATCGGTCGGACCTTCACGAGGTCCACCGCAAACGAGTTATCGGTGCATGGATCGATGGGCGGTCCTAGCGAGATTCCGCATCACGCTTTCGGCGGCCCAAGGGATGAAGCCTGGTGGAGGCCTGCTGACCGGCTTCGGAGTTCGTCTGAGTGCGTCGCCGTAGCGATAAACATGAAGCGACCGCAATGACACCAACGGCCGAGGCCCAGTGGTTTGTGGCGGCAAGCGATTCAAAAACAATCGCAAGCTGGCTAGGATCGTTGCGACCTTCATCGCCAGGCGATTGCGCGTCGGCTTCCACAAACAATTGAGTCATGTTCATGCCACCATACGAGATTGCCATCCCCACGAGTTCAGTCGTCGCGCCGGCGGTAAGATCGATCATCTGGTCGTGGACGATCTGAGTGAATGAGCGATCGCCATTGTTCGGTTGAACGATCCAGCGGTCCAATGCATCGCCAAATCGGTCGCCACTTCTATGCCAATGTTGCCATCGTTGTGCGGCGTCGCTTTCACCGCGAAGAATGTCGGCGTAATCCGATCGCAAAAAGCCATCCTGCTTATCGACCCCGAGTGCCGAGAAAGGGGATGACTTCGAACCGGTGAGTTCGATTGCTCGCAAGCTTTCCGACCAGTCCAGGGCATCCCAAGCGATGGAGTCGCGTCCCTCACCCCCTGTTTCGGCATCGACAAATTCCCCCGTTTCATCCTCGCTCCATTCAAGAATCGCTCGATCGATTCGGGCAGCGGTTTGGCCGTCGGAGGCGTCGTCGTCCGCTACGGGGGTCGCCGTCGCCACGGGATCGGGGTGGGCTGTTGCGTCGCCATCGCTGTGGATTGGAGACGCTTCGGAATCGGCTTCGGAATTCGATGCCTGTTCGGTCATCGCATCTTCGGTCCCCGAGTTGTTCAAGCTCGAGCCCGAATCCGCATGAACCGGTAGCGGCTTCGAACCGGACGAATTGAGGCTTTGCGGTCCATTCCACAACGAATCGTTCCAGTCGAACTGCACCGCTTGGACGTTGTTGGGGGATGGATTGCTTGTTAGTAGACGCGCGCGAAGTTCCGGTAGGGCGACGAACGTGAATTGAGGCGTCGCTGAATAGGTTGCGGCCCCATTGCCATTGGGATGATTGTGCCAATCAGGTCGGGCGTCCGATGGCGGAACACTGCGGAAGCCACGCGCTGAGAAGACTTCATACGTCATCACCGAATCGGCAACGCGCACATCGACCGTTCCCAAAGGTCGAACGTTGTTGGGGCGATCGGATTCGAGCAAGCCATCGGCAAACGAAACCACATCGCCTGCCAACATCGAACGCGATTCGAGCGATTCGATGCGAAAGGGACGCCGAGTTTTGGCAGCTGGCTTTTTCATAAGTTGGGGTCCACGATCGGTGCCGACTTCAAGTTCTGTTCAATTTTGTTCAATGCCCTGCGATAATGCAACGCCTGAGGTTGCAAAGCCACCGCATGTCGAGCGCGTTTCAAGGCCTCCGACAACGCCGCATCAGCGCCCGTCAGATCACCGCGGCCACGCTTCAATACGCTCAAATTGTTCCAAATGCCACCGGCTTGATACGCTAATTCCGCATCCTTGTCGTCGGATTGAGATAGTGGATCGATAATCGCGATCGCCTGTTGAAACGTCACCTCCGCCGCGTCCGGCGCTTCGTTGGCCGCTTGAGCTCGGCCCAAATTGTTGAGCGCGATGGCGTATTCGCGACGCAATTCCATGTTCCACGGGAAAGTTTCGAGCATTCGTTCGAACAAAGCGATCGAATCGTCGTAGGCGTTTGCGCTGGCAGAAAAGTCGTGCGTTTCGAATAGCAACGCCCCTAAATTATTTCGAGCGATCGATGCCTGACGCAGTTGTGCCAACGAACGATCGGTCCGCGTATCGTCCCAATCACACATTCGGTTCAGATCGGCAGCTGCCGAGATTGCTGCGTCGGTGGCACCGTGGTCATGGAACTCCATGCACAGGTCATTGAGAGCAACGATCAATTGGCTGCTAGCATCCGCACTCGCCACCGGTGGCCGGGCGAGGGCCGATTGCGCCTGGGCCAGCTCGTTTCGCGCCGCAGACAGCTCGTTTTTTGCGACCCGTAACCGGGCCATGTTCACGTGCGTCAGCCCCTTTGCCAATCGGTTGTTATCCATTTCGGGCAGACGTTCGGCCGACGTGACCGCTTGTTGCAGCCGCAATTCGGCGGTTGCCAAATCGGCACGGGCTAGGCAAGCTGCGGCCCACTGGTTTTCCGCCCGACACCGCAATCGCGCTTCGTCGATTCGTCCCGCGTCGACGTTCAGCAAATCGATCAACTGGCGGTATTTCGTATCCGTGGCGGCGTCGGTTCCGTCGGCCTGCACCAACTCTGCCAGTTGCAAACGAGCCACTTGCAGACGCAGCGTGGGATCGATGCTTGCAGACCCCGCGACGCGATCGGTCGATCGAAAACGAAAAGTCGTTGCCGCCAGCCCAATCGCAATCAACAGCGTCAGCCCGGCGGCGATCATCGCCAACGTGCGTGCATGTTGCCGTAGAATCCGCGACGTGCGGATCCACAAACTTTCGCGGCGCGCGTGGATTCGTTGCCCTTGAGCGAACCGCGTCAGATCGTCGGCGAATTCGGCTGCGGTTGCATACCGTTGGGTATGATCGGCACGGATCGCTTTAAGGACGATCGTTTCGAGATCGCGTGGAATACGTGGGTCCCAATGACTCGGGGGCTTGGGGGCGTTTTGATCGATCCGTCTTAGTAGGCGTGCACTGTCGTCGCCCCGAAATAACGGACGCAGCGCTAACATCTCATAAAGGGTTGCCCCCAAGCCGTAGACATCGGTGTGGGGCCCGATCAGATCGACTCGTCCGCGCGCTTGTTCGGGACTCATGTAGCGGTACGTTCCGATCAGATCGCCCGTCTTGGTAAGGCTTTGTTCTTGATGGATGCGGACCAACCCAAAATCGGTCAGCCAGAGCTTGCCGTCGCGATCACGAAGCACGTTGGAAGGTTTGATGTCGCGGTGAACGATGCCGTTTTGATGGGCTTGATGCAGCGCGTCGGCAATTTCAGCGGACCGCAACGCGATTTGGCGGAAACGATCGTTGCCCGACAGTAGCGATCCACTGGCGGTATCGGCAGCATCGCGACGGCGCGCGCGCGCAGCGGCGATGTGTTGGTCCAATGAATCACCATCGATCCGCTGCATCGAATAATAGTGAACCGCTTCGTCGCAACCGATGTCATAAACCGGAACGATGTTCGGATGGGAAAGCGATTGCGCGGCGCGGGCTTCGCGGGCAAAGCGTTCGATCAATCCATCATTCAGCGACGAACCAAAGGCCAGGATTTTCAGGGCGACCGGGTGTTGATTCCGTTTGTCGATCGCGGCATAGACAATGCCCATCGCGCCGCGTCCGATCTCCTCTCCTAGTTCGTAATCGACCAAACGGCTTGCGCGATCCGATTCGGAAAATGAAGGCTGGACGTGGCTGTTGTGGACCTGTTGGATCAGATTTAAGCCCGATAGGTAGTCGCGCAGCGGCCGCGCCAAGTGCGGATGCTGTGCAACAATCGTTTCGATATCGGGCTGTCGTCCCTCTTCGCTCGCGATCAAATATTGATCGAGCAGTTCGACCAACAGCGTTTGATCGGCGGCCGACAGATCGTCCAACCCGGCTGTTGAGTTCTCGGTGCGACTCATCCGGCGGACGCCTCCGCTTCGTATAGCTCACGCAGTTTCTTCAACGCCCGCAACCACAACAATCGCGTCGCGGTGGCGGTGCGTCCCATTTCCAGTGCGACCTGATCGAACCGTAACCCTTGAAAGTTTCGCAACATGATGACTTGCTGGTAATGTTCGGGCAATTCATCCAACAGGTCGACCAATCGACGCGATTCCTCGCCACGGCTGACGATTCGGCTGGCCGTCGATTGATCTGAAGCTAGTAGACTGGCGAGTCCGGCGGCGCTCGAATCGACCGAACCAGCCACTTGGTCCAACGATACCTCGCGGCGGACGTCCCGTTTGTCCGCTTTCATGTGGCGTTCGATTGCGCGAAATAGGTTCCGCGACAGAATCACTCGCAACCACGCCGAAAACTGCTCCGACGATTGGCCGCGAAAATCACCAAAATCCCGATGGGCAGCAAGCATTGTGTCTTGCACGATATCCGATGCGCTGACGCGTTGGCCCAGTCGATGGCTGATCTGCGAAGCAGCCAAGACGCGCAGGTAGCTGCGGTAGGTCTCCAGCAGACCGCCCAAAGCTTCTGTTTCGCCGTCGCGGGCTTTCGAGAAGGCTTCTTCAAATTGCAAAGACTTCGCCCTGTTCGATGGTGCAATTCCCAAGGCCGTTGCCCGGTGAAAACGCGGGTCCGATTCCCGATGGGTATAAACTGATGGCGGAGAGAAAGTCCTGACCACCCGTTAGATAAGGTAGTGGATTCTAGCCGGAATCCGCTAAGAAATCCAGTTTAGCCGTAGCCCAACCAATGGGTAAAACCCTGTTTCCATGGTGCGCCGCGAACGGTTCGATCGATGTTTGGCCTATGCCGCGAACCGCTGGCGACCTTTCCGCCGCCCGTTCGCCCATGACGGATTATCCGTTTTCAATGTCTCCACGGTGCCGGGATCGTCCGGGGTTCGATTGCAACGGTTCTTCCGGACATGCTAGCTGCTTGTACGTTCGCCGCGTGGCGAGGGGGCGGACTGTGGCGGAGTGGAAGGGGACCAAATGCGGTTTTGCCAAGGAGGACCGCTTGCCCCGCGTGGCATCGGGGCAGCGGAATGCTAGAATCAATGGCCTGAAATTCGCGGTAAACGCAACCGATCGCCGAGGCCTTGCTTTCCATGTCTTTGACCAATGAGAACGATCAACTGACCGATCCCGAAGCGGCAGCTCAATGGCTGAAATCGTTGGGAGTCGAGGATTCGGAACGGGGCTTGGAATCGCTCACTTCGATCCGCCGTGGCGGCCTGAACGACGAGATGTTTGGATTTCTGTGCAGCCAGCTGGCCAGTCATCTACCCGACGCTAGCGACCGCGACAGCGCGTTGGCGAACTTGGATCGTTTCATCGCCGCCTCGCGAAGCCCTCAGTCCCTGGTCGCGCTGTTCGAACGCGATCGCAGTTCGTTTCCAACGTTGCTGCGGATTTTTTCCACCAGTCAGTATCTCGCCGATCAATTGGTCCGTGCTCCGGATTCTTTCGATCTGGTTCGGATCACCGATGGACAACCGGTCGCCTATCAGGTTCTGATCGACGATCTGTTGAGCGATCTTTCAACGGCGCGGGATGAAGAAGGAGTGATGCGGGTGTTGCGCGTCTATAAGCAGCGTGAAACCCTACGGATCGCGTACGGCGATTTCATTCGCGAAGCTCCTTTGGAACGGGTCACCCAACAGATCTCTTTCCTTGCCGATGCGATCACCCAAGGGGCGGTCATCGCGGCCCAACGGTTGTTGGAAGATGCACGCGGTTTCCCCGTGCGACTCGATGGGAGACGGGCCCGTCTGGTCGTCCTGGCATTAGGGAAATTGGGCGGTTCGGAATTGAATTACAGCAGCGATATCGATCTGATGTTCCTGTGTGACGAAGCGGAAAAGACCAACGGCACGCGATCGATTCCGGCTGCGGAATACTTCGAGCGATTGACGCGGATGGTGATCCGATTGCTGGACGAACCGACGGAACTGGGGTCGGCGTATCGAGTCGATCTTCGAATTCGTCCCCACGGCGAAAATGGTCCGCCGGTTTCGGACATCGCGTCGGCGATTCGTTATTACGATTCCAGTGGTCGGACCTGGGATCGCCAAGCGTTGATTAAAGCCCGACCAATCGCAGGGGACTTGGATTTGGGGCACGAGTTTCTGTCGGCCTTGAAGCCATGGATCTATCGGCGTTTTCTCAGTCGCGTCGACATCGCCGGGATTCGTCACATCAAACGGCGAATCGAAAAGCGAGCGAAACGGGCGGGGGACGAAGCGCGGAATGTCAAAACGGGGCACGGGGGAATTCGCGATATCGAGTTTTCCATCCAATTCCTGCAGTTGCTCAACGGCGCCGATCTGGAACCGGTGCGGACGGGCAATACCCTCAACGCGATCGATGCGTTACAGCAGGTTGGCTGTCTGACGCCGCAAGAAGCAACGGTGTTGTCGGAGAACTACAAATTCCTCCGAAGCGTCGAACATCACCTGCAGATCATGTTCGATTTGGAAACGCATACCATCCCCAGCGACCCACGCGAACTGACACGGTTCTGTTGGCGTATGGGGTATCGCGATGCCGACGGACCGCAATCGGTCGCGGCGTTTGGTGCCAAATTAGCCGAGATGCAGTTGGTCAATCGCCGGATCCTCGACCATTTGTTGCACGATGCTTTCGGCGATGAAGAACAGGTGCCAATCGAGACCGAATTGGTTTTGGATCCCGATCCCAGCGATCAGCAGATCGCCGAAGCGTTGCAGCCGTTTGAATTCGCCGATCCGAAGCAGGCCTATCAGTTGTTGATGGAGCTGGCGAACGAAAAGATTCCGTTTCTTTCGACGCGGCGTTGCCGGCACTTCCTGGCTGCGATCGCGCCACGCTTGCTGGCGTCGGTCGCCAAAACCCCCGATCCGTCGCTCGCCTTGGAGAATATGGTCCGGGTGAGCGATTCGTTGGGTGGCAAGAGCGCGTTGTGGGAACTGGCCAGCTTTGCTCCAGCGACGCTAGAAATGGTCGTCCGCTTGTCGGCGGTTGGGCCTTATTTGATCGGGATTTTGACCAGTAATCCGGGCATGATCGACGAATTGATGGATTCTTTGATCTTGAACCGTTTGCCTTCGTACGAAGAACTCGATTCGTTGGCGACCGAGATGTGTCGTGGTGCCGAAGACGTGCCGCGGATTCTATTCAGCTTCCGCAATTCGGTCCATCTGCGCGTCGGCGTTCGCGACGTTTTAGGGAAGGATGACATCCAGTCGACGCACCAAACGTTGGCCGATTGCGCGGAGATCTGCATCCATCGAATTGTGCAAGAACAATACGAGGTCTTGGCCCGGCGATTCGGTGATCCGCAGACCCGCGACGGTCGACCGTGCGATTTGGTGATCCTTGCGGTCGGTAAATTGGGCGGACGCGAACCGAACTACCACAGCGATCTGGATTTGATGTTCCTTTATGAAAGCGAAGGACATACGCGGCCGCGCCGCGGTGGTCGCAGCGAAGGAACCACCAACAATCACTTCTTTAATCAACTGTGCCAACGCGCCACGCAACTTGCTAACGCCGTCTCGCCGCAAGGCCGGCTGTATCATGTTGATACGAAACTGCGACCCAGTGGCGGCAGCAGCATCTTGGCTGTTCCGTTCGCTCAATTGGTTCACTATTTCGCCGGCGGATCGGGAACGCTTTGGGAACGGTTGTCGCTGTGCAAGGCACGCCCGATCTACGGTTCCCCCGAAGCGCGGAATCTCGCGATGCAATCGATCCGCGAAGTCGTGAATCAGGCGAGCGGAATACCCGACCTGCGCGATCAAGTTTGGGAATTGCGGCAGGCCTCGCAGTGCGATGCTTCGGCAAAGAACCTGAAACGGTCTGCCGGTGGCACGATGGATGTCGAATTGATCGTGCAGATGTTGCAACTGCAGCACGCGGCGCAACATCCCGAGGTGCTGGTGCCGGGTACGCTGGGAGCTATCGAAAGCTTGCGGCGGGCTTCGATCCTGGATGGCGAAACGGCGAATCAATTGGAGGATGGTTACGCGTTCTTGCGGCGGGTGGAATCGGCGCTGCGACTGTTAAATACGCCTCAACGACATGATCTGCCAACCGACGAAGATATGTTAGGCAAGTTGGTCTACCTGTTGGGATTCGGGGATTCCGAGTCATTGATCGCACAATGTGAGAGCCATCAGCGCATGCATCGCGAGATCTTCCAACGCGTTTGCAATCGATAGTTTCGTTGCACGATCGTCGCTCGGGGGGCGGGGGACGCGTGAAGTGATGCGCGTGCCCCGTATGGGCAGTCGGATTACGTTTCCCAGCTATCTTCGGTTTCTTCTTCGTAATCCATCGAGACGACATCCATCTCGTCGTCGTCGAGGTCCGCATCGTCGTCCCAGTCGTTGGGCTCACTCACGGCTCGCAACGGTTTGGCGGCCTTCTTCTTTGGTTTCGCCGGTTCGCCAGCCTCCGCGCTTCCGTTTTTCATCGCTTCCCACTGCGACGCGGTGATGATGACTTCCCTCGCCTGAGCGCCATTGTATTGGCCGACGATCCCGTCTTCAGCCATGAAGTCGATCATTCGAGCGGCGCGGCCGTAGCCGATGCCCAACGCACGTTGCAGCAACGACAAACTGCCTCGCCCTTCGTTGAGGACGACTTCGATTGCACTCTCGTACAGGTCGTCGCGGCGGCGCAGTGCGGTGACGTTTTCTTCGCCACCGGCGGCCCCTTCTTCGTCCTTGACCTTCAAATTCATCAGCTCGCCGACAAAGTTCTGCTCGGTCATGCTGCAGTGGTCGACCACGCGATCGATTTCATCGTCGCCGAGGTAGGTGCCCTGGCCACGGATCATCGTGCTGGTTCCCGGCCACAGGAATAACATATCGCCGTTGCCCAACAGCTTGTCCGCTCCGTTGGCATCCAGAACCACGCGGCTATCGCTGCTGCTGGCGACCTGGAATGAGAGCCTCGCTGGCAGGTTACTTTTGATCAGACCGGTGATAACATCGACCGTTGGCTTTTGGGTGGCGAGAATCAAGTGGATGCCGACGGCACGACTTTTCTGAGCCAAACGAATGATGTGCGTTTCGGCATCTTTGCCGCTGGTCATCATCAAGTCAGCCATTTCGTCCGCGACGATGACGATGAACGGGAGATGATCGGGAATGTTGGCCGCTTGTTCTTCGTCTTCGGGTTGGAAGCGGCGTTCCAGTTCTTCGCGTCCCAATTGGTTGTAGCCGTTGATGTGTCGAACGCCTACTTTCGCCAACAATGCGTACCTCTCCTCCATCTTGTCGACGGCCCACGACAGGATCGCTTCGGCCTTTTTCATGTCGGTCACGACCGGATGCATCAGGTGGGGCAACCGTCCATAGCCGGACAATTCGACCATCTTAGGGTCGATCATCAGCATCCGCACCTCGTCGGGACGTCGTGTCATCAGGATCGATGTAATGATCGAGTTCAAGCAAACGCTTTTACCGGTACCGGTCCGGCCAGCGATCAACAGGTGAGGCATCTTGGCCAGATCGACGGTCAGCGGATTTCCCGAGACGTCTTTGCCCAAGAAGATCGGAATGTTCATCTTGTTCGCCGAACCGGCGCACTCTTCGATCACTTCACGCAAGTGCACGGTCTGCCGTGTGTCGTTGGGAACTTCGATTCCGACCGTGTTTTTTCCTGGGATCGGTGCGACGATACGAACCGTTGGCACGCGCAGGGCGATCGCCAGGTCGTCGGCCAAGCCGGTGATCTTGTTTAATCGCAGGCCCTTTTCCAGTTCGACTTCGTACTGCGCGATCACGGGACCGGTTTCGATCTCTTTGACGCGGACGTTGAGGTTGAAGTCAGCGAAGGCTTGTTCCAACAGACGAGCTTTGCGACGGACTTCGACCAATTGATCGTCGTAGCAGATGTCGTCCGATTCATCCAACAACGTAACCGAAGGCAACAGATAGTCGTCGGCCCCTTCGGGCATTTGTTCCCGCATCGCGTCGGACAGTGAATCGGTATTCGGTTTCCGATTCTGTTTTGTCTTGACCTTCAATTCGTGCTTATCGGGCGTCTCTTCGTGAGGCGGATCCAAGCGCAGGTTGACGGTCTCGTCCTCGACCACGATGTCGCGGGTCTGCGGTTCGGGCGCTTCGGGTTCGGCAACCTCTTGCGGTTCTTCGGCCACTTCGGCTTCGATCTCTGGTGCCGTTTCGACCAACGCATCGACATCGTCCGCAGCCGTCAACTGCTCCGGCTTGCGACCGCGAATCCGTACGCTTGGCTGCGATACCGGTTCCGCTTCGTCCTGCGGTTCGTCCGCGTCGTCACCTTCCAGGTAGCTAGAATCGTCGATGTCGGTGCGTAGCGTTCCGGCGTGCAGGGATTTCTTGGGAAGGATTTTGCCCACCTGACGTAGGCCGGCCACCGACGTCTTTGCGCTGGTGCTGGCGACTTTCCCGGTCGCATAGACCAAGATGTAGTCGGTCGCCATCAACATACCGAACATCAGGCAGGTGAACGTCAAGATCCAGGCACCCGCCGATGCAAAATGCAGCCGCAGCCAAGCACTACTCATCGCGCCAAGATAGCCACCGGCGCCGACCAACGGCATGTGGGCCAGATCGAACTGGGAAAGGGAAGCACCGGTCGTCAGCGACAACAACACCAACGTCCATCCCAACGAACGCATCATCGGCGCCGAGACACCTCCGCGCAACAGGATCGCGATTGCGGTTCCACCCAACACCGAAACGACAAGACAGGCTCCGACGCCGGCGCCGGTCAATAGCGACCCGGCCAAGATGGCTCCCCAATAACCGCAGGCATTGGTGATCCGACCGTTCTGCGGGAAGACCAGCGCGTCGGGAGTGTACAGCGAACTGAGAGGCCAGACGGGAGGTTCAACCGGATCGGCGGGGTCGAAGGTGAACAGCGACACAGCCAAGATCGTCGTGAACGCAGCGAGGGCAATCGCAGCGACGTCGCGTCGAATGCTCCGCGGCGCCTCAGGGGCGGCGACAGGCTCGGCCATAACTGTGTTCCTCCGTGTGGCAGCGGGCAACCTCATGTTGCACGGCGATACCAAAACCTCGGAAGCCCGAATCCCTGAGCCTCGTCTGTTTGTCCATCGGGACTTATCGGCAGGCTGAGAAACAAACACCATTGGAATGCTAGCGGGCGCCACAGTCGTCGCAACCGCTACAGGATCCCGCGGCGATTAGACCGCCGACGGCGGGACCACGTACAGGACAAACTCCAACGTCGCGGGTCGGCCATCGATCACCACGTCGATCGCGCGGCGGTTTTGCACGTCGCCTGCGATCAGATTCTCATTAAAGCGAACGGCCAGCGAGAGTCCACGTTCGACGGCGGCCCATTGGTCGACCGAGGCTTTCGGGTCGACGCTGAAGAAGACTCGTCCAGGACGCATCGGCAAGCAGCGTGGCGGATCGGCGTGGTGGCTGAACTGCAGCCCCGCGCGACCTAACCGATACAGTTCGTCGACGGTGCTGCCGGCCCCAATCTTCATATCCAAGCGTTTTTCGACCAGCATCCGCGTCTGTTCCGTCGGCAGCGACGAAGCCACGGCGACGAACAAACGCTGGCCAGGTTCCAACCAAGCCGGTTCCAAAGCAACCTGCACCCGTTGCCCGGCTCCAACAAACGCCCGCTCGCTGTATTCGGCTTCGATGACTGCGTCCAAGACGCCATCGACCAGCCGCCGTGCCGTCCAGAAGCAGCTGCCCAAATCATCGTGATCGTATTTCGGCAGATCCGGTACCCGGCGTGCTGCGGTAAAGACCGCCATCCGGCCGACGAAACTCAACAACTGGTGGAAAACCTCCAACGGATGGATCCCCGGCGTGAAGGCCTGCACGCTCAATTCTGCGTAAGCCTCATTCATCACCCGCATTTGTTCCAGGATCATGCGATCGCCTTGCGAAGTCGAATCGAACGTGATCCCCCGCGAAACGACTTGGTTGGAAACGAGATCCAACTTTTTTCCGATTCGATCGAACACCGGTCGGACGATTTCTTGCTCCAGCGTCGCCCAAGCATCCACGGCCAGCAGCGGCGGAATGAAGGTTCGGTCCAGCTCGGGAGCTCCTTCAGCGTGGTCGGCGCGGCGAACGCGCAACAGTGGCATCGTGGAATAACCGGCATGATCGTCGGCGTCGGAAAGCAACCGAACGTTCAATCGACGCAGCTGAATCGGACGCGGGTTCTGGCCGGAATTGGCGTCTTCCAAATCGAGCGATTCGACACGATATCGAGTGGATGCGGCGGCAGTTTCCAGTTTCGGAATCGCCGCAAACAGTGTCAACGTTTGCTTGCCGACCATCGCGTGACGCAGATCCAATTCCGGTAGGCTGCCCGATTCGGGATACGCCACCAGGGTACCGTCACGCATCCGCAACGCGAGTTCGGAAACGACGATTCGGTTGTTTGCCAGGGCGGTGGGGTCGAGCCGGAAGCGTCGCAGACCCCAGCTGAAGTGGCGGTTCCATTGGACGTTGTCGCGGATCTGATCTTGGATGTTGCGTTCGGAGATCTGAAAGTGCTGTGGTCTCAGAAACATTCCTTCATGCCAATGTACTGGCGCGTTAACAAACATCGATTTTCAGCCTTGGGCAAGGGGGAAGGTACCAGCGAACCTGGGATGCCTTCGGACTCCTTCGACCCTTTCGACCGGCGACCCTGAGCGTCAGGGAAAAGATAGTGTTTGCAGCGAATGGTCCGATTAACCAAGCCCTAGCACGCCCAGGAGAGCGAAGCCGCCAAAGTAGACAATTGACCAGATGATCGATACCGTCAACAAGGACCAGCCGTAGGTGCGGATCTCCGGACGCATGAAAGCGTAGATCATGGCATAGAGGCCGATAAACAACGACAAAAAACCGTGCATTGGGGATTCTTTGAAGCCATGGATCATGATCTTGATCCAGAAAAACATGCTGCAGATCTGCAGGAACAACAGGATCACCAGCAACATTCCACGCGGCACCGGCGACGAACCATCGGCCCCTTCTTCAGCAGCGATCGCATTGCTGACGAAGACCCCCATCACCGCCAGTCCCCCCAAACACATCAGGATCGTGGCCAGCACCCAAACCGGCATCCCGGTTCCGCTGATCTGTTGCTGAACCTTCGCATCGCGACGCATGTGCGCCGCCGCTTCATCCAACGCGGCGTGTCCGAATTCGGACGCCGCTTCTTGCGATTCGGTGAAGCCCTGGACCCGTTGACCCGTTTGGGTGTTAAATCCACAGTTCATGCAGACGACCGTCCCGGGACGCATTTCTTTTGCGCACGCCATGCAAACCGGGCCGGTGAGTTGTGCGATCCCTTCATCATCGAACAACGATCCCACGCCGCCCGCGGGGGCCGGAGTCGTGGCGGCCGCAGGAAAGGCCGTCGGATTGGCAGCTGCCGGTGGAGGCGTCGCAGCACGCGGAGGCTGCGCGGACGCAGCACCGCCGCCGGGAACCTTTAAGACTTCTTTGCAGCCAGGGCAACGAATCGACTTGCCAGCGAATTCATCCTTGAGATTTAATGTCTTGCCGCACTTGCACTTAACAGAAATGGCCATGAATCGAATCTAGTCTGCGAGAAAAAGAAGGCGGCGTCACACCGGAGATAGCTGCGTCCATTCTAACCCGCGATCCGGCCTTCGCCAGCTTGGCCCGTGGGGATTCAGCCAGGCGAAAAGATTGTTTCCAATGAGGTGGCAATCGGCAAGCCACGAGCCGTTCCCGATCTGTCGTTTAGCCCATGCTTGAGCGCAGGCGATCGCGAACAAAATCGCGGATCTCATCGCGGACACGGCGATAGTGGCCCATCGCTTCCGCCGGACTGGCCGCCTCGCGGGCAAGTTTCGGGGGATCGTCAAAACCGACGTGAATCACTTTGGCTTCGGTTCGAAATATCGGGCAGTTTTCGTCGGCATGGCCACAAACCGTGATCACGACGTCCAATGGCACGTCGGAAAACAAGCTGACCAATTTGGACGACTGCCCCGAAATATCGACTCCCGCCTCACTCATCACTGCCACCGCGTTGGGATTGAGGCCATGTGCTTCGATCCCCGCCGAATAGACTTCCAACGAATCCCCGTGAAAATGCCGCGTCCAACCTTCTGCCATCTGGCTGCGACATGAATTTCCGGTGCACAGAAACAGCAGCTTCGTTTTTGTCGTCATGTCCAGGAGACCTTAGCGAGAAACAGGGGACTCAAGTTTTGGGTTGTTCGCCGACGTTAAGCGAGCCAGACCTTGAACACCCGTGGGCGGTTCGATCTGCCACGGAACCAAGGCCAGTCGTTGGCTGTGCTCCGATTGTACCTCGTGGATGAATCGCAGTTCGTGTTGTTGGCGACGACGCAAAGAGACGTCGGTCACCGCCAATGGCACGAGGCTTTGATTGATCACCCACGCGAACGGTTCGATTTGAGCGCGACGAAGATCTGCTTGCAGCGTTGCCGCTTCGTGGACGGGGGTCGCTTCGGGCAGCGTGACCAGCAATACGTGAGTAAACTGAGGATCTCGCAATCGTGGCAACAGGTTCTGCACCGCTTCGGGCATCTGTTGGGTTTGGCGTGTCACTTCGCGATGATAGGCCATCGCGGCATCCAACAACAAAACCGTATGTCCGGTCGGCGCGGTATCCAACACGACAAATCGGTCGGTCCCTTCGGCGACGGCTTTCGCAAACGCGCGAAAGACGGCGACCTCTTCGGTGCATGGGGAACGGAGGTCTTCTTCCAGCAGTGCGAGGCCGTCGGGATCCAGGTTTTCACCGGCGGTTCGCAAGACTTCCGCCTTGTAGGCTTCCGTTTCTGCCGCCGGATCGATCCGTCCGACCGTCAGCCCTGGCAACGCGTCGGCCGTCATCGTCGCTGCCAGATGCGCCGCCGGATCGGTGGTCGACAGATGAACGGGCAATCCGCGTTGGGCCAACGCTACCGCCACGGCGGAGGCAATCGTTGTCTTGCCGACCCCTCCCTTGCCCATCGCCAGAATCACGCCGTGCCCAGCTTGTGCCAGTTCATCGACTAACGATCCGAGTCCGCTGGGGATGGTGCCGATCGGTGCGGTTTGTAGATCCGCGGACGCATCCGTTTCCGTCGGTTGGCCAATACGACGCAGTGCTTCGATACCCATCAGTCCCGACCACGACCACGGCACGATCGTTTGTGGAAGAGATTGGGTTTCCGCGGGCATGCCGGCCATCGCCGCCTCGCCCCGTTGTTGCAACGCCATCGCGACCGCATCGTTTGCCTCCTCGCTACAAAACACTCCGTTGATGACCAAGTGTTGGTTGGTCACCCCCAGTTTCCGCAATTCGGCACTTGTTCGCGCCGCCTCGCTAAATGCTGAGGATTCCGGCCGGGCGACCAAAACCAGCGTGGTCACACTGGCATCGCTGAGTGCGGCGACCGTTTGTCGGTAGATGGCTTGCTGCGCTTGCAGTCCCGCCAACGGACCAAGGCATGACGTCCCCGACGTATTGGTTTCCATGAAGCCCGACCAAGCCGACGGTAAGGTGAGCAGACGCAATGTGTGCCCGGTGGGAGCGGTGTCGAAGATCACATGGTCAAACGCCGCGGTCGCGCTTGGATCGCCCAGTAATTTTGAAAATTCATCAAACGCAGCAATCTCGACCGTGCAGGAACCTGAAAACTGTTCCTCCATGCTCTTGACCGCGGCATCGGGCAACACGCCACGGTAGGGGCCGACCATCCGTTCCCGGTAGGCAGTGGCCGCCGCTTCGGGATCGATATTCATCCCGTACAGATTGGGAACCGCCGCCACCGGGGTGGGGTCGTTCCCCAAGGGCGTTCCCAACACCTCGTCGAGATTCGAGGCCGGATCGGTGGAAACCAACAACACACGATGGCCACGATCCGCTAAATGCACCGCCGTCGCAGAAGCCAGCGAAGTTTTGCCGACGCCCCCTTTTCCGGTAAAGAACAAATTCCGCGTCGGTACTTTGATGAAATCCATGTCTGCTCCCCGTGACAAAATTAAGAAAAACCTAACAGCAGCCTGTGTCGCCACAGCACCCACCGGCTCCGCTGACGGGCAATGAAACCGGTCGCTTCAGCGGCGTGTCGGTCCACATCGCTAGGTTGTCACGTGAAGGGTATTCGCCGCGACTGACGATCTGATCATCGACGATGACCAACGGCAGGCAATCTATCCCCGCATCGGTCAACATCTGTTGCACGCTCGGGTTGTTTGCGAACTCGGCGGGATTTTGAGCCAAGTTGAACCGGTGGACTTCGTGCCCTTGAGCGGCCAACCAGTCCAAATCAGCAGCAAATCGAGGCAACACGGGGTCGACCTGCGGACCGCAAACTCCTGTGGAACAACACATCGCTTTGTCGTAAATCGATACCTTCTTCATCTCCAACTCCTTTGTTTAAAAAACACGTAGGTTCAGGGTCACTTATCGGGAAATCGTCTATCGCCGCTGTACGATTAAAAGGGCGAAAAAAAGATCGGCTACAATTCGGCGATCAATGTTTTCAGTCGCGCCAGTCGTTCGTGGTTAATACAATAGCAGACCTTGGGCCCATCGACTTCCCCTTCGATCAAACCCGATTCCTTCAAGATCTTCAAGTGTTGAGATACGGTGGATTGTGCCAGTGGCAATTGCGCGACAATATCACCGCAAACGCAGGCCTTCCGTCCTATCAATAGGCGGACGATTTGGACCCGCGCTGGATGGGCAATCGCCCAAGCCAGTTTGGCAAAGTCAGTCGCCGACGCGTCGGGCGCCAGTGGCACCGGCGTCGAATCACACGGCTTGTTGGAACTTGCTCGCTTAACCATCAATTTCCTTTATCGTTCATCTGCGATTTAGGATAGTCGGCAGCCGTCAGGACGTCAACGGGATGGAGATACTGGGGCTCCCGCGACGGTGAGAACGCCAAGGGCCCACAGACCCTTGGCAGTTACTGAATTATGGGCGTTTCGAAAGCAACGCACTTTGGTCACGCACGCGGTCTGACGACGCTCGCCAGTCCTCACCCCGTAGCCTCCACGAAGTTCTCATGGAAAGCGTTCGCGGCGTGGACGAAACCGTCGCCGCTGGGGCCGCGTTGTGCCTCGAAGCGATCTGCGTTTATCGGCGGATCAGTCTTCGACGCACGTTTCCAGGAAGCGAGCCAGTTTGTAGAAGTCGCTGTCGCGTTCGATGAATCGGACCTTGGTAACCAATGTTTCGGGATCGACCAATTTTTCGAACGGTACGAAATGAAGGTCCAATTGTCCCGAGACCGAAACCATCACGCCATTGAGCTTTTCTTCGTGCAACGCGCGGTAGGCACCCACACCCAACTGCGATCCGAGCATTACATCAAACGCGTGCGGCGGAGCGCAACGGCATTCGTAACCCAATTGAAGGCCGTTGACTTTGCGTGACTTGCCGGTCCGTTCTTGGTAACGGCGTGCCAACAGGCCTGAGATCATCGCGCCGAGGTTGATTTGGGCAATTGCGATGTGGCCGTGTTCGTCGCGATCGATGCCTTCGAGCTGTTTGCTGGGCAAAAATTCGGCAAGTCCTTCGGCAATTACGATCACGCCGTATTCACGCCCCTGGCGTTCGCGTGCCAACATCATGTCGACCATCCGGTCGATCACGCGGTCGATTTCCATCACCGGACGCGTTTCACCCGTCTCCGCGTTGACGACTTCCTCGCCACGCAAACTGCCAGCGATGTCTTCGACACTGAGAACCATGCTCGCTTCGCCCGCGATCGCGGCACCATAAGCCAACCAGCCCGCACTGCGGCCCATCGCTTCGCAGATAAAGTAGGCGCGGCCGGCGGAGGCGTCGTAGTTCAGGTTGCGGATCTCTTCGGCCAAGGTTTCGACGGCGGTGAAATAACCAAACGTGAAGTCGATTCCCATGTAATCGTTGTCGATCGTCTTGGGCAGATGAACCACGGGGAATTTCTTGGCGTCGGCTGGCAACCGATCTTGGAACATCTTCATCTTATTGGCGGTCTTCAAGGTGTCGTCGCCGCCGATCGAGATCAACGCATCGACGCCCATGGAAACAAGGCCTTCGTAAACGCGACGGAGCGGAGCCGATAGCTCGGCGTCATCGAGATGCTCGGGGCTGGAGACGTGCTTGCCTGGGTTGGTCCGAGCGGTTCCGATCATGATCCCACGACTGGTCCGCGCATGAGCCAACATCTCATTGGTGAATTTGATGTAATCGACACCTTCACGCATCGGGCCCGCTGCGGTGTATTCGGCCAGGCTGCTGTAGCCGTGCTTGATCCCATAAACTTCGATACCTTCCTTCATAAACGACGAGGCAGCGGTTGCGATCACGGAATTAGCAGCGGGGGCAGGACCGCCAGCAAACAAGATGGCGACGCGTTTGATTTCTTGTGTCATTGAAAGGTTGCCTGATCGGTTCGGTAGTAGATGGATGGGGAAAGGGGAAAATCCTCGCTGGCAGACCTGCAAATCCAATCGCTGGCCCAGCGGGCGTTGAGGGTAGATTCTAAGCCGTCAGACCAATTCAGCAACGCCCGTTGCGATACCCCGTTGGCAAATCGACATTTCCGTACCAACGATTGGGATCACGTCGCGCGGTGCTTCCTTCGCTCGGTGAGAATCAACGGTCGCCGCCCTGCAATGGTCACAAAATCGCTGGTCCATCCGGCGGGTGGTGGTGCACCGCATTGACTGCCTGTGGGGAGAGAGCCCCGATAAACACAATCGTGTGGCGGGTCGTACCCATCCACTAGCTGTCCGCTGGACCCCATTGAACGATTGGCACGAGCTGCATAATCGCTAAAGTTAGCGTGGCCAACGCAATACTCGATGCAAATCTTTTTCTGACACCAATTTTTTCCTCAAGTGCTTGGGCGAATGTACACCATCCGTATAAGATGGCTGCAACGAACGCCTGGACGGCAACCGCACTTATCTTTCGGTCGAACCGACCCTGCCCGCACAATCACGCTAAACGGCTGCGATTATGAATCAAATGGATCCAACAATGAACATGCACCAAGAGATGCCGTCGTTTGACTACGTCGGCATGCTCTGGCGCCGTAAGTGGCTATTATTGTTTGGTGCATTGTTAGGTGTGGGCATCGGATATCTTTGGTACACAAAGCAACCTCCGGTCTACCAGTCGTCGGCGGAAGTGCAGATCATCGCCCCCAATGCGGCAAAAAACATGCCAATTGAAGGGTTCGAGTATCAGGCCGCTAGTAACCCGCTGGCCGATGAAATCCGCGTGATCCGAAGCGAATTGGTGCTTCGTGACGCCGCACAGATGGGGGATCTCTCGAAGACGAAAACGTTCTCGGGGATGTCCAATGAACAGATCGCGTCGATACTTTCTAGCAGCGGTTCCTTGAACCTGTCGCCGGTCAACGGAAACCTGGGGGGCAACGTGATCACCGTTGCGTTCTCGTGCAACGATCCCAACGAGTCCCGACGAATCGTCCAGTCAGTGGTCGATGCCTATTCAAAATACCTGCAGAGCTTGCATCGCAACGTGGGTGAAGAGACGTTGTCATTTATCGACGAAGCACGCGGAGATGTGCTGCAGCGGTTGCAGGAACTTGAGCGCGAATACGACAAGTTCAAGCAAACCACGCTGTTGGTGAATCGAGGGGGAACGCGGACGAGTGTTCACCGAGAGAATGCCGACCAATTGCTGGCTGAGAAACAGAAGCTGAGCATGGAACGGACGACCATGTTTGGCCAGCATCAAGCGATCAGCCAAGCTTTGGAAGCCAAGCAGGATCCGGCTGCGATTTTGGCGATGCTAAAGCAGGCGTTGGGTGAATCCTTGCTTCCCAAAGACGAGACCCTAGCGGCCGACGAAGGCGACGCCAACGACCCAATCGCCACCAAGTTGACGAGCAAGCTTTCCCCACGGGGGCAAAAGCGGTCGGAAATGATGCGGCAAGATCAATTGTTCCCGTTGCAATTGAAGGAACAGGAACTGTTGAGCGCCTTCGCCCCTTCGCATCCGGCGGTCGCTTCGTTGCGGATCAAAATCGCGGGAATTGAACAACTGATCGCCGAAGTCGAAGCTAGCGAAAAGCGGCTCGAATTGGAAATGCAGAAGGAACTCGACCAGCTGCAAGCCGAAGTCGACAAAGCTGCCGAATTGCGTGCTGCGGGGGAAACCGGTCCAGAAGATCCGATGTTGACGATGCAGCGTCAGATCAATATCCGGTTGGTGGCCTTGGACCAAGGCCTCAAATCGCTGGACCAGCAACTCGCGGTGATCAGTGATGCGTACAACAACGAGCGCGAACAAGCTCGAATCGAGGAAGGTGCAGAAGTTCGAGCCGCTGGTTTCGAACGCGATATCAGCCGCCAGCGTGAACTCTACGAACGCATTGTCGCGCGATTCGACGAATTGAACATCATCACCGATATCGATGGACGTCGCGTTTCCGAATTGAATTCGCCGAAACAAGGTTGGCAGATTGCCCCGTCGATGTCGCGAAATCTTTCGATGGGTTGCTTTCTTGGTTTGCTGGGTGCTGCTGGGATTGGATACCTGTTGGAATGGTCCGACAAGTCGTACCACAGCCCCGACGAAATTGCCGAACACCTGCGGATGCCAGTTATTGGACACATTCCCGCAGTTCGTCCCGACATGGAAAAGGTCAAGGCGATGAAGTCGCAGCTCGACCCGTCACTATGTACCTACTTCCAACCTCGCAGCACATTTTGCGAAGCCTATCGTGCGATCCGAACCGCGCTCTACTTCAGCAGCCAGAAGCGTGACGGTGTCAATAAAGTGATCCAGGTAACCAGTGCGGTTCCGTCGGACGGAAAGTCGACGATCACGGCCAATCTCGCGGTCACCACGGCACAAGCGGGGAAGAATGTTTTGTTGATCGATTGCGACTTCCGTCGCCCTCGCGTGCATCAGTTGTTCAAACTGGAATCGAAGCGTGGTGTCGCTTGGTTGGTGCAGAACATGCCCGACGATCCACGCCAATCGGGTGCGGAAATGATTGGTGAAGCCGTTCAAGAAACGGAGATTCCGAACCTCTGCGTGATGCCATGCGGTGAACGTCCCGCGAACCCCGCCGAACTGCTGTCGTCGCCAAAGTTCGATCGCATGCTGACGCTGTTGAAAGAAAAGTTTGATCTGATTTTGATTGACTCGCCACCGTTGTTGGCCGTTACCGATCCGAGCAACATTGCCGGACGTGTTGATGGTGTGATTCTGGTGATTCGAATTCGCAAAGTCATCCGCCCGATGGCGGTTCGCGCATCGCGGATGCTTGAGACGTTGGGTGCCAATGTTTTGGGAGTCGTCGTCAACGGGGTCGGCAGTCGTGAGGCCTACGGTTACGGTTCGAAATACTATCGTTCGCGAACGAATTATTACGGCGGTGACTACTATCGTTCCGGATACGGGTATTCCTACGGCAACAGCTACGGAACCGGTGACCAATACGAATACGGAAACTACTACGAGGATCCTGCGGATAGCGCCGCAGCCGGTGGGAAGGGCAAGGTTGCTGCAAAGCAACCCGGTTCCGAAGCGACGGCAACCGGCGGTAAATCGGTATAGCGTCGTTGGCCCAACGGGTGGCGAAAAACAGGTGGTTGTGTCATTGAGCAACCGCTGGCGGTACAATAGTGAGATCCTGCTCCCCGTAGCCATTGTCTGCGGAGAGTTTACTCTCCCAGCGTACCCTCCTTTGCCCCGCCGTTGCCGTGAATAAATCACCCTCACATGCACAGTGCCGTCGAATTGTTGCGGCTCTGTTGATTTCTGTCGCCAGCACGACCAGCTGGGGTGCGGAGCTGGGGAATGCGGATCCGTTGGAGTTCTTCGAAAAACGGGTTCGCCCCGTTCTCGTCGAACACTGTTATTCTTGCCACAGCGTCGAAGCTTCCAAGTTGCAGGCGGGACTGCGAGTCGACAGCCGCGCTGCGTTGATTCAGGGAGGCGATTCGGGAACGTCGTTGCAACCTGGGGATGCCGACGGCAGTCTGTTGGTCGAAGCGGTCCGCTACGAATCGTATGAGATGCCCCCCAAGGGAAAACTTCCCGACGCGGAGATCCAAGCGATCGAGGATTGGGTCGCGATGGGCGCTCCATGGCCGGACGAACCACCACCGCAATCGGATCAGCAGCGTGAGGCTTTCGACCTCCGCCAGCGTGCGGCAGAACATTGGGTCTGGCAGCCAATCACCTCGCCCACACCGCCACCAACTGCCGACACGCAATGGCCGCGCAGCGACATCGACCGCTTCATCTTGAAACGCCTCGAAGCCGCAGAGCTACGGCCGGCGCCGGATGCCGATCGCAGTGCGGTGGCACGCCGTCTGTACTTTGATCTGATCGGATTGCCACCCAGCGCCGATCAATTGCAGGCCTTTCTCGACGACACTAGCGAGCAAGCGACGTCGCGTCTTGTGGACCAACTGTTGGAGTCTCCGCGTTTTGGAGAGCGTTGGGGCCGGCACTGGTTGGATCTGGTGCGCTATGCCGAATCGCGCGGCCACGAATTTGATAACGACGCGCGCGATGCCTATCAGTATCGCGACTACGTGATCCGCGCGTTGAATGCCGACATCCCGTACGATCAATGGGTTCGCGAGCACATCGCCGGCGACCTGTTGGAATCACCTCGCTTGCATCCCGAGGAGCAATATAACGAGTCGATCTTGGGAACTGGATTTTGGTTTCTCGGGGAATGGGTGCATTCGCCTGTCGACATCCGTAAGGACGAAGCGGATCGATTCGACAACATGATCGACGTGATGTCGAAGGCTTTTTTAGGAGTGACGGTTTCGTGTGCGCGTTGCCACGACCACAAGTTTGATGCCATCTCAACGGCCGACTACTACGCACTGTGTGGCTTTCTACAAGGAAGTGATTTCCGCGAAGTTCGCTTTGAATCGCTCCACCACAATCAGCAGGTTGCCAAACGCTTGGCCGATCTCGACGCGGCGTTTCGAGCGAAAATTGAAGGATTGATTGGCGCGCAGCCGGCTCCGGCTTCGCCCCCCGTTGAGTCGGTTGAATTGGCGGATACCAGTCTGGTGGACTATGCCCATCTTGCTGCGGACCACTTCCTTCAAAACGGTTTCATCTTCGGTAGCCAACCGCGGGTGGTAGGGGAGCTTCAACTTTCCGAGACCGAAGGCCAAGTCGCTTTACGCGTGGCGGAAACGACAGCCGCCGTCAACGATTCCTTTTGGAACGGCCTAAAATCGATCCATGAAAAGGGGATCCATCACCGCAATGCATTGGATAAGATTCCGCATGTCGGTCGGACGTTGCGTACTCCAAGTTTTGAAGTTCAGCACGGAGAGATCGTTTGTCGCGTTCAGGGCAATGGACATGTCGTTGCTTGTGTCGATTCGCATCGTTTGATCGCTGGCCCATTGCACGGCGAAACGATACGCAAGATCGACGCCAAGACACCTTGGGTTCGGTTGAACCTAAAACGCTATGTCGGTCACCGAATCCACTTGGAATTCGTACCTGCAAAGAAACAGACGCTGGCTGTTTCTTTGGTCTTGGAAAATCCAACGCCCGAACAATTGAAAGCGGTGGAAGCACGCGAGGCATGGCAAGTTAAAGTCGCGGGAACGCGGCAGGAACAAGTCGACAAAGTATTGGCCGAAGCAACGCCTCGTTCACGGTCGCTAAAAGCTTTGGTGGAACAATGGGCTGCGGAACGGAAATCGTTAAAGCAACAAATCCAATACGATTCGCGCGCTGCGATGGCGATGCTGGACGGGATCGGTGAAGACGACCACGTCTTGATTCGCGGTAACGCTAGCAAGCCGGGGAAGCTTGAGCCACGGCATTTCTTGACTGCGATTGTGGGCGATCAACCGATGGCGATCGCGCGCGGAAGCGGCCGGCTGGAGCTGGCGCAAACCATTAACGATCCCAACAATCCGTTAACCTCCCGCGTGATCGTGAATCGTGTCTGGCACCATTTGATGGGGCGTGGGATCGTTCCCACGACCGACGACTTCGGCGTTTTGGGGCAGCGCCCGACACACCCCGAACTGCTCGATTATTTAGCGACGCGGTTCCGCTCCGATGGTCAGAGCCTCAAGCGATTGATCCGGTATGTCGTTTTGTCGAGGACCTATCAAATGTCCAGCAACGCCGACCCGACGGCTGTCGCTGCCGATCCCAAAAATTTGCTGTGGCATCATCGTTGGCCGAAGCGGTTGGAAGGGGAAGCCATTCGCGACGCGTTGTTGTCCGTTTCGGGGAGGCTGAATGAACAGATGTTTGGCGAACCGATTCCGATCCATTTGACGGGATTTATGGATGGTCGTGGACGACCGGGAGTCAGCGGACCATTGGATGGCGAGGGGCGACGTTCGATTTACATTTCCGTTCGACGAAACTTCTTGTCGCCGTTCATGCTTACGTTCGATACTCCGGTACCGTTTAGTGCGATGGGACGTCGCAACGTTTCCAACGTCCCAGCCCAGGCGTTGATTTTGATGAATGATCCAATGGTTGTTCAGCAGGCCGAGCTGTGGGCGCAGCGAACGGTGAAAACTTTTCCGGATGCCGCGGATCCGAATCTTGATCGTCAACGCGTGGTTTGGATGTATCAAATGGCATTTGCAAGGCAGCCGACGCCGCGTGAGTTGGATTTGGCGATGCAGTTTCTCAAGACGGAAGCGGCCACCGGTTCGCAAGATGATCTCGTCCTTTGGGCGGATCTGGCGCATGCATTGATCAACACCAAGGAGTTTATCTTCCTCAAATGAACTCTCCATACCAATATCCGTGCCAGCGGCAGCAGCCGCAGGCGACGTCCCGCCGAGAGATGCTTTTGCGTAGCGCCAACGGTTTTGGTGCCGTTGCGCTCGCAGCCTTGTCGGCCGATCGATCGTTTGCCAGCGACGCCCCAGCAACCGCGTCGCTGGGCAAACCTCTGCATGGATTGCACCACCGGCCGCGCGCCAAAAACGTGATCTTCTTGTACATGGACGGCGGGCCGTCGCAAGTCGACACGTTTGACCCCAAGCCGCTGTTGACCAAGTTCAACGGTCGGGATCCGGGCGAGTTTTTTGACGTGGAACCGACTCAATTCAACAACACGGGCAAGGTCTTGGGGAGTCCGTGGAAATTTTCACAGCACGGGGAAACTGGGATTCCGGTCAGCGAATTGTTTCCTCATGTGGCGACCTGCGCCGATGAGCTGTCCGTGATTCGGTCGATGGTTTCGGAGTTTCCCGAACACACGTTTGCGAATTACTTTCTGCACACCGGCAGCGGTTTGCAAGGGCGACCAAGCATGGGGGCTTGGGTGAACTATGGCTTGGGCAGCGAATGCCAAAACCTACCCGGGTTCGTTGTGATCAACGGAGGGTTGATTCCTCCGGGAGGACTCGATTGTTTTGGCAGCGGATTTCTGCCGGCCAGCTACCAAGGTTCGGTTTTCAAACCTTCGGGTTCGGCCGTTGCGAACATCCAACGCACCGAAAGTTCCGCCGAAACGCAGATGCGAAAGCTGGCGCTGGTGCGCGGATTGGACGACATGGCCGTCGAACAATTTGGTCATCACGACAGCTTGGAATCAGCAATCCAGAACTACGAACTTGCCTATCAGATGCAGATGGCGGTTCCGGAATTGATGTCGTTGAGCGATGAGTCGGCTTCGGTACAGACGATGTATGGTATGGATTCCGATTACGGACCCACCAAGACCTACGCGGCGCAGTGCCTTCTTGCCCGACGGCTTGTTGAACGTGGCGTGCGCTTCATTGAACTGACCTGCCCGGCGGTAGGCGGCGATCGCTGGGATCAGCACAACAACTTGAAACAGGGGCATGAAAATAACGCGCGCGCCGTCGATCAGCCTATCGCGGCCCTCTTAAAGGATCTGCGACAACGTGGCATGTTGGACGAAACGTTGGTTGTTTGGGCTGGTGAATTTGGACGCACTCCGTTCGCCCAAGGGAAGAACGGTCGGGACCACAACCCGCAAGGCTTCACGATCTGGATGGCTGGCGGTGGCGTTCGTGCCGGTTCGATTTTCGGTGCCACCGATGAATTCGGGTACAAAGCGATTGAGAATCGGCTTGAAATCCATGACCTCCACGCGACGATGCTACATCTATTAGGCGTCGATCACACCCGTTCGACCTTCCGTTTTGGTGGCCGTGATATGCGGCTGACCGATGTCAAAGGGCACGTCGTCAAAGATGTCATTCTTTCGACCTAAACGCGTTCCCGTTTGTGAATCCTTCGCTCGACGCGGTCCCACCGCCAGGGACGGCGATCTGCCGCGGTGTTGCGATCGCGGCTGAAACGGTAAACTGTTCGCGGCGTTGAACCGATGACGATCCCGCGACGAGACCCCCCGATGAGCGACCTGCCCAACTGCCCACAATGCGATTCCGAATACACTTATGAAGACGGGATCCTTTTGATCTGTCCGTCCTGCGCTCACGAATGGGCGGCAAACGAAGCGTCGGTGGACACCGAACAAGAGTCGGGAGTGCGCGATGCCAACGGCAATCCGTTGCAGTCGGGAGACACCGTGACCGTCATCAAGGATCTGAAAGTCAAAGGGACCTCGCTTGTTGTTAAAGTCGGCACGAAGGTGAAGAACATCCGCATCGTCGAAGGGGACCACGACATCGATTGCAAAATCGATGGTGTCGGCGCGATGCAGTTGAAGTCTGAATTCGTCAAAAAGGCGTAGCCGTACCTCGCGCACTCGGGCTCGATTCTTGGGACGCTCGACCGCGCCGGACGCTCTCCGCAAGCAACGCAGAATTGCACCGAATACCATGGATTTGAATTTGAATCGAACTGGAAACGTTTTGCGAATGCGACTGTTGATCGCCGCGACACTGCTGATCGTCGGCTGTGAAAAGCCCGTTGCGGAAGACGCGGCGTCACCGAAACCGGCGGAGATCTTGCAGGTCGCGGGCAAGACGATGGGAACGCGGTACGAAGTCAAAATTGCCAGCCCTCCATCGGATCTTGCATCCGATTGGGAATTGTTGATCGATCGCGAACTGCGTCGGGTCAACGATCAGATGTCGACCTACCTATCGACGTCGGAGCTCTCTCGTTTTAACCGGTCCGAGAGTCTCGATTGGTTTGAGGTTTCTCCAGAGACGGCGATGGTGGTCGCCGCCGCGCTACAAATTTCTGAAAAAACGGGAGGGGCGTTTGATGTGACCGTCGGACCGTTGGTGAATTTGTGGAGCTTTGGGCCCCAGCGGCACGAGAAGACGCTGCCGAGCCAAGCTGCGATCGACGAGGCTGCTTCGGCGACGGGATACCAGTCGCTGCATGTCCGGACCGATCCACCAGCGCTTCGCAAAGATAAGGCTGCATTGCAAGTCGACCTCTCTTCGATCGCCAAAGGGCATGGCGTCGATCGCATCGTCGATCTGTTGGTTGGCCTGGGCTGCGACAATGTGTTTGTGAACATTGGCGGCGAGATTCGAGCGGTGGGGGACAAGGGAAAAGATCGCCCTTGGCGGGCTGGTGTCGAACGTCCTGATGAAGCGACGACCGTGCTGTTGTTTCCGGTGGCGGTTGAAAATGAGGCGATCGCGACCTCGGGCGACTACCGCAACTTCTTCGAGATCGATGGGAAACGCTACTCCCACACGATCGATCCCCGTACCGGACGGCCGGTCGTTCACAGCATGGCGTCGGTCTCGGTGGTCGCTGCCAACTGCATGCTAGCCGACGCTTGGGCCACGGCGCTGAATGTGCTGGGGCCTGAGGAAGGACCGCCGATTGCGGTGGCAGAATCGTTGGACGCCTATCTGCTGGAACGTATCGATGGGCAGTTTCGGCCGCATCCGACCGGTCGGTTCGAGCAATGGAGTAAGCCGCCTGTGACGCCACAGGACTGATCCTATAATGGAGCCTTTCCGCCCGAATTGACTTTCCGCCCGCGCCCGATGCCATGCCACTTGAAATCGTTCCGTATCCCCATCCTACCCTGCGTTACAAGAGCAAACCGATCCGCAAAGTGGACAAAGCGTTACGCGATGTCGTCGCGGAGATGTTCGACCTGATGTACGCTTCGCGCGGCGTGGGGCTGGCTGCAAACCAAGTCGACATCCCGCTGCGGATGTTTGTCGTCAACCCCAGCGGCACGCGAGGGGATGGCGAGGAATTGGTGTTGATCAATCCCGTGATTCAACGTCCCAAGGGCTCGTGGCAAGCCGAAGAGGGCTGCTTGAGTTTGCCCGGCGTGTTTGGCAACGTGATGCGTCCCAAAGAAATTCGCCTGAGTGCGTTTGACCTGAAGGGGAATCCGATCGAACGCACGGTCGACGACTTCCTTGGGCGAGTGCTTCAACACGAAAATGACCATCTCGACGGGGTGATGTTTATCGACCGGATGACCGACGAGGCGCGTCGCGATCTGGAAGGCGCGTTGGCCGAATTTGAGATCGTTCGCGAAAGCTGCCGACAAACCGGTTCGGTCGAATCGGACGAAGCCATCATCCAGCGACGCAACGAGTGGGAGCAGCGGTATGCCTGATCGTCCGTTGACGATGGTTTTGATGGGAACCGGCCCGTTTGCAGTTCCCGCGTTCGAAGCGATTCGGCGCTCCGGTGATTCGATCGCTTTGGTCGTGACGCGTCCCGAAGTGATCAGTAAGAGTCGAAAGCCCGCACCTCCGGGACCGGTTCGCCAGTGGGCCACCGATAACGGCCTGCCGATCTTCGACCCGCCGACCATCAATGCGGACGATGCGATCGCAAAACTGCGATCGCTCCAGGCCGACTTGTTTGTCGTCTGCGACTACGGACAGATCTTAAGTTCCCAAGCCTTGGAAGCTGCCGCTTTGGGAGGCATCAATTTGCACGGCTCGCTGTTGCCCGCCTACCGCGGCGCGGCGCCGGTTCAATGGGCGGTCTGGAATGGCGATGCGGAGAGTGGTGTTTCGGTGATCCACATGACGCCGCGATTGGATGGCGGCCCCGTGATTGCGTCGGCAACCACGCCGATCCAGGCAACAGAAACGGCGGGCGAACTAGAAGATCGGCTCAGTCAGTTGGGCGTGCAGCCAACGCTCGTTGCGATCGATATCTTACGGAATTGGGACCGTGCATCCGTGATCGGTGCCCCACAAGATAAGTCGCTCGTTTCCAAGGCGCCTCGTTTGGCGAAGGCCGATGGAAAGATCGATTGGACTCAAACGGTACGACAAATCGATTGTCATGTTCGCGCGATGCAGCCCTGGCCGGATGCCTTTACGCTTGTCGAAACCGGGACCAAGCAGCCGCTTCGACTCGTCATTCGCCAGATTGCGGCGTCGGATCATCCACGTCCCGCCGACGCACAGCCGGGCCAAGTGATCGCTATCGACGGCCGCCTATTGGTTGCCGTTGGGGATGGGTGCATCGAGATCTTGCGTCTCGTACCGGCGGGAAAACGGGAGATGTCGGCGGATGCGTTCGTGCGCGGCAATCCGCTGCCCGTGGGAACCATTCTCTAGTCGGCAATCACTCCCGTTCGCCGAGCCCGCGAGTGGGGGCCCGGCGTTGTGATGGGACATCACGAGTGCGCCGCGGACTATTTCTTGACGACCCAGATGTTGCGATAGACGACCGGGTTGCCGTGCCCTTGCAGGTAAAGTGCATCGGGTTCAGGTCCTTCGGGGTGCCGACCAGGAGTTCCGTGGGGAAGTTCCAGGTCGTCGTGAATCACGACACCATTGTGTCGGATCGTGGCCCGAGCGTTCTTCGTTTTGTTGCCTTGATCGTCGTAGCGGGCAGCGGTGAAGTCGATGTCGTAGGTCTGCCATTGCAGCGGTGGGAAACACATGTTGACGTTCGGTTCGGCGATGCTGTAGATCCCGCCGCATTCGTTGTTTTTGCCGGCCAAGCCAAACGAATCGAGGACTTGCAATTCATAACGGCTTTGCATGTAGACGCCACTGTTGCCGCGAGCCTGTCCCCGCGCCTTAGGTTTGAACGGTGTGCGAAACTCCAAGTGCAGTGTGTGGTCGCCAAATTTTTCTTTACTGAAGCAATTCGCCGCCAACAAATCGCCCATCCGTTTGCCCCCTTCGAAGGCATCGGCCGACGAACCGTCGAACAGCACGACCGCGCCGGCAGGCGGTTCGGCACCCAAGGTGTCGCTTTCGCGTTGGACTTTGTAAAGTGTGCCTCGCAGGATTCCATCGGCCACCGTGATCACATTGAGTTCACCGTTGGAGATCTCGATCTTAAATAGGTCGTTGGTAAACACCGCGGTTTCACCTTCCATCTCGCCATCGATTTCGGCTTTGATGTCTTTGTGAGATCGTTCCGCATTGGGGAGCCCGTCGGCGTAGCTAACTAAGTGGAACTTGCCATCCCCCAGCGCAATCACCTGCACGCCAAACTTCACAGCGTCGGGGCCTGCGGTGCCTTCGTATTCACCTTGGATTTTGTAATCGATCGGGGCAGTTGCTGGATCCAGGTAGGTATCTTTGAGATCGATGTCTTCAGCGAAAGCGGAGGGGGACAGCAGCGCGACGGCAAGCGTTAGGGCAAAAATTCGTTTCATCAGGTACTCTAAACTATTCGGGTGGGGGGAAATGACCGGCGACTAGCATACCACTGGTGCTTGCGAAAAGAAACATTTCTGTCATTGCCGCTTGGCTTGAGGCGACATCGCAATCGTTATTCCTCGATTTTGACGCCTTCCGGGGGAGGGGCGGGGCATCGCATTGATCGCTTCAAGCCGATGTCCCATAATCTGCGGAGCCCGACGACCGCGGGCTGCCGTTCGCGATGCCGCGGCGTGGATGCAATGCTCCGCTGCCATCGTTGGATGAACACGCTGTAAATAAGAATCCCATCGAAGGAACGTGATACGATGTCTAGCTTTGCGACGGACGATTCCCCAAATGCTCAACCGCCGAAGTCGAAGAACGCGGTCAAGATTGTCATCGCCGTCGTCTTGATCGGACTTGGAATCGTTTGCTGTGGTTGTCTTGGGGTGATTGGGGTTTCCTGGATGGCCTACGGCGATTCGGTGGAAACCATCAAAGGGAACCGGATCGTCCAACAAAATTTGGGCGATGTGACATCTGCGGAAATCGATCTCCAGGCGACGGGAGAGCTCGCTGAAGGAGGAGGCCAACAGCGGCTCGTTTATCGGGTTGAAGGGACGACGGGAACGGGCAAGGTGATCGTGGCGACTGGGCCAGCAGGGCTTGAACTGAAGTCGCTGATTTTGGAGGACGGAACCGAGATCAATTTGCAGGTGGCTGACGAACGCATTCCGGTCGAATTCGAGATCGATAGCGGCGAGCTGCAGATCGACACGGGCGAAGTCGTGCCGCAGGAGTAGCCGGCGGAAGCGGAGTTTCCTGGTGGCGGAGGTCAATCGATCCAGTCGCGCGGGGTGAGTTCGAAGCGTTTCAGCTTTCGATCCAAGGTCGATCGTTCGATCCCCAAAATCGAAGCCGCTTTGCTTTTGTTGCCTTCGGTCGCGCGTAAGGTCTGCAAAATGTGATTGCGTTCGATATCCAACAACGATAATTCTTCGAACGCGCGGGGATCGCCTGGGGCCATCGTTGGATTGCCGGCGCTGTGGACATTCGACAACACCAAATCCTCAGCATCGATGGAAGACTTGTTGGACAACACGACGGCTCGTTCGATGACGTTCTTGAGTTCGCGAATGTTCCCCGGCCATGGATACTTCATCAAACGTTTCTCCGCCGCGACGGTAAAGCCTTCGATTTTTCGCCCCATCTGCTGACAAAAGCGTTTCAAAAAGTAGTTTGCCAATCGCAGGATGTCGCGGCCCCGCTGACGCAGCGGCGGGATCACGATTTCCAATACGTGCAATCGGAAGTAGAGATCGGCCCGAAATCGGCCGGCGCGGACCTCGGCTTCCAAGTCGCGATTGGTTGCGGAGACGACACGAACGTCGGCGCGAATCGAACGGTTTCCGCCGACGCGCTCAAACGGATGACCTTCTAGGACGCGAAGGAACTTTGCTTGGATTTCGGGACTCATCTCCCCGATTTCATCGAGCATTAAAGTTCCTCCATCTGCCGCTTCGAACTTCCCCAACTTACGTTCGGTGGCCCCGGTAAATGCCCCTTTTTCGTGCCCAAACAGTTCACTTTCCAGCAACGCTGGCGAGAGTGCGGCACAGTTGAGACACAGGAACGGTCCTTCGCTGCGGTTGCTTTGGTCGTGCAATGATTGCGCGACCAGTTCTTTGCCGACACCGCTTTCTCCGCGGATCAAGACCGTGGCCGATGTAGGGGCGGCACGGCGGATTGCTTCACCGATCGCTCGGATCTCGGGACTGTCGCCAACGATCTTCGATTCTTGCCCCAGTTGGTGCCGCAGTTCGTCGACCTTCTGCCGACTGCGATCCAACCGCGTGGCCAGCTTGGCCTGTCGCATCAGATTCTGAAACGCAAGTCCGAGATTCTCGGCGACCGCCAAAGCGAACTCTAAGTGTTCGGGTTCTAACGACGGTTCGTCGTCGCTCGAATAGAGATGGATCAACCCGATCGAGCGGTTCTCGACACGAATCGGAGCGCACAGCGTACTGGTCGTGCTGATCTCGCCTCGGCTGTCGGGACTGGCCAGCGCCGCATCGTCAGCGATGTTACGCGCGAGCACCGCTTCACCGTCGCGCAAAACCGTTTGGGCGACAAAATCGGGGACGCGATGGTAGCTGCGATGAAGCCGTTGGCGCGTGGCGATTAACACGAGGTCGTTGGGATTGTCGGAGATTTGTTTTGCCGATTCCGCTAAACGCATGACCGCGCCGGTGGCGACGCCGGTGTGTTGGATTAGGGTGTCGAGCGCCGATTCAGCGGCGGCGTCGATCGATTCGCAACGCGAAAGGTCAAAAGCGAACTGAAATAATTTTTGCGCCGCGCCGGCGTTTTGGTTCGGCTTGGGTTTACGAAGCCGCTGCTCCAGAAAGGGGGATTTTCGTTGCCGGTGAGTGATTTCGCCAGCATCGATCCCCTCGACGGTCTGCTGTTCTTCCAGCAAACCGCTGCCTTCGCTCGCACTGCCTCCGGCGGTGGGCGATTCGTGCTCGAACGCATCGGCGATTTCGTGAACGAAAACCATCTGACAGCCAGCAATTTCTAGCGTTTGGCCGGGCTGCAGGACCTGATCGCCGTGCACCGGTTGGGCGTCGATGCGGGTTCCGTTGCGACTTGCGTTGTCGCGGACGATCCAATCCCCCTGTTCGGCAAATAGCTCGGCGTGCTGACGACTGCACCGTTCGTGTCGGATCACGATATGGCTGCCCGATGACCTCCCAATGGTGGTCCGGCGACCTGGGGTTAGGCTGAACACGTCGGTCCAACGACTCCCCTCGCGAACCACCAAATAGGCCGGTGGCGCGGTTTCTGCGGAATTTGTAGCCTCAGACAAGCGATAACCCGCGGGCAAAAATGTTGTGTTCGTGGTGGTTTGTGACTATTTTACATGCTGGCGGCGCACGTAAGTCGGCAGTTTCCTTCGGGAAGCGTTTTTGACCTACATTTAAATAGCGTTCGCCGCTTGTCTCAGGAAGATTCTACCCACTTGGTATCGACGCGTCAGCGTTGGGAGTTCGTTTGATGAAATGTCCACAAGGTTTGCAGGTTCGTGTCCGTCATGCAATCTGCATTGCCAGCATGATCGTGATCGCAACGCCGTCCTTCGCCGGACAAGTTGGCGTGCGTCAGAACTCCGTCGGCGGTGTGATGGTGGATGCTGGCGGCGTGGTGCGTGCGGCGACACCGATGGAACAGCAGAAGTTGCTGCTCGATGTCCGTGCGAAAGTTCGTGCTGCTGACGGTGAAATGGCCAAGCCAGCCGATCTGCGGATGATCTCGCTGAAGGGATTGCAAGCGGCAATCGCCGAAGCGCTTGCCACCGGCGACGATTTGCCCGAAGAGATCCGTTACCTGGCAGGGCTGCAACGCATTGAATACGTCTTGGCCTACCCCGAACAAAATGACATCGTGATTGCGGGCCCCGCCGAACCATGGATCGTACGTGACGACGCGGCAGTGGTGGGGGCGATCAGCGGTCAACCAATGATGTTGATCGACGACTTGGTCACGGCGATGCAGAGTGTCGAAGCGGCGCGACAAGGTGGAATCAGTTGCTCGATCGAACCGACCGCCGAAGGGCATCAACGCTTGAATCGGTTGCTGTCCAAGGTGCAATTGCGAAATGGTCAAAACCCTAAATCGCTTGAACCTCAAATGAAGCAAGCGTTTGGCCCCCAGATGGTCAAGCTGAACGGTGTGCCGACGGACAGTCACTACGCCCGTATCTTGGTTGCCGCCGATTATCAGATGAAGCGGATTGCGATGGGACTTGAGTCGTCGCGGATCGCTGGCCTGCCCAGCTACCTGGAAATGGCGCGGGGATCGATCACGCAAAGCAACGCCAACCCGCGATGGTGGATGGCGTGCGATTACAATTCCCTGTCGCATTCGGACGACAAGCTCTCTTGGAAATTGTCGGGTCGTGGCGTCAAGACAATGACTGAAAACGATCTGATCGGTGCCAACGGCCAAGTGGTCGGTAATGCCAAAGCCGATCCGAAGGCTCAAAAGTGGGCCGATCTGATGACGGAACATTATGGCGAATTAAGCCAGCAGTTCCCTGTCTTCGGACAATTGCGGAACATGATCGATATGAGCGTCGTGGCGACGTTGATCGTTCAAGAGCGTTTGGACGAAACCGCTGGGGTGAACCTGGATCTGTTGATGGGACGCGGTAGCGAAGTTCCCGTCGCAGTCTACACCGCGCCAGCGGCGATCTCTCCCGAATGCAGCTTCCTGCGTGGACGTAAAGGATGGATCGTAACAACTTCTGGTGGCGTCGATATCAACGCGTTTGAGATCGTCGAAAACCAAGCCGCCGATGCAACCCTGGGCGCCGTCCACAGCAAGGCGTCTGCCGCCGCTGGCTCCACCTGGTGGTGGAACGGTTGATCCAACGCTTGGGTCGCTTTGGCGTCAATTAATAAAAAAACCGCTGTCGAAACCCGAAGGTCATCGACAGCGGCATGCGGGAATTTCTTGAAGTAGGCGCCTTGGATGCCAAACCGCGGTTCGGCATCGTTCGAAAGGCGGTGAATCCGAGCCTAGTTGCGTAGCAGTTCTTGGATTCCGTAGGTGAAGAAGGTTCCCAGTCCGAAGTTTAGAACTTCCTCTTCACACTTGTACTGCAGAACCAGGATGTCACCCGCTTGAATCAGCGGTCGCTGGCGAGGATCGTTGGTCGCTGCAGCCAGGTCCACTTCGATGACAACCTGTCCTTCGCATGGTGTCTTGCGAAGGATGTACAGTCGCCCTGGTGGTACGCCGCCGACGCTGCGGGCGTTCAATCCGCCTGCTCCCCCGCCGCCACCGCCAACTTGGCTGCCGACGCCGGTTCCGGCAATCGCCATCGCTCCGAGAACATCCAAGTCGTAGTCGCGAGGTAGTGGATGTTCTCCACCGGGCAGCAATCCGCCGGTGTAGAAGACCTCGCGATCACGTGATTCGATGTAGATGATGTCGCCACTCTTCAACAGCACGTCCTGGGGACGGATGTCAGGGATCACGCCCGGTGCAACTCGCAATGGAATACGAATCGCGGTGTCGTCTTCGGGAGGTGGTGGTGGGCACATGCATGGATTTTGGCATCGCTTCGCTTCGATATCGCGGTAGTACTGCGCGACCAATTCCATCCGTTTGCGTTTGTCTTCTTGACTCGCACGAAGGATCTTGACTTCGTTCTTTGCCGTCACACCGGGAAGTCCGCCGGTCTGCATCAGGGCGTGTAATACGTCATTTTGGTATGCGGGTAGCTTTACAATGCTGCCCGAAGCCCCTTGGAAGCTGCCACGCTGAACGCTGCTTCCGCTGTTGACCTCATTTTGTGTCAACGATTGGTCCTGACGGACGACAATTACATCGTAGGTTCGCTCTTTGATCAGAGTAACCACGGGGCGTGCCTTTTCATCCTGGAGGATATTGCCCTTGATGTAGGCTTGGCGTACGAGTTCGCGGACTTGGTCGATCGTCATTCCACGGACGTCGATTGGCTCGACTAACGGCAAGGAGATCGTGCCATCTTCCGCTACGGCAATCGGGAATCCGATCGAGGGTGGCAGAGTACTTTCGGCGTCGGGAAAGTGAACCGGTGGCAACTGAGGTGTCACATCGGGAGCGTTGAATGGCAACACGCCTTCGATATAGATTCCCAGCACGTCATCGGAATCAAGGATATAGTTCCGCGGCGCCTCCTGCGACAACAGCGAGATGTCGACGGGGACGAGGTTATTCTTTGGCGGAGCAAAAAATTGAGGTGGCAAGCGACGCGCTGGAATGCCGCTGATCGGCGACGTTAGGCTGGTGCAGCCGGTACACATCGCGATGCCTAGACACATGGTCCAAAGGATGCCAGCGGCAGCGGGCACGCGCTTTGCGGATTGGTTTCTGGTTTCAACATTCATCACAAAGACTCTTCGTTACGGCGTCTGCGGACTGGATCTGTTAGGATGCGCGTCGTCCGTTGATATGGCAACGGAGATGCTAGTTTTCCATAGCAGGATCGCACTTCGATCCTGCGGCAGCGAATCAACACACTAGAACGGTTTGGGACGATTTGTCCGTCCGCCGATTCCAGAACCGATCCGCGGCGATGACGTTTCGGGTTTGGCCGTCGACACCTTGGATGGCGTTTCGGACTGAACCTGGACATCGCCGACGATCGTTTCCCCGTCGCCCAGCAGACCTTCATAGCCGGTCAAAGGCGCGGGAGCGGGCTCGGCAACCGCAGTGGGTGCGGCCGCTGCGGGAATGGGCGATTCACCCAATCCGCATTGCACACAGGCTTCTGCCATCTGGCCGCTCATTTGAATCTGGCCATAGTTGCCTAGGCCATGCTCTTCGGCGGCGCGTGCCCCGTGAGGGTACCCGGCGAACCAAGCACTGACGCGTTGCTGCCCTTCGGGCGACTGGTACTTCCAACTCCAGTAGCTACGCGGCGGGAAGGCTGGTGTGCAGCCGTTGCCCCCATTGGCTACATCTTCATAACCTTGACGGAATCCGTCGCGGAAGTTGTAGATGTAGTCTTCATTCTGGAAACAGTGCTTGCGTTCATGCCAGGCACGAGCACTCCAAGCACTATTGCGATAACCCAACACGAACTCGTCGCAGCACTCGTTGTAGTCCAACGAATTGCTGAGTCCCGCAAATGCGGTGCAGCCTCCCGTGGACACAACCAGCATCGAAGCAGCGACAGAGCAGGCGACGCCTGCGATAATCGCTCGCAATCGAGACCGTCGCTTTTGAGTAAAACGTGTACGACAACTATCAATCGATGATCTAGGATCCGCCATGTTGGCCCCCCCGGCTACAACGGCAGTCAAATTTCCGCGTACGGCACCAATGCACCGAGACGCAACCCTTACAAAGCTATTCATCGCCCAACGGGTTGTGTTGGATTGAGAGATTTTTCCGGTGATGACGAATCATTTGGATAATCGTGCCGTGATCTCTCTGTGGATTGCAACGACCGCTTAGCCGTTGCGACCCGAATAATGCTTCCCCCAGTCTGTGTGGTGGTTGTGACTTGATCCGTGAACGATCATGCTGGACGGTGCTATTTTCCCGCGTTTGCCTTGTTGGGACTCGTGTGACCGTCCTTCAAACGGCCCGTTTTAAGAGTGTCTTTGGACGCTAGCAGTTTGCTTTTCGCCTTCGACTTCACCGCCTATTCCCCTTGATTTGCCGATGTCCGATGCTGTCCAACGGCCGACGTCCGAGAAGCTGGTCGCGTTATGGCGCCGGCTGTTAGCGGTCTTTGCCGTGCTGGTTCCGACATTCGCCGCTTGGGATTATGGTGGGATTCTTCCCTGGACCAAATGGGCGTTGGCGGTGACGACGGTCTGCTTGCTTATCGCGACGGTCCCCTTGTTATTGTTTCGCCAACCCAGTTCGCGATTGGTGTACGGCCTTCCGTTTTTAGCACTCACGATTTGGGCCTTCGCTGTCTTTCAGACCCTTCCGTTGCCGGCAACGGGGGTGTCCATGTTGGCACCCGCAAGTCACACCGCTTATACGCAGTGGGGCGTGGTAGGGGACCAAGTCGCCCCTGCCTCGATTCCGATCAGTATCGCCCCTTGGTATACTCGCCAATACTTGGTGTTGCCCGCCTGTTTCGCCGGCTTTGTCCTGATCGGAACCGTTCTGTTGCGCGGCGAAAAGGACGTGTTGATCCTCTTGACGCTAACGATGTTCAGCGGTGTCGCGATCAGCTATTTAGGTACGGCGGACAAAATCAACGCGAACCAGATTCGTGGTGAACTGGTGGCACCCTCGGACGCGTCGCTGCCCTTTGGTCCCTTCGTAAACCGCAACAATGCGGCTGGCTACCTGAATCTCTGTTTGGCGTGCAGCATCGGAGCCCTCGTCTATCGCCATCGCACCCGGCTCAAGGAACGCAAGAACGACGACCGGTATCGCGTTTCGGGGGATAGCCGCTGGGAGAAATTGGTCAGCCGGATCACGCGGTTTGGTCGCTTAACCGACAATCTGTCGGTCGTGATCGTTGTATTTGCAGTCGTCATTGCCAGTGGAATTTTCATCAGTGGTTCACGCGGTGGGATGTTGGCAACGTTGGCGGGGACGCTTGTGGTCGGTATGCGTTCGGTCAACCGCAGCCGAAAGTTTACGGCGCTGATTGCGATCTCGGTCGGGTTCGTCGGATTGGGGCTCTTGCTCGGTTCGATCGGCATGGTCTCTGCCGTGCAGGAGCGATTCGCCCAGACCTGGGGAGATGACGCCTTGCAGGACGGCCGGCTGGATCACTGGCAAGACAGCTTGGTTGCTTCATCCAATTACCTTCCCGCAGGCGCTGGTCTGGGCACCTACCGGTTCGCTTACATGCCGTTCCAACGCGTCGGTTCATCGGCTTGGTTTTTGAATGCCGATGGAATGCCGTTTGAATGGTTGCTCGAAGGGGGCCTGATCGTGGTGGGGCTTGTGATCGCGGGAATCGCGTGGACCTATCGATTGCTGTGGAACCTCGCCTTTTTTAAGAACACACCATCCGACGCCGCGATTGCGACGACGGCATGGTTTGCGGTTCCCAGCTTGTTGGTCTCGCAGTCGTTTGATTTTGGGATCCTCTTGCCTGCCAATACGCTCTTGGCCGCTTTGATCCTAGGCGCGGTCTGCGCTCTGGTGAAACCGGTTCCCAAGAGGAAGCAACGCTTGAAAGATACCAAGCCCGACCAGGCGGCTGGCGAATCCGAGCGACCGTCGCGTCGGCATCGATCACGGTCCGCAACGCAAGAATATCCGCCGATGCAATCCGAGGTTGCGTCGACCTCACGGCCATCTCGGCGGTTTGGCACCAAAGCAGTCGATTCTGCAGGCAGCAGCACGCACTCCGGATCCCGCGTCGTTCGTCATTTGGGGCCGCACGTGTCACGCAAATCGAAGCGTCCACAGAGGTCCAAGCGTCAACGTGCCATCGATCTGGCACTCGCATTGGTCTGCTGGGGCGGCTGTTTCGTCACCGCCGGGCTGGCCATCCCGCAGCAATATGAAGCGGCGGAGTCGGATCGGGTCGTGCGGCAACTGAACGCCTGGCGGCCGGACTTGCGGCACGCCAAGCGGAAGATCGATGCGATTGCCGACCGAACCCAGAAACTGGCCACCCGATATCCACGCAATCCCGACGTGCTGTTTGCCAACGCCCGGGCGATCTTGTTGCAGTGGCGTACGGCGACGATCGATCAAGCCGGCGACCTGGGGAGTCGCGAGGCGTTTGATCGTCGCTGGCAGCTAACCGACCCGTTGTTGCGACGCTTCCAATTTCATTCCTTGCAGGCTGCGTCGCCCGGCGAGTCGGTGGAATGGCAATCGGTCTTGCTGCCGGGCCAATCGAGCGAGCCCCTGTTGGCAGCCCGCGAACAAGCGCTCGCCGCGCTTCGTTTCTGCCCCTTAAACGATCAAATCTATTCATTGCTGCTGACGCTTGATTTTGTTGATCGCGGTTTCGTCGATAGCGAGCGGATGCTGAACCAACTGCATCGGTTGGGAATCCGACGGCCCGATACCCTGCAACGACTGGGAGTGTTGGCGGCGGTCTATCCTGGCGAAGATCTTGCGTTGACACTCTGGCGCGATGAATTGCAATTGGTGCCTGAACGGCTGGCAAACGTCTGGCGCATGATCCAACAATTGGGAATCGAAGCCGACCTTAACACCTTGGTGCCGGAAGATCCGGGAGCTTTGCTGACCGCCGCCGATTCGTTAACGACCGATCCGGCGACCCGCGAAGCTTTGTTGGCGCGGATCGACGTGATCATTCAACGCGAGGGACGGTCGTCGCTGAAGCAATTAACAACTTCCGATACGGTCGCCGACGGCACTGCGACCGCTTCGGTTTCCGCGTCGCATAAACCGTTGCGGCATCGCGTCGCCGACGACTCCCAGTGGCACTACTTCAACGCCCGCGTGGCCATGTTGCGTGGCGATTTCATTGCGGCGGAAGAGTCCTGCCGCGAGGCGGTACAAATGAGTCCTGGAGATATCGCTTGGCGCGAACAATACGCGCATCTGTTGCTGCGCAACGGCAAACAAAAAGAGGCGGTCGCACAGATCGAGCGCTGCCTGCTGCAGTCTTCCAACGATCGCCGGTATCTGACGCTGGCGGCCCAGTTTCGGGCGGCGGACGTTGCGCCCGAGACGGAACCATCGTCCCCCGACGCGCCTGTTCGCGTTGGCGGCAGTGTAGATGGGACGCCTTAGGAGACCATTGCTATGCTCGAATCGGCAGCTTCCACCATCCGAAGCGTTCGCCATCGGCCGTGGGCGAAACGACCAAGCATCGCGGCGGCCATCGACATCACCCAACAGGTCAACATCCACCACCACCAATGCAAAGGATTGCTGGAATAGGGTTTCCCGATCAGCCCCACCGTGACCCAAAGCACGGCAACGCTCACGCTGGCAAAAAGGACGAACCAGGTGTCGCCTGCACCACGCAGTGCCCCACCGATGACAATCTGTGCCGCATCAAAGATGCAGTAGACTGCGACAAACCGGAGCAGAACCCGCGCTAGCGCAATCGTCGGCGCGATCGCTTCCCCTTGATTGCCAGCGAGATACAGCGATAGCAACGTGTCGGGGATCAAGACGTAGGCGGTAGCCCAGGTTGCGGAGTAGCAAACGCCCAACAGGGCCGCGGAGATAGCTGCCCGCGCGGCCAACGACGGTCCCGATTCCGTTAAGTGCTTCCCGACCAAGACCGATGCGGCGATCGACACCCCGATCAAAGGAACAAACGCCATCATGTTGAAGTTGATCGCCATTGCGGTCGCGGCCAACGCTTCGGTTCCGACCTGTCCGATCTGCAATACGATCATTGCGAACCCGCCCGATTCGGCTTGATACTGAAGACCCGCAGGAACACCAAAATAGAGCAAACGGCGAAGCAAGGGGAAGTCGACAACGCGACCCGCAGCAATGCCAAAACGAACCGTGTCGGCGCGGCGATGCATCAGCACTAAATAGATGATCGCTTTGGTCCAGAACGAAATGCTGCTGGCGATCCCGGCGCCGACGATCCCGAGTTCGGGAAAACCGGCATAGCCGAAGATGAGCACGACGTCGAGCACCAGGTTCACGATCGACGCGGCGATGTTCACCCACATCACGATCGCAGTCCGTTCGGTCCCGCTGAAGAAGCCGGCAAGTGCCGATTCCAAGACGACAGCGCTGGCACCGACAAGCAACCACTGCAGATAGATCGATTCCAAATCGAGCAGTGATGGATCTTGCCCCGCGGCTACAAAGATCGATCGCGACAGCGGGATCAACATCCACAACAACGGGGAGATCGCGAGCGAAAACCAAATCGCTTGCCATATCAGACGACCGATCCGTTGGGGTTGGCCGCTGCCGGAATATTGGGCGACCATCGCGCTGGTCATCGAGACGATGCCGACGGGAAAACAGGTCAATGTCCAGAACAAATTGCCGCCAGCCATCGACGCGGCCATTTCGGGTTGGCCGTACCACAATAACATGGTTCGATCGGAGAACAGCGTCAGCGTGAGACAGCCCGTGCTGATCATCAACGGCAGGGCAACACGCAACACTTCGGCGATGCCCGCCGGCCGATTCCAGATATTCATGTAGGCATTCGAGAAGCCACGGCGGCGCACCCAATCCCCATCAGCAGCCCCGCGACGTGAGCGACATTTGCGATGGATTGGCCTCCCATCGATCCTTGGGGCAAGAGAATAAACATGAACATAAACACCAGCATCAGCATGACGGTGGATGGAGGGATCAGGTTCGGAAAACTAGGCTGCAAAATCGGCCGAATCCACAAATATCCAAACAGCCCGTAAACCGCCCCGGAGATCCCAATCACGTTCGGCGATCCGCCTAAACTGGCGGGGAAGATCGATTGCACGACAATCGCCGTGATTCCTGTTAAGAGAACCAAGACGGCCAAAGCCATCGGGCTTTGCAAGCGTTCGATCGCGCCTCCCAGAAAGAACAACGCCATCATATTAAAACCCAAATGCATCATGCTGCCATGCAGAAGGTTCGGCGTGAAGACACGCCATATCTGCCCCTTCTTAATCGAAGCCAGCGGGTCGCCTTCGGATTCGACGTAGTCTTGCACTCCGACAAAACGCAATTCTTGAAACAACTGGGCTCCAGCGTCATCGCGAACGCCTCGACTGCCCGGATCGGTGAGGAAAAACAACACGACACAGGTGACCACCAACGCGATTGTCAATCGTGGCTTTTGCGTCACGAAATTGCCCGAACCGGCCCACGCGGCACCGCCGACTTTGCGTTGTTGCTTCAGGCGGTCCTTGTTCTTCGCTTCCTGCTGCTTGCGAATCTCATCGGCTTGTTTGTAAACACGGTATTTTGCGTCGCCCGGTTGCTGACGAAACGCGTCCAATTCGGCCCGGGCTACGTTCAAACGATCCTCATCGTGAATCCAAACCGCCCATGCCACCGGATCCGTATTGGATTCTTCGGCCGTCGCCGAAATGCTGATCGTCAACAGGTAATCGCAGAATTGGGAAGCTTGTTCAGGGTTCGTGAATTCGCCGATCTTACGCATGAGATTCTTTATTCGGTGGATGGTTCAATGGTCAGCCGAAGTGGCTGCGGCAAACGTCCGTAGTGCCAGCGGCGTCATGGCCGATCGTTCCTGGACTGCGCAAGGGGGGCGGTGAGCTCAAAGCCCCTGGGCGAGTACTTTCCGATGCATCTCTTCGCTGCTGCGGTAATACGCTTGCCGGGTCAGCCCTTGCGCCGCCGCTTCGTCGAGCACGAAGACCGCGTCGCGATGCAGCTGCAGCGCCGAGGCGGTGTTTTGACAAGTCAGCGGACCTTCAATCGCACCAGCAATCGCATCGGCCTTGTGCGCCCCGGTCGCCATCAACAGACATTGTCGGGATTCCAGAATGGTTCCGACCCCCATCGTCACTGCCAATCGCGGCACTTCATCGATCGAATCAAAGAACCGCGCGTTGTCCTGGACCGTTTCAGGCATCAAGGTCTTCAAACGGGTTCGGCTGCCCAACGATGATCCGGGTTCATTGAACGCGATGTGTCCATCGGTCCCGATTCCCAACAACTGCAGGTCGATTCCGCCCGCGTCGGCGATCTGTTGCTCGTAGACTTCGCAATACGCTTCGTAGTCTTTTGCCAAACCATTGGGGACATGGGTGGCATCGCGATCGATGTCAATATGATCGAACAGCTGGGTCTGCATGAAGTGCCGGTAGCTCTGCGGATGATCGCCCGCCAGGCCAACATATTCGTCCAAATTGAACGATTTGCAGGCCGCAAAGCTAACCAAGTTTTGCCGATACATTTCGATCAACACTTGGTAACAGGCGACGGGAGTGCCACCGGTCGCCAAGCCCAAAACCGAATCGGGCTTCTTTTGGATCTGGTCGGCGATTAAAGTCGCGCAACGTTTTGCAGCCGCGGCGGGGTCGTTCTCGATGATGATACGCACGTTCTCTACTCCCACTCGATCGTTGCTGGGGGTTTGCTGCTGATGTCGTAGCAAACACGGTTGACCCCTTTGACTTCGTTGATGATTCGCGTGCTAATTTTTGCCAGCAGGTCGTAAGGCAAACGCGACCAATCGGCCGTCATGAAGTCGTCGGTATCGACCGAACGCACGGCGACGCAATTATCATAGGTTCGTGCGTCTCCCATCACGCCTACGCTTTGCACGGGCAATAGTACGGCAAACGTTTGACTGGTCTGCCGATACAGGCCTGCCGCCTTGACCTCTTCGACAACAATCGCATCCGCCTCGCGAAGCACCGACAATTTTTCTTCGGTGATTTCGCCCAAGCAACGAACGGCCAAACCGGGGCCGGGGAAGGGGTGTCGCCAAACCAAGTCTTCGGGCAAACCAAGCTCCAAGCCCAAACGGCGGACTTCGTCTTTGAACAGATCGCGAAGAGGTTCGATCAATTCGAAGCCCAATTCCTCCGGCAGACCGCCCACGTTGTGATGCAATTTAATTGTCGCCGCGGGGCCATCCTGAGCGGCGCCACTTTCGATCACATCGGGATACAGCGTGCCTTGCGCCAGGAAGTGGGCGGATTCGATCTTCGTCGCTTCGGATTTAAAGGCCTCGATGAATTGGTGACCGATGCGGCGGCGTTTCTCTTGCGGTTCGCTGATACCTTCCAACGCCTGCATGAATTGGGGGCCCGCGTCGACGACATGCAAGTCGGCTTTAAAGTGTTCGGTGAACGCTTTGACAACGTCTGCCTGTTCTGCTTTTCGCAACAGTCCATTGTCGACCAAAATGCAGGCCAATTGAGGTCCAATCGCCTTGTAAAGCAGCGCCGCAACGACGGACGAATCGACGCCACCGGAAAGACCGCAGATCACGCGACGATCGCCGACAATTTCACGGATCTGACCGATCGTTTCCTCTGCAAAGTCGCTCAGTTGCCATTTCCCCGTGCAACCGCAAACGCGAAGCACAAAGTTGCGCAACAACTGTTTCCCTTCGGGAGTGTGCGTCACCTCGGGGTGGAACTGCAGGCCATAGACTGGCAACGTGGCGTGTTTGACGGCGGCAAACGGACAGGTTTCGGTGCGCGCCAACGGATGGAACATCTCTCCAACCGACGAGACCTGGTCGCCGTGGCTCATCCAGACTTGCATGTTCGTGGGCAGGCTATCGAACAGGTCCGAAGCATCGGTGACTTCGCAATGTGCCCGGCCGTATTCGCGACTAGGCGTGTGCTGAACGCTCCCGCCCAAGGCGTCGCAGGCCAGTTGCATTCCGTAGCAAATCCCCAGTACGGGAATGCCCAGTTCAAACAATTTTTGATCGCAGCGTGGGGCACCGTCTTCATAAACACTCGACGGCCCGCCGGACAAGATGATTCCCCGCGGGGCGTATTCGGCGATCCGTTCGGCAGTGATGTCGTGGCGAACGATCTGGCAGTAGACGTTTTGTTCGCGGACGCGACGGGCGATCAATTGTGCGTATTGCGATCCAAAGTCGAGGACCAGGACCCGTTCGTCCATCAGCGCCGAACTGTCCGAGATAACATCGCTTGCGGGAGTGCTCATATCGACTGGCTCACTGTCTTGGCAATCGCATCGCCGCGAACCGATCGCCGCTTGCGTCGCCCGACTCGACCGACAAACTCCAGGTCGGAGGTTCGCCAAGGTAAAGTCTCAAGAATGGGATTCAAAAACGATCCGGCAGTATAAGCCAAGCGGTTCATAAGGCCACAGGGGGCTGGTGGGAGGCCGCGTGAATCGGATTTCCACGCGACCAATGGCGTGACCAACCTGTCCGTCCCCTCACCGCTGCCCATGTTGACCAATCGGCACGCTCGCTGCGATCCGCAGCCTTGTCGGGTCGATCCGCCCGAACCGGGGCCCGCGGCTACTTCAGGTTCGCAAAGGTCTCGCTGAGATCCAGCGAATCCCCCAACTCGGCTTGCTGTCGTTGGAATTCCGCGAATAGCCGACGCATGATCGGCCGCGCGCTTGGTTGCGCTGCGAGATCATGGATTTCGTCGGGGTCTTGTTGCAGATCGTACAGTCGAGCGACTTTCGCTTTCGGATAGAGGATCAGTTTATAGCGTTCGGTCCGCAGACTTCGCTGCAGTCCCAGGTAGGCGCCATAGATCGCTTGACGCGGTTTGCCCTGGCCGGCAAGCAAAGGCAGGACGCTTTGAAAATCGACGTGTTCGGGCTTCGGAACCCCTGCCAACTGAAGTGTCGTTGGCATCACGTCTTGCAGGTAGATGGGGGCCGAGATGCGGCGTCCCGCTTCGACACCCGGCGCCACGACCGTAAAGGGGACCCGCACGCTGTGATCGTACATATTCTGTTTGCCCATCAGTCCGTGATGACCACACGCCAGTCCATGATCGGCCGTAAAGAAAATCCAGGTGTTGTCGTCGATCCCCGCCGCCTTGAGGTGCTCAAGAATCCGCCCGATCTGCGCGTCCATGTGCGTGATGATCGAATAGTATTCCTGGCGATGAACCTGAACGCAGTGCTCCGTTCGGGGGAAAATTCCCAACGCTTCGTCACGCAGTGAAGGGCCAGCTCCGATTTCGTCTTTGTAGGGATACAGTGGCAGAAAGTTCTTGGGAATCATGATCTGGTCGGCGGGATAACGATCGACATATTCTTGGGGGCTTTGTCGCGGATCGTGGGGCGCGTTGAAGGCGACATACATAAAGAAGGGTTGCGATTTCCCTGCGGCATCGTCGATGAAATCGATCGCATCGTCGCCAACCACTTCGCTCCAGTGTTTGCCCCCTTCCCAGAAACCGCCAAATTTCGGATCCGATGGCGACCAGGCATCGCTGCCGTCGGCAAGCGGCCGACCGTAACCGGCGGGAGTTTGTGTTGGCATCCCGCCGCGGACGTGCCGCGCGTCGTCGAAGGCTTGGTGGGCGTCGGCGCGACAGTGCCACTTGCCTGTCATGTAGGTCTTGTACCCGGCAGATTTAAGATGTTCACTCCACCAACGGCCCGCCCGCCGTTCCTGTTCGCTCTTGTCATAGATCGCGTTGGCACTCCACACATAACGTCCGCTGTTGAGCATCGTACGACTGGCCACGCACACCGCACCGCTCCATGAACCCATGTTGAAGCAGTGCGTAAACGTGGTCCCGCGCGCCGCCAATTGGTCCAACGAGGGCGTTTGAATCTGGTCGTTCCCCAACGCCCCCACCGTTTCAAAGGACTGGTCGTCCGAAAACAGGAACAAGATGTTGGGACGTTTTTCGTTCTCCTGGGCGATGCACGGAACGGACGTCAAGAAAATCAGCAGGGGAAGCAAAAGAGGATTTCGACGCATGGTGAGTTTCAGCCTGAAGTGCCCAAGTTTTTTGGAATGGAAGGACGAAAGCCGTGGCTCACTAGTATATCAAACCACCCCAATGCGTGGGCTGGAGGGAGACAAGCATCCCTTATCGGGCCGATCGTGGTGCGTGGCGTATCGTCTCGGGGAGTGAATAATTCCCGCCCCATGTGCCTCACGTAACCTAGATTTTCTCATAGACCCAAACGGGGTGGGCGAGACTCTCAGCATCCCACCCATGCGCGGCACCATTTCCTGGCAAGTGAACCGGTCAAACGCGATCATGGGCGATGCCGCGACCTATGAAAATAGGCAACAGAACGACAACAATCAAACGCTCAACTCAATAAGTGCGGCGGTGAAGGTTCTATGGAAAGCACGCTGATGATTATTGGGATCATTACGATCCTGGCGGTTATTGCTCAGATAATCGGTTTGGCAACCGGAACGGCTACGGCAAGTCAACGCTTGCGCGCCCAATGGCGCGAATGGTGTTCGCGGTCAGATTCCCAATTGGCCAGCCAAGTGGTCGCCGCGGACCGCTCGCGACCCTTTTCTCCCGCCTGGTCCGGATGGCGCAGCTTACGCGTTATCGATACGCACATGGTTTCCGCCGATTGCAAAACCTTCGTCTTCGCCGACCCCGATGGCACGCCGATGCCATCGTTTGTGCCGGGACAGTTTTTGATGGTGGGTCGTGTCGACGAACCGGGGACAGCCCCCGTCGCCGCCCGCTGCTATTCGTTGTCCGATGCGCCGTCACCCACGCATTTACAGATTACGGTCAAACGGATCGAAGGGGGCCAAGTGAGTGCTTGGTTACACGACACCATTTCCGCTGGCGACAGTGTTCAAGTTCGCGCGCCGGGTGGCCGGTTCGTGCTGGATATCGAACGGACCGACCTTGTCGTCGGAATCGCGGCGGGCGTGGGGATCACGCCGATGACAAGCATGGCGAAATATGTCACGAAGATGCAGCCTGGACGATCGGTGATCGTGTTCCTTTCGGCTCGCGACGCGGCGCATTGCCCGATGGTGGATGAGCTTCGCGCGTTGGAACGCAGCTGTCCCTTCTTCACGTTGGTCGTTCTGCAAAGTCGTCCCGAACCGGGGGATCATTTCGATCTGAAGGGACGTTTGAGTATCGACATCATTTCTCGCGTCGTGGGAGAACCGATCGGTAGCTACTATTTATGTGGCCCGCCCGAGTTCATGACGTCGTTAAGCGATGCGCTAATTCAGTGGGGTGTCCCCAAGGATTCGGTCAGCTTTGAATCGTTCGGCGGTCCCAAGCCGCACACTGCGGTGATCGAAGGGGAGGCGAGCGCGCCGATTCCTGTCGAGTTCCGACGCAGTGGCAAAAAGGCGGCGTTCTCTCCCGCAGATGGCAATCTATTGGATGCCGCGGAAAAAGCGGGAGTGCAAATGGACGCCGATTGTCGGGCTGGTGCATGCGGCACCTGCCTGAAGAAATTGATCCAAGGGAAGGTCCAATACGACCAAGCGCCTTCGTTCGGCCCTATCGCCGACGACGAGTGTTTGCCATGCGTGGCTAAGCCAAGCGAAGCGACGATCTTGGACGCTTAAGAAAAGGGAGCAACGATACCGCATGGAGCGGAGCCACCGGAGCAAGGCTCTGTTGTCATTGGACTCGTGACTCGATCACGCCACCGGTTCGATAGATCTTCAGGTCATCGATCACGACGTTGCGTGGCACGGACAACCGCAGCATACGTTTGGTCGGATGCGCAATACCGGGTGACGAGAATGTTGCCACTTCTTTGCCATCGATTTGCACCGTTAACGTGTCGCCAGAGATCGTTGCGACGGCATCGTACCACTTTCCCGTTTCCAGCCGATTTGCAACCCGCTTGGCTTTCGACTTGAGCATCTTCTTCAGTTCGGCGGGGAGCGTTCCTGCTTTGCGTTGGTCGCGGATTTTCAGGTCCATCACCCCCGTTTTCAGGTCGGCAATTTCGACGTGCTTGGTCCCAATCACGACCTTGCACAAATGCCCCGCCCATACCTCCTTGAACTTCAAATCAGCGAAATTCAGTCCCAGCGAATCCTGCTCATTTTCAAGCATGAATTTCACTTCGACCCGTCCGTCGCGAAACTCCGCGGGCTGGGTGACCGAGACGGCGTGATCGGCCGCCGCGTGAATGTAGATGTACATCGCGCCGTCACGGAGATCGACCTGCTTATTGCCTCCTGCACGCGATTTGCTGTTGGTGTTCCAACCATTGCCAACCTCGTCTCTCAGCTCCTGCGATTCGTTGCGTTGGAAATCATCCTGGAAGATCAACGTTCCGGAGTCCTCGCCAAGGACGGAACCGTTTGAAATCGTCGCGAGTAGAAACAGGCCGCTGAAAAGTGGACGCAATGTCATGGAAGATCCGTGATTTGAAGAAAAGTCAGACGGAGGTAGTCGTTCGGTGGAATGAACGTCCGCGATCGAACGGGTCAGCTTCACTGTCGCTCGCGCCGTCGCCCGTAGAACGGCGACGATCGTCGGGGCGCGCGAATCAAAAGCCTCTACTGAATAAAGACGAATTCACGCGTATTCAGCAGCGACCAAATGATATCGCCGTAACCGGGGATCTTGTATTCGGCGACGATCTTCTTCGCCAACAGCTTCTGATCCTCGGTCGGATACCGGCTCAGGATGCTCAGGAAAATCGTGTCGACCCGATCGTTCAACGACGCATTGCTGGTGACTTTGTTCACCAACAGCGACCCAGGTTCCAGCATCATGTGCGTTACCGGACCATTAAACATCGTCAACAATTGAGGGACGGTTCCCTCGGTGGAATTGTTGGAGATGATCGTTCGATCGGACTGTCCAAATTGACGCAGGAAATGGTCTGCGGGGACGGGCTGCGGCAGTTCGGAAGCCCGTCGCAGCACGATTTTTTTGTACTCCATCGTGCGATCGGTTGCGCGTTGTTCCTTTGCCGATTCTTGCAAACGTGGATAGGTGGAGATCAATTGAGCGGCGGTGATGCCGGGGCTGAGCGCCAGCGCGTCGCAAAATTCGGCATCGGTGTGGCGGATCAACGAATCGGGATCCTCCAACGTTAGTGTCAACATCGAATCCCAAACCTGTTCGGCCGACATCCGTCGCATGATAGGACCGGTCACCAAATATTCGGCAGTCGGATCAGCAGGGTCGATGACGGTCGCTTGACGTTGATAGATGTGGGTGTTGTACAGAATTCGCAGGAATTCTTTGAGATCGTAGTCCACACGTTTCATTTCTGAGACCAACAGATCCATCAATGCGGGAATCGATGGCGACGTGTCTTCCGTGATGTCGTCGACAGGATCGATCAGCCCGACGCCAATCACACGCTGCCACATTCGATTGGCAATTGTCAGCGCAAAGCGGGGATTGTCGTTTGATGTGAGCCACGCTGCGAAGGCTTCACGTCGCGGGGTGTTGCCATCCATGCGTGGCATCGAACCGAAGATCACGTTTGGTTCGACCAACGCTTTCGGTTTCGCGTCGTCGTAGGCATAGTCGTGCGGGAAACGCAGCTTGTTGTTCGTTTCAATGACTTCCTTGCGATTGTAATTCACAAGACGATTGACCTGTCCGATCAGGCGGCGATCCGAACTTTGAACCGCTTCCCTTTGGGCCATCGTTAATTCGCGATCGTAATTGCGAGTGCGAACGCCCCCTTCAAACGCGGCCAATTCATAGAACTCCCGCTGTGTCCAACGGTCGAACGGATGGTCGTGACATTGGGCGCATCCTATCCGCGTGCCCAAAAAGATGCGGACGGTGTTGTTCAAATTGTCCAACGGCATGCCGTCGTCTCGCAACTTGTAACCGGCGGGGGGATTTTCCCAGACCTTCCCCTCGGCCGTCAACATTTGCCGGACCATCACGTTCCAGTGCGTGTTGTCGCGGAACGACTGTTTGATCCAATCGCCATAAGGACGCAGGTAGTTGTTGCCGTCGGGCTGATCGACGATTCGCAAAACGTCGGCCCAGTAGTTGTAGTGATGACTTGCGTAGCCCGGCGCGTTCAGCAGTTCGTCGATCAATTCCGATCGCTTGTCGGGGGCTGTCGATTCCAAAAAGGATCGCGCCTGTTCCAACGTTGGGATCGTGCCGGTGATATCCAGATAGATGCGACGCAGAAAGACTTCGTCGGAGATCGGTGGGTTGGCGCGTGCCCCTTTGGAACGCAGGTGATCGACGACAATATGGTCGATCTGCATGGCGACCGATTTCATCCGCGTCTTCCGCGAGGGATCGACCGGCGCGACGGTGATCTCGGTTCTTGGTGCTTTATCGATCGGCAACACGATCTTCGGCGGTTTGGCCTTTTCTGCGGCCGCTTTATTTCTCGCCGCCGCGATCGCTTTGGCCCGTTGTTTGGCCGTTTGCGCTTCGGCCTGCGAAATCGTGCCGGCGAGGAAAGCTGAAATGAAAAGAGCCGTGAACGATAACTCGCGGAGCATACGATTCATACGAAAGACACCATTAGTCGTCAGAGGCGTGGCGATCGCTGCAAACGATCGCTGTGGTTTGCGAATCCATTATCTACAGACCGAGGCCCCAGTATATCGTATCCCGCGGAGGATTGACCTTTGCGGCAGAAAATTCTTCCCCCCCGACGTGCTCCGGATTCCTGCAACCGTCAAATTTGGCAGGCGTTTGTGCAGGTTTCGTACTCCCTCGCTTCAAACGTTCTAAGGCCCATGTATAATCAAAACTCAAAACATCCGGTGCAGATGCACCTGCTAAATCGATCGCCCACGTCCTGCGTTTGGCGTTCAAGCCCCCACAACTTACCGCGGTTGGCACCGATCACGCCGCAATCCCCAACGTTCCATAGGCAACCCACATGAAGATAAACCCAGCGTGGAGCACGCGTTTTACTGCGTTCCTCGTCCCCGTCTTGCTACTTTGCGGTAGCCTGACGCGGGTCTCCGCCGATACACCCACTTTGGTTTTTGATGCCGTTGGCACTCAGCGTGGCGAGATCGTGCTGGTCGCCGGAGACGAAGAATATCGCAGCGAAGAATCGATGCCGATGCTCGGCAAGATTTTGAGCCAAAAACATGGTTTCAAGTGCACCGTGGTCTTTTCACTGTCGGAAGATGGCAGCTACATCGACCCCAACTATTCGGCGGGTCTGACCGGCCTGGCGGCGTTGGAAAATGCCGACTTGATGATCATCGGCACCCGTTTCCGAGCACCGCGTCCGGACGAAGCGGCACATCTGACTGCGTTCATGAACGCTGGAAAGCCTGTGATTGGCATCCGGACGGCAACGCATGCGTTTAACGGGAAAGGGAGCTTTGGCGACAAGATCAGCTTCGGTGAATGGGGGCGCAAGGTTCTGGGCGAACAATGGGTAAGTCACCATGGCAAGCACAAATCGCAAGGCGCACGTGGCGTTATCGAAAAAGCGTTTGCCGATCACCCGATCCTGAATTCGGTTGAAAACGTGTTCGCTCCCAGCGATGTCTACGGCGTCATTCATCTGACCGATGCCGATCAAATTCTGATGCGGGGCGCGGTGACCGAGTCGTTGGATCCGGAATCGCCGAACGTCGAGGGAGAGAAAAACGACCCGATGCAACCGTTTGCTTGGCTGCACACCTACGAAGGTCCCAACGGTACCGAAGGCAAATCGTTTTGCACCACCGCCGGAGCGGCTGTCGATCTGGTCAACGAAGACCTGCGGCGAATGCTTGTCAACGCTGCCTATTACTTGACCGGCCACGAAGTTCCCGAGCAAGCCGACGTCGCCTATGTCGATCCTTTTTATCCCAGCTTCTACGGATTCATTCGCCAGAAGGATTACTGGAAGAACGCGAATCTCAAGCCAAGCGATTTTGGACTCGGCAAATCCCCTGCGTTGCCCGATCCCGCGGGGAGTCCGGCGTGGGATTTTCGTCCCACCAAGCCCGTCGCGGCCGCAGCGGACAATGCAGGGCCACTGCCGTTGAAAGAGAGCCAACGTATCGCTGTTGTCGGCAGCGCGCTGGCCGAAGGGATGAACCAGTTCGGCCATTTTGAGACCCTACTGCAAACGCGGTTTCCGGAAAAGAAGCTTGTCTTCCGTAACTTTGGTTGGCCTGCCGATGAGGTCGCCAATCAGCAACGTCCGGGCAGCTACACCACGATCGACGATCCGTTGGTTGTCTTTGGCCCCGACATGTTCCTGTGCTTCTTTGGCTTTAACGAGTCGTTTGAAGGCCGCGATCCGGCAGCGATCGAACGTTTCATTGCCGATTACCGCAAATATATCGAAACGATGAAAGCGAAGTTTGCCAAAGATGGTAAGCAGCCCACGTTCGTATTGGTCAGCCCGGTAGGCTTCGAATCGACCGGTAACCCGCTGCAACCCGATGGCGTCGAAGAGAACAAGAATCTGGCGGCTTACACCGCCGCAATTGCGAAGATGGCAGCGTCTGACGGGCATCGCTTTGTCGACCTGCACTCTCGAACCTCAGAAGCCTTTGCTGAGACCGCCGGCAACCAATTCACGATCAACGGCGTTCACCTGAATGAACAGGGCGATCGTTTGATGGGGGAATTGCTGGACGAGAGCCTGTTCGATGGGGAGCATCCCTTGGGGGCCGACGCCAGCAAATTCCAAGAGATTCGCCAATGGGTGAACGATAAATCTTGGTACCACTTGCAAGACTACCGAATGCTCAACGGTTGGTACGTTTATGGTGGTCGCCGCACATGGGACACCGAAACGTTCCCCACCGAATATCGCAAGATTCGAAACATTGTCGGTGTCCGTGATCAATACATCTGGGACTTGGCCGCTGGACGCCCGGTTGCCGATCAGCCCGATGATTCGAACACAGGCGAGGTCTATAAGCCTGAAACAATGTTTGGCACGCGGGACGAAAACTTCCGCAAAATGCGTGAACCCGAAGAGATCAAATACCCGTCGCCCGAAGAATCGATCGAGATGATGACGGTTCCCGAGGGCTTCAAGGTGGAGTTGTTTGCTTCGGAACGGGAGTTCCCCGAACTTGCCAACCCGAATCAGATCGCCTTCGACAGTCGAGGTCGGTTGTGGGTTTCGTGTATGGCCAACTATCCTCAGTGGCAACCCGGGTCGGCCAAGCCGAGCGATCGGTTGTTGATTTTTGAAGATACCGATGGCGATGGCAAAGCTGACAAGTGCATTCCGTTCTACGACAAACTGATCTGTCCCACCGGTTTTGAATTCTGGAACGGTGGCGTCTTGGTCGTCGACGAACCGCGGATTCTGTTCCTGAAAGATACCGATGGTGATGACCGCGCGGACGAAGTCACGCCGATCATCGATGGCATTGCGACCGACGACACCCACCACACCGTGGGTGCGTGGGAGTTCTCGCACGGCGGCTTGCTGCACATGCTTGAAGGCGTCTCGCTTTCGACCACGTTGGAAACGCCTTGGGGCCCGTTCCGCAACAAGGGAACCAGCGGTGGGTATATCTTCGACCTGCACTCATTGAAGTTCAGCCACTACCGCACGCCGGGCTACGGCAATCCGTGGTGTTTGGTGTTCGATAAGTGGGGGAACGGGATCGTGGGGGACGGGACCAACGCGAAGCAACACTGGGTCAGTCCACTCTCGGGCCTGGAAGTCAACACGCGTCGGACGATGGATCCGGTCTTCGATAACCAAGGGATGCGTCCTGCGGTCGGGAATGAATTCTTGTGGTCGCGTCAATTTCCGGACGATGTCCAAGGACAATTCATTTATGCCTGTGTGATCAACATGCACGGCATGCCTCGATTTAACGTTCGTGATCAGGCCGACGGTGCGGGGTTTGAAGGGGAACGGGTCGACGATCTGCTCTCTTCGACCGACATGGTCTTCCGCCCTGTCGATCCCAAAATTGGTCCCGACGGTGCGCTTTGGTTTGGCGATTGGTGCAACGCGTTGATTGGCCACATGCAATATTCGCAGCGCGATCCGAATCGCGACCATCAACACGGCCGCATCTTCCGTTTGGTGTATGAACCCAAACCGTTGTTGGAACCGATCACGCAGGCCGATAAGTCGATTCCCGAACTTTTGGATCAATTGAAGACTTACGAACTGCGCACTCGCTATCGCGTGCGTCGTGAAATCCGCGACCGCAACAAGGAAGACGTTTACGCAGCGATCAGCCAATGGATCGATGGCGTCGAAGATCCGATGCAATTGTGCGAAGCGATGTGGATTCAAGAGAGTTTCCGCGATGTCGATCCGAGCTTGCTGGACCGGATTTTGGCCACCGATGAATACCGTGCCCGGGCTGCGGCGATCCATACGATCACCAACGAAATGGAGCGGATTCCGAATGCGAAAGACTATCTGGCCAAGGGAGTTGTCGACTCAAATCCTCGCGTTCGCTTGGAAGCCGTGCGTGGCTTGAGCTTCCTGGGGACTGTGGAAGCGACCGAACTGGCGTTGAAGGTTGTCGACCAACCGATGGACTATTGGATCGACTACACGTTGGAGCACACGCTGCACGCGTTGGAGCCAGCGTGGAAGTCGGGTGAAGGGAACGAAGGCTTTTTGGCGAACAGCTCCGAAGCCGCCACAAAGCACTTCACGCGCTTCCGCAATCTGAACGGTCCCGGTGGCGCCGCGGTGCTGCCGTTGGAAGTTGCCGATGATGTCGATGCGTCGCTCAAGGCACGCAAAGATGCGATTGCGAAGCTGTCGAAACTCAGCGGCGGCAACGCCGGTCGTGGTCTCGAAGTGTTTAAACGCGTCTGTTCGGCGTGTCACATGGTCGGCGATGTCGGCAAAAAATTTGGTCCCGATCTGAGCGATATTGGTCGTCGATTTAGCGTGGAACAGATCATTGCTTCGGTCATCATGCCCAACGAGGAGATCTCCAAGGGCTATGAGACGGTGATGGTGCTGACGTTCGACGGTGCGACTCACAACGGTTTCATCCTGAAGGAAGATGATGAGACGTTGTCGTTGGGCGTTGCCAACGGAAAACAGATCGACGTGCTGAAGGATGACATCGAAATCCGCAAGCCGATGAAAGCCAGTTCGATGCCCGAGGGGCTCGTTAAAACGATCGCTCCGGTGGAATTCCTGGATCTAATTGCGTTCTTGAAGAATCAACAAGCCATCGCGTATTCCAAGAGTGACGATGGTTGGATTCGCAGCACCGACAAGAACCCGCCACCAATGCGAACGCATGGTGAGTTTCAAGAGATCTCCCGCGATGCGGAACTTCAATTGGGCGACGCCTTTGACAATCGTGATTGGAACAGCAATGCGCATTTGTTTCTGAACCCGTTGAAGCCGTCGAAGTGGGACTTTACGTTCCATTCACATCACGACTCGGCCAATCCCGCGCTGACGATTCGGTTGGCGAAGGAGTCCGAAGTTGGGCACATCGAACTGAAGAACCGCTTGGAGAGTAAGTTCCATGATCGGGCTGAAGGCTTGACGGTTTGGACATCGATCGACGGCAAAGACTTCCAGAAAGTCTGGTCGGCGGACAAACCGCAAGCGGATTACAAGATCGATCTGCCCGCCGGCACCCGAGCGAAATACGTTCGCATCGGCCTCGATGGCAAGGGGACTTTCCATCTGTTCCAAGGCGTAATCTACGGACGCTAACGTCGATCTACTGAGAATGCCGACCCAGGGATCCCCGCGGGGGTTCCTGGGGCCCAACGGCGCACGTTTAGGGTCCAACGTATCGGAAGTCGTCAAGACTTTCGATTTCTGGAAAGCAGCACGGGCTCGAAACGCGCGACCCGTTCCGCTTCGAAGTGCGTCACCGCGGGGCGATTCCCCGGCGAAGCGGAAGTCGTCAAGACTATCGATCTTCGGAAAGGAGCACCGGGCCGAAACGCGCGACCCGTTCCGGTACCTTGGCTTCCGAAAAGACCGCGGCGATCAACCGCCTGTGGTTTCGAGTTCTCTCATGTAGACCGCCAGTGAGGTCTCAAAGGTTGAGGCATCGATTTTGTAGTGCGGATCCGAATCGGTGTACTTGTTGCAATGTTCGACCAACACGCGGTACAGGAATCGGAACAGATGCCGAGGAACTCGCAACGACTGCATTGCGGCGAGTAAACGTTCGTAAGAAATATTCTCATCGAACAGCTTCCGCGGCTCGGGAGACTGACCTTCTGCCGCACACGCCATCATGCGGGATTGAGCCAAGTCGTATAACGCTTCGCCTGTCCAGTGGAAACTGGGAACCAGGTTCTGCTTATCCAGTCGCGCCCGTTCGTGGAACTCTCGCGACTCGCGCTCGACGTCTCGATGCAGCTCTTGCGGCAACAGCAGTTTGATGCCGACGCCCGAATGTTTCAACAGCTTGTTGTCCAACAGCGGCCAAACGAAGCGACGCATCAGCTCTGGCTTGCCGCCCAAGAGATGGGGTTCATCGACTCGGTCGATCAGTACGATCACGCCCGAGAAACCGAGACGCGCCAGCAAAAGTTGAAACTTGCTGAGCATCTCATAGCGGTCGTCGGTGCGGTCGAATCGCGGCAACGGCTGACTGGCCAGTTCGCTGAACGGGATCGAAAGCAGGGTCTTGTGCAGTGCACGGGTGTCCCGTTTGCCAACGCGCATGTGCTTGCGGATTCCGCGTGCCATCCACCAACATCGCAACCAACGCCACTTGTAGTGCGCCGCCCCGACGAAGCTGACCAGCAGGAACAACGCACCGGCCCACATCGGACTGAGCCGGTCGGAATAAGCTAACCAGCTCGAAAGGCCCAACGCGATGATCACCGAAGCGATCGCCAACCCAAAGTCCCAGCCGACCGACCAGTTGCGGTAGCCCAATTTTCGTCGCAGCCCATTCCAACGGTCGGAGAATGATTCGCCGGTCGATTGATCGTAGGCGAGCGACAGCAGCAGCAGGTCGCGTGCTTGATGACGTTCCAGTTTTCGCAGGTCTTCGTCGCGAACCTCGGTCGCTACCGAATCGTTCGCGTTATTTTGATCCAGGACGCGATCGACGAGCCGTGTGACGCCGATGCACAGGATCGAATCGATATGATCCCACAAACGCCAAGCGTCGAGTGTGCGTTCGGGTTTTTTGGCAATTCGATTCGGCAGCCGTTCTTGGAAATGATCCAGGAACGGATTGAAGTCGTCGTACCGAATGACAAATGTGCGGTTGTTGAGATGTTGGCGGTTGTAGCGATCCAAATGGCGATCGATCTGTAAACCAATCGCCGTTTTTCCAGCCCCCTTCGCACCAAACACGATCGCAGTGCTCGGTTCCGACGGATCGCCGTAGACCTTGTCCCAGACCGGATGGAAGGCGCTGGAGATACAAAATTCTTTGAACACGGGATCGGTTTGCGCATCCTCTTCGGCGAAGGGATTGCGGCTGATACCGTGATGCTCAAGGAAGGTGTGGATATTCATGGAGTCGCCGAAAGCGGACGTGAAACGCGGTTCGCGGTGATAATTGACGTTGGTGAAGCCTACTTTGGTCTACACCGGTTCGCCGAACCAAGCAGCAGCGGATCGGTGGGTTTCAAAGCAGCGAGAATCGCCGAATCGGCATAATCGCTAAGCTCGGCTCCAGCGTACCTACGAAAATCGCCCGACGGAATGCCCCGCCGAGCGATACGTTTTTCATAGCCGCAGGCTGCCACAGCGATGTTCGCCGCAGAGCGACCTCAAACGGGGGCAGGTTTCTCGCGGTTTCGCCTTTGGGGGGAGTGCTATTTGATGCTCTTGAGCATGCTTTTAAAGGCTTCCTTGTTTTCACCAACGATTTCGGCGGGGCCAGTCACCTTGATGAAGTATTTGCGTCCATCGTTGACAATGATCGCACCCAGCATCTCGTAGTCTTCACGCTTGACGGTTTTGCCAGGAGCAAATGGGCCACCGCCCATCGATTCCTTGAAGGTTCCCTGCAATTCGATCAAGTGAACTTCGTTTCCGGCCACATCCAGCTTTTCTTGTTTGGCTGTCGCTTTCGCCGATCCGCCATCGGGAGCTGTGAACTGGGCGATCCAGCGATCGATATTGGCGGTGATGTCGCCCCCGGCGGGCATCATCGTCACTCGTGCCGCCTGTTCGACTCCTTCCTTGCTGATCGCGTATTCCTTCTCGACGATCCGCGATCGCGGCGGGACGGCTTTCCAACCCTCGGGCGTTTCCAGCGTGACCGCGCCCCCTAAAGCTTCCACCTTCTCAGCGAAACTGCTGGAACAGATCAAAAACTGGCTGAGGGTCAATATTCCAAAGAAAGCTAAGCGTCGCATTTTTTTAGACTCCGTCGAATCGGTGGGGCTGAATTCAGTATCTGAGGATTTTAGCTCCCAGTGACGCAAAAAGCCAATCCGGGAGTGTTTTCACGTCGGAAGTATTACGACCTCGACGCAACAATCCTCCTAAAGAAACGAAGCGTTGCCCAGCGGTCAGAAGAATGTTCCTCCTCGCCGTCAAAACGCCTCGGAAATCTTCCGCCGACGATCATCGAAGATCCACCCACCACGTCGGAGGTGCGGCGAAGTTCGCGTGGCTGGCGACAGTAGCGGTGCTGTGAGATTGCACTGCGGGCGATGCCGGTACAACGTCGCGGAGCGGGGGGCCGTCAACCGCCAGCCCAAATGAAGGTTTGATTAAAAATCACGTTGTTTGAGTGAGGAGCAATGTCGCTCCGATCGGTTTCACGGGACTTCGATCGTTGCGCATAAGGGGAATCCGGCGGCCAGTGTTATGGCGGTACGGTTGGATGAAGTGGCGGTGTGCGCCGCGACAGTCGCTGTTGGCGAAATTCACTCGCTCGTTGGCGGGGAGCCTATGAGACAAGCTTCGCGCGTTCTTCATCATTCCTGCGCCTTGGCTTCATTTACGAATTCATAAACTGCGACAACCTTTGGGCGACGGACTCTTCAGTTCGTGACGTCATTCGTTTGTCTTCGATATTATTCCTGTGGAGTTGGTCCGTTATGTCCATTTCTTCTCGATTACTGCTTCTTGCAAGCATCGCGCATGTCGGTGCCGCCGTCGGTTGCGGCGGGCCCAGCAACGCCCCAGTCACCCCTCTTCCTACGCCAACGGCTACCAGCGACGCCCCGCCGCGCGGCCCTGAACCTGTATTGGCCGACGAAGGGCCATAGTTCGGTACTTTCGAATATGCAATGTCTTCCTGCAACCGCGCTGGTTGCGGTTTTCGATAAATGGTCTTCATACAATAGATGGATAACAGGATGATTAACCGAAACGGTCGTCGGGCGGGCTTTACGCTGGTGGAATTGTTGGTCGTGATCGCGATTATTGGAATCTTAGTTGGACTTTTGCTTCCCGCTGTGCAGTCGGCACGCGAAGCGGCCCGGCGGATGCAGTGTGGCAACAATCTGAAACAACTGGGGTTGGCGATGCACAACTACCACGATACCTACAACAGCTTGCCGTATGGTGCTAACGCCGGATGGGGGCACGATTGGACGACATTTATTTTGCCCCAGATTGAACAAACGCCTCTGTATGACACGGTCCCCACACCGTTTAACGATTCTGGCGCCTGGACCGGAACCGATGCTCGCAGCCTGGCGTTGATCGCCCTGGCTCAAACTCCCGTTCCCGCGTTCCGTTGTCCCTCGCAAATTGGCCCGACTAACGAGCCGGACACCATCAACGGGTTGGCCAACCGCGCAATCAACAACTACCTCGCCTGCGCGGGTGGGAACGCCCAAACCGACAACAATGGTACCGGGGGAATGGACAGCTCCAACGGGTTGTTCATGGCCAGTTTGTTCACGAGTTCGCGACCGTTGCCGCCGCGAAAATTCCGTGACGCGACCGATGGATTGTCCAATACGGTGATGATCGGAGAATCGCAATACATGCTCGATGGCGACAAGGGCTGCAATATATGCGATCGCTTCTTGTTCTATCACATGAACTACGATAGCGATTCGGGAAGCGATTTCTCCGAGTCTTTGGGGTCGACGTTCTTCAAAATCAATAGCGACGCGGTCAACAATCAAGAACGCGAGCTGTCGTATTCCAGCTACCATCCAGGGGGCGCTCAAATCGCGTTGGCCGATGGTTCGACTCGGTTCGTTTCCGAGACCGTTGAACTGGCCACCTGGCAAGCCCTGGGATCTCGCGACAATGGCGAAACGATCGGCGAATACTAACCGTTCGATCGCTCCACACGCATCGTGGAACACAGGTGCCTCGCCAATTTCAAATGGGCGAGGGCGTCGCGGTCAGTGTCTCCACGACCGCGACGAACCGGTGCGATCAACGATCCCAGTCGATGATCACCTTCAAGCTATCTTTGTCCGCGGCTCGGCTGATCGCGGCGTGGATTTGATCTTGTCCAAAGACTTCGGTCTCGTTGGTCATGCGGTCAATCTTGGGTAGTAACCCCTCGGAAAGAAACTTGTGAGCCAAGCGAATTCCGTGCATGCTGCTTCCGTGAGTCGCTTGGTAGCACTGCAGCCGATAATGAATGTCGTTGTTGAGATCGATCTCATGGGCAATCCGCGGCTTCCCATCGGCCCCCTTGACCCCCGCGTGTCCGTCGAGGACCGTTCCGTAGCCCATCAACTGCGGCGCCAGATCATACGCTTCGCGAACCGGTGCGTTGACCATCACAAAGTGGGGTTCGTTGTATGGCTTGCAATGCGCCAACGTATTGGCGACGACGTTTTCATCCCACCGGACGCCAACAACGCGATCGTCGCCGAAATCCGCGAGCACGCGTTCTAGTCGCTCTTTGCCGCGATTGATCAGAATGATTTTCTTGGCGTTCATCGCTTTGGCGCACTGCAGCGCGTAGGTGCTTTGCGAGCCGGCGCCGATCAAAACGACAATCCGATTCTCGATGCAGTTGTTGACGCGCGTCATGCCTTCGAGGCAGCAGGCCAGCGGTTCCAGTTGGCAGGCGTGATTGGGATTGAAGCCGGCCGGAAATTTAACGATCGGGCCGTCGTCAACGAACCATTTCGGCAGAATTGCATGCGACCGGGCGAAGCCGGGAAATTCGTGTCCGGTGGCCTGCGTGTTGGGGCAACTGGTCCAGTCGCCGGTCCCTTCGGCACCACAGTAGATACAATCGGTATCACCGCAGGGGATGTCGCATCCGAGGCCGACGAGATCCCCAACGGCAAACTTATCCACCCCCGCACCGACGGCGTCGACGACGCAAGCAACCTCGTGCAACAGAATCGCGGGCCACGATAGAATCCGCGGCAGACCGACTTTGTAGATCACCACATCCGATTGGCAGACCGATGTCTTATTGGTTCGCAAGCGAATTTCGCCTGGTCCAGGTTCGCCGATCGTTTCCTGAGCATGCGTGAAGTTGCCGCCGGGTTTGTCGAGATAATAGATCGAGTTTTGCATCGTGAGTTCGCATTTAAAGTATGGGGAGGGGGTGTCTGTTCGCGACAATTTGACGCTACGGATGCAGCAACACCTTGGCGTAAAACGCACTCTGGTCGCGGATCATTTCCAGTGCGGCGATCCCTTCGGATAACGGAACGTTATGGGTGATCAGCGGTTTGAGATTCAAGACGCCACTGCGCATCGCATCGAGCACGGTTCGCCAATCATCGTCGTCGCCGAAGACGCTGAAGTCGCTGTTCCAAGTTCCCAGGATGTCGATCTCGCGACGCATGCACTGTGAAATCAAGGCGGCTGGCAGCGTCACGTCGGTCGCCGGATTGCCCAACAACACGCAACGCCCCGAGCGACGCGTCGCTTGCAAAGCGGCGGTCATCGTCGGCGGGACGCCCGCGCTTTCGATCGCCACATGCACGCCGCGGCCTCCGGTCAACCGTTCGGCGACCGATGCAGGAGCTTCGTCACGGCTGTCGAAGACGTGCTCGAAGCCAAGTTCGCGGGCGAGCTGCAATTTTTCGGGCAGGATGTCGAACAGGGCGATCTGTGATGCCCCCATCGCGCGGGCCCATTGGGCGACCATCAATCCGATCGGCCCCAATCCGAAGATTCCCACGGTATCGCCCAATCGCAATTGAGCGCGACGCACCGCATGCAACGCGACGGCGGCTGGTTCGGTCATCGCGGCTTCTTCTAAAGAAACGTTGTCGGGAACCTTGATCAGATTCCGTTGTGGCGCGATTACAAATTCGCTGAACGCGCCGTCGCTTCGGCTGCCCAAATAATCATAGCCATCGCTTTGCGCGTACTTACCCACTTCGCAGGCTGGATGGTTGTCGTTCCAAATCAACGGAAAGACCGCCACGCGATCGCCCACGGCGAAATCGGTCACTCCGGCACCAAGGGCTTCCACGGTCCCGGCAAATTCGTGCCCGCAGATCGTGGGGAAACTATAGGTCCCTTTGGTGAAGCAACGCGGAATGTCGCTGCCGCAAACACCACAGAATCCGATCCGAACACGCAGCTTGCCTTCGGGCACCTGGGGCACGGGAACTTGTTCGAAACGTAAGTCCGAAACGCCATGCAGCACAATGGCGTCCATGAGTGCTTTTGTCATTTGAACGGTCTCCAATGGATGGGGCGGGGCTATGGGCAGTTTGTGTTCAGACCAGCGGCGATGGCGTGCTTCATCGTGATCACGTTCTCGCTCCACGAAGCATCCCGATGGAAGATGCTACTGGTTCCCGCGACCAAGTTGACGCCACCGGCGCGGACCATCGCTGGGATGTTCTCAAAACTAACGTTGCCATCGACCTGGATTGGGATTTGGGAATAGCCCTGATCGTCCAACAGCTTGCGGCAATCGGCGATCTTGCGGATCGAAGCAGGGGTCATCTTCTGTCCCGCATAGCCAGGATTGACGGTCATCACCAAGACGTAGTCGATCCGCTCGAGGACGTACTGGATCGCCGATAATGGCGTTGCCGGATTGATCGCCACACCAGCTTGTGCTCCGATTTCGCGGATCCGTGCTAGTGTGCGATCCAGGTGAATGCATGATTCGACATGGACAGAGATTTGATCGACTCGCATCGGTGCTAACAGCTCGACAAAGAAATCGTTGTCCTCCACCATCAGATGGACATCGATCGGCAGATCGGTCTTGGGCCGCAAGGCTTCCACAATCCCGAGGCCCATCGGCGCGTTGGGGACAAAGTGTCCGTCCATGATGTCGATGTGCAGCATGTCGACGCCCAACGCCTCGACGCGTCGCAACGCCGATTCAAAATTCAAGGGATCGACGCACATCATCGAAGGGGAAATCAGCACCTGCGGTTTTTCAGAACGTATCGTCCGCGGGGGCAGCGGTTCCGGCGTTGACGCCTCCATGAAAGCCGTTTGCAGGTATTGGAGCGATTCACGCAACGAAGCCTCCAGCAAATGGTCGCTGTAGTCCCGTCCTAACTTGGGGCCACCAATCTCAAGATAGCCCGCCAACTTGGTGACCGGTAGACGATCGGAGGCTTCGATCAACAATTGACGGAACTGCGGAACGTCGATGATTCCCTTGGCACGTTCGGCCTGGGTGAATCCGAACGTTGAGTTGTAGATGCTGTCGGTGTTCTTGAGATGCACTTCGTACATCCAGGGGACGCAGGCTTCAAACAGATCGTATTGATCGAAGAGGATCTTGCCATCGCGGTCGGCGTAGCCGTGCGCGATGTCGGTGCAGTAGCCAACTTGCACCGTGGTGTCGGGATGGGCGTTGTGGTATTCGGTCAATTCTTGTCCGAGCGCCGCGATCTCTTCCGGCAACGTCGGCGGTTCGGCCAGGCAGCTCATCGGTTCGATCGTCAACCATTTGAGGCCGTGCTCGTTCGCGTAGTGCATCAATTCCTTCATGTGCTTGATGTAACATTTCAGCCCCGCCGCCTTGGTTCCCATTTGGTCTCGCAGCACCGCACCGGGGTTGCTGCCGACGCTGGTTGCGCCCAGAAGTCCTCCGACTTCGATGTAGCGTTCATAGTTCTTGCGCGCGACCTGTTCGAATCCAGGTTCACTGCGAAAGAATCCCCCCAGTTCACGGTGGGTCGTGAAGGTGCTGTCAATCACAACCCCAGCGTCATCGGCTTGCTTGCGGAGGTCGTGGAAGTAACGGTCGGGCAGGTGGTAGGTCTCCAACTGTGAACCCAATTGGACATATCCGACACCCTCTTCGGCCAACAGCCGGAACAACCATTGGTGCGAGTAACGGTATTCGATCATGTCGGACTTCACGCCCAAACGCAATTCAACGGCCATCAGCGGTGTCTCTCCAGGCAAGCGAGTCTTTTCAGCGAACATCTTTGTTCGATTCAACGCGAGATCCCTTTGCCACTGCGAGCAACATCGATGATGTGAATCCCTTGGGCACGCGGATCAACGCTTGACAAAGCGTATCGAATGGATCAAAAGGGAGCAATCAACGCGCAGTACCAATCATGGAACAATCGCGTTTTGCGATCAAAACGCGCAGTTAGGAGCAGGGTGCTTGAGCGTAATGCGTCATTTGTGCAATTTGAGGGATCCGCGATGAAGGTCCATCGTCACGAAGAGATCATGAAAGTTCTGGCCGAAACCGGAACGTTGTCGGTCGAAGAGGCGGTCGCGCGCTTCGGTGCCAGTGTGGCGACGGTGCGACGCGATTTTGGCGAGATGGCCGACGCCAATCTGGTTCGCCGCGTCCGGGGCGGGGTTCAGGTGTTGCATAATGACCAGACGATGCCGATCGCGATTCGTGAGGTACGGCAGCGCAACGCAAAACTGGCAATCGCCCGCGAAGCGGTCACGATGCTGGCCCCGGGCAACGTCGTGTTCGTCGATGGCGGCACAACGACGTTGCAAATGGGCAATTGTCTGCCCGCGATCCCGTTGCGGTTGATTACCAATTCACTGCGTTTGGCGGCGGCGATCGAATCGCATTCGTCCAGCCGCGCGATGCACGAGCTGTTCTTGACAGGCGGGTTTCTGTTTCCAGGTACCGGACTATTGGTCGGTCCAAGTGCGCAGGCGTCGATCGCGCAATACCACGCCCAATGGACGCTTCTCTCGGTCAGCGGGATCAACCTTTCCGGCTTGTACAACGACAACGAACATGTCGTTGAAAGCGAGCGGTTGATGATCGCCCACGCGGACCGTGTGATCGTGTTGGCCGATCACACCAAGATCGGCAAGCATTCGATGTGTCACATTGCTGGTTTGAATGAGATCGATGTGATCGTGACCAATCGTCATCCCGATACGGCGGAAGCATTGGAAGCGTTTGAGAACGCGGGGGTCGAAGTTCTGTTCGCGGCAGAGTAAGTCGTTGATGAGCGATGCCTGCGGACCCTGCAGGGCGGCGGGGTCCGAAACGACAAGAACCCAAAGTGCGAGGTCCGCACTCTGGGTTCCGTGTTCAACCGATTAGGCTTTGTCGCAGGCGATCGTCTTAGAACAAGACGATCGTATCGATGCCGAAGGTGGTTTGGTTCTTGCCACCGTCTTGGTTGACGCCCAATTGATCGGGATCCCAGTCCCAACGGACTTCAGGACGAATGATCACGTTCGAATGGGGAGTGACATTGCAACCCAAGGTCAGGTCATAAACATCAGCACGGTTGCCGGTTGCGCTGTCCAGGTTGTTCCACCATTCGAAGCGAGCTCCTGCCGACAAGCAGTCGTTGATCGAATAGATCCAGTATTGGTTGATCCCGATCGATTCACGTTCGGCAGCGCCGCTGGCGTTCTCGGTAGCCAACAAGTCCGATTGAAGAATGTACTGGAAGTTTTCGGTCATCGTGACGTCGAAGACAAGGCTGTGCATGTAACCGCGTTCCTGTGTTCTTTCTACGAAACGACCAAAGACGGTGGCGTAAGTGGCGGTGATATTGTCGCACAATGCCGAACTGATACCGCCGATGAAGTTGTCGCCGTTGTCTTCGTATCCGCTGTCCCAACCGAGGGTGTAGCCGCCGAATACCGACGCGTTGTCACCAACGGCCAAGGTTGCCAACGCACCGGTGTGAGTAAACGGTTCGCTGTTGTACATCGTGTAAGCGTGACTGTAGAAGAAGTTGTCAGGCGCGGTAACGACTTCCCAACCGATGATCGTGTAGAAGTGTCCGACCTTGACCGACAGGTCTCCATAGCCCATTTCAACATAAGCTTGCGGAATTGCCGATCCGTAGTTGCCACCGTTGTCAAACGATTGGTCCCAGTGCCCGTTGTCGGTTCCAAACGCTTGTGTGTCGGGACCGTCGGTACCGTAGATGTAGTCGATGTGTCCACCGATATCGAAGCCTTCGGACGTGTCGATCGCTTTGTCGATCGAGAGCCAGGCCTGTTGCAATTGCACGTTGTTGGGATCGCTGTTGAAACGGAAGTCGCTACCTTTGCTGTGGTAACCGATTTGTGTCCATCCCGAGACGGTCAGACCGCATGGGCTGCAACCGAACAACGACAAGGGATCGCCGCCACAGTTGGAGAACAAACCGCAGCCGGTTTTGCTCGAGTCGAAGCAGCCGAGGCCGCCACCCATGCTGTCACATCCGCTGTCGCAGATTGAATCACAATCGGCCGCCGGTTCGGATATTCCGCACGTCGGTTCGCTGCAAGAACCTTCGCATCCGCAAACCGCTTCGCCACAATCACACTGGGCCGCGTAGCCGACTTGCGCAATCGATTGGAACGGGGTTTGAGCGTGAAGGATTGCGTTTGGCAATAAGGATGCCAACGCCAGGGGAACAATAATTCGTAACATTGATTCGTCTCCAGTAGACTTTGGCCGGATCAGCCTTGGACCGCCACCCAAAACCGGTTCATTGCTTTGTTTAGGCTGCGGCCGATTGTTTCGATCGGCAGCTGCTTTGTTGTAAATCTGTATCGACCGGCATAATCCAACCAATCAGGTCCGCCAGAGGAATTGCGATTTTCGATCGGGGTCTAAGCGACGTTTTCGGTAAACTTTACCGATTAAGCGGCGCAATACACCGAGTTTTTCTACCCAAGTGGAGGGTTTTCCTGTCGACGTGGGGCCGTGATCGCACCTAAACGGCGGCGCAGCTTCGACGCTTTCAGGCGTCCATTAGACGTTGAGAGGCAAGCGCGCGGCGTCTCAAGAATCGGCGGCAGACGCCATTGGGCAAGCTTTAGCGAAGCAGAGTGTTTAGACGCTGACAGCGATCGCAAACGCTGTGGCGTGGGAGCGGCAATGGGAGATGGAGATTTGGATCTCGTGCAGTCGAAGCTCCTCGCACAGGTTGCGTGCTTCTCCCGCCAACGCAATTCGTGGCTTGCCGCCGGTTTCATTGCGGACCTCGATATCGGTCCAGTGGATGCCGCGAGACCATCCGCTGCCGAGCGCCTTCAGGACCGCTTCTTTCGCCGCCCAGCGACCTGCGTAATGTTCCGTCGCCGCCTTACGGACGCTGCAGTATTCGATTTCGCCGGGCGTGTAAACTCGCGTCAAAAACAGATCGCCATGCTTCTCGATCATCTTTTCGATACGCAAGCATTCGACGATATCGGTACCGATGCCGATGATATTCATTTGCGGTGCTCTGGCGCGTTGAGGTAGACGGTGAAGATTAACGCAAGCCGCAGGCGCGTTGCGCCCGAGCCAACACATCCGCAGCTTTGCCGCGTGCCTTTTCGGCGCCTTGGCGGAGCACTTGATCGACGTAGTCGACATCTTGTTCCAATTCTGCGCGACGCTGTCGCGCGGCGGCGAAGTATTCCTCGCTGGCAGCGGCAACCGCCTTCTTCACCTCGCCATACCCAAATCCGCCGCGGCGATAGGTTTCGGCCATCGCATCGATATCCGCCTGGCTGCCGACCAAACGCAAGAGATCAAACAGATGGTCCCCCTCGGGATCTTTGGGATCTTCCATCGGCCGGCTGTCGGTGGTGATCCGCATGATCTGTTTGCGAATCGCCTTGGTGTCTCCGAATAACGGCAACGTGTTGTCGTAGCTTTTGCTCATCTTCTGGCCATCGGTACCGGGGACCTTGGCCGACTCTTCCAGAACCTTCGCTTTGGGGAGGACAAACGTCTCTCCGTAGGCATGGTTAAAGCTGCCCGCCAGATCGCGACAGACCTCGATGTGTTGGATCTGGTCGGCGCCAACGGGGACCATGTCGGAGTCGTAGGCCAAGATATCGGCGGCCATCAGGACGGGATAGGTGAATAGCCCGGCATCGGCTTTGATGCCCCGTTCCTTCTTTTCTTTGTAGGCGTGGCATCGTTCCAACAGGCCCATCGGCGTTCCGGTCATCAGCAACCAAGAGAGCTCCGAAACCTCGGGCACATGCGACTGGACAAACAGCGTCGCTTTGGCCGGATCGAGCCCCAACGCCAACAGATCCAGGGCCGCATCACGAACGTTCTGACGCAATATTTGCGGATCGCGAACGGTGGTCAGCGCGTGCAGGTCGGCGATGAAGTAGTAACCTTCGTTGGCGTGTTGCAGATCGATGTATTGTCGAATCGCTCCAAAAAAATTACCCCAATGGAAGCGGCCCGTTGGTTGGATTCCAGATAACACTCGCATGCGAACTACGCTGGGTTAAGGAGAACAAAAAATGTATTGAATTTGCTCGGCTTACCGTACCTTGACGGTTGCGTTTTGACCAGATGCGGTTTCTGATTTGTGGGTTGGCACCTGATCTGTCGCCAACCGAACCGATAGACTGTGTGAAACCATCGATTGATCAAAGAAGGCAGGATGCATGATGACCGAGAAAACCCCCGACCAGCCCGTGATCGGATGGCGAGAATGGGTTGCGTTGCCCGATCTTGGGATCGGACGAATCAAAGCCAAAGTCGATACGGGGGCACGGTCGAGCAGTTTGCACGCGATCGACATCGAGGAACAAGTTCGCGACGGCGTGACCTATTTGCATTTCAAAGTGCTGCCGGCCCAACGCAAAGAGCGGTTTGTGCATGTGGCTGCCGAGTTGCTGGAATATCGACACGTCCGCAGCAGCAGCGGGAAAGCCTCTTCGCGTCCGGTGATCTTAACCAAAGTCCAAATCTTGGGCCAAAGCTGGCCGATCGAATTGACCCTAGCCAACCGCACTTCCATGGGCTTCCGCATGCTGTTGGGGCGCGAAGCGTTCCGTGGACGGATGCTGGTCGACGCTGGGAAGTCCTATTATGGTGGCAAGCCCAAGCGACGACCTTCGTCCAGTTAATAAACACATTCGCCTGACGATTTGAACATAACATCCGATCCGACGTCCCAAACGCCTTAGGTTACCCATGAAACTCGCCATCCTTTCCTGCAGTCTCAACTGTTACAGTACTCGACGTCTGCGGGAGTCGGCGATCGCCCGCGGCCATTCGGTTAAGGTGCTCAACACGCTGAAATTTGCGATCGACGTGGAGCAAGGCGTCCCCGAGCTGTATTTCCGCAGCAAACGTCTGAGCCACTACGACGCGGTGTTGCCTCGGATCGGATCGTCGATCACTTATTTTGGTACGGCCGTCGTTCGCCAATTCGAGCAGATGGACGTGTTCTGCGCGAATTCGTCGAACGGGATCTCGAACTCTCGCGACAAACTGCGCAGCCTGCAAATCCTCAGCCGACACCAGATTGGCATCCCGCAAACGACCTTTGTCCGCGATCGAAAAGATGTCTTGCCCGCGATCGACAGGATCGGTGGGGCGCCGGTCATCATCAAACTGCTCGAAGGAACGCAGGGCGTTGGCGTGATCCTGGCCGACAACGTCAAGGTTGCCGAAGCGATCATCGAAACGCTGCACAGCACGCGGCAAAACGTCTTAGTTCAGAAGTTTGTTTCCGAAAGCAAAGGACGCGATATCCGCGCGTTCGTCGTTGGCGACCAAGTCGTCGCGGCGATGCGACGGGTCGCCCAAGGGAGCGAGTTCCGTAGCAATGTGCATCGCGGGGGACGCACCGAACCGGTGGAATTGGACGAAACGTATTGCCAGGTCGCGATTCGCGCCGCCCAAATCATGGGGCTCCGCGTCGCGGGGGTCGATATGCTCGAAGGCAACGACGGCCCGCAAGTGATGGAAGTCAATTCGTCCCCCGGTCTGGAAGGGATCGAATCCTGCACGCAATTGGATGTCGCCGGAGCGATCATCGACTACATGGCCGCTCAAGTCGACTTCCCCGAAATCGATCTCCGTCAACGCTTGACGGTCAGTCGCGGGTACGGCGTCACCGAAATCTATATTCCCGAGGGTTCCGAATACGTTGGCAAGACGATCGATGAATCGGGCTTGCCCGAGATGGACATCAATGTGCTCACGTTGTATCGCGGCACGACCGTGATCCCCAATCCACGTCTGAAGCGATCGTTGGAACCGGGGGACCGTTTGTTGTGTTTTGGGAAACTGGACCACATGCGCAGCATGATCCCCGAACGGACTCGCCGCAAGCGACGCCCGGTTGTGAAGGTGTTGCCGCAAAGTGCCGATCGTTCCGAACCTGCGGCCAGCCCAAACGACGCTGCCGATTCCGAAGTTCAGTCCTAACACGCGGCATTCTTCTGTCGCGCTGGGCCGAGTCCTATCGGCGGCATTCGTAATTCGTTGATACGAATCGAATGGGGAGATTTGTGGCGCTGCCTCGGATGGCCAAGGCCAAACGAATGCGTCCGATTGCGACGCGTCTCGGCCCGATGGATCGACGTTGAACGCTTCCAGCCTCTGGTTTGCGTTGGGCGACGCCCGACGCCCGCGCGGCAGCGAATTGCCGCTGCATCAGTCTTCGATGTCAGCCAGTTCAATCGAACTTGCCCCGTTTGGCAATTCAAAGGGCAAGTCTTCGAGAATCGGGCGGTCGTTGCCACACTGGTACAACAGATGGAACAGTCCGTTGACCGCTAGTACAGCTCCGACGGCTCCAGCCAATGCCAGCCCCGTGACCCCTTCTTGGATGATTGTCCAGACAAATTGCAGGATGCACAGCGTGGAAACCGCCAGGAGCGTGGGAGTCCGTGAGATCAGGTTAACGATCAAAGCGCCAAACGGGGCGCCAAGGGCAACGATCGGGGCGGCGGCGAGCCAATTGGCGTAAACTTCGGGATCCATGAAGTAGAGGCTTGGATTGATCCGCGCGAGGATCGCGTTGGAGGTGATTCCGATCACCGAGGTCACTGCCATGATCACAACCGATGTTGGGATCGCGATCTTCAAATCGGCACGGTACAGCAATACTAACGTCGCATAAATTAGCATGTCGATCCCGACGCCTGTCAGCGACGCGATGATTCCACCGGTGACTCCCAGCGTCAATCCAATCCAACGATCCCAGCCGCGCCAGAGGTCGCTGACCCCTTCGGTCTGAACCAATTCACGCAGCTTAATCAGGTGCAAGATCCCAAAGCTGCACCAGATCACGGCAAAGGTCAACTTGATCCAAAGGTCGGGAACGTAGGGAGCGATCAGCGCGGCGCCCAACGGCGTACCGATCAACGCTCCCAATATTGCCGGCCGCAATAGTCCACAGTCGATCGGTCGGCGGGCTGACAGAATATAGACGCTGGCCGAAACCATGCCGATCGATTGGACCGCCAGCCCAAAGTTCCGGCCAAGCGAACCCGGCATGTCGAACCACAGCACCAACACGGGGAAACCAACCGTTCCGCCACCCATCGGTGTCGATCCCGCAACATACGAACCCAATGCCATCGCCATGGCAATCGGCCAATGGGATCGTAGCGACGACCACTCATTTCCCCAGGTAACAAGACCCAACCAGACACAATAAAACGCGACCAACCACAGTCCGAAAGGCCACATCTTTTTCAGCGATTGCATCGATAGACTCTATGGTTTTTCAGTGTGAATTGGACACGACGGTCAGCACGCCGCTTAAGTCCCATCATCCAACCAATCGCAGCTCGCATCCTCGTGCGGACGTCGAGCCACTTTCAGCAATTCAATCAATTGGTGTCTCTGGTTTGTATCGAGGTGGCCCAGCTGCTGTTGGTGCATCGCCAAGACCGCTTCGGCCAGTTGCGTCAGCAACGCATGTCCGTGATCGGTCAAGCCGATCTCCACCACGCGACGGTTTTCGGCCCGCCGTGTCCGTTGGATCAGGCCACGTTTTTCCAACCGATCCAACATCCGTGTTGTATCGGGAGCGCGAGAGATCAACCGACGTCCCAGTTCCATCGTCTGCATCCCATCGGGAGCGACCTGTTGCAGCAAGCGAAGCGCGTTGTACTGCTGGGGCGAGAGATCGTGTTGCGAAAACAACTGTTCTTCAACCGCTTTCAGGCAGTCGTAGGTCCGCCAAAGATGCAGGAAGACCTCCTGCTCGGGAGAATCGAAGCGGGCGTGTTGCGCGTTGAAAGATTTTGCAGGAGATGCCATCGTGGCATCATGTGCCACAGAACAACAGTTGTCAAGACAACTATTGTTCAACGGACTGGGTTTTTTAAAGTGAGCGGTTGGGACTAGTAGTCGCCGAGCACATTTCCGTCCTGCTTACGACATAAGTCGACAAAGACCTGGGCATCGACCGTTTCCGCGAGCGTACGTGTCGAACCGTCGGCCAGCACGATGACAACGACGCCGGGATGGAATCCGTAGGGTGACGCTTCGTTATCGACGTTGATGAATCGGTTGCATGTGTCGCAGCCTTTGGTGAGCCCATCGTTGGACCAATTGTAGATTCCGACACCGTTATTTCCGGCCCACGGACCATAACTGTAAAACTGAGCATTGGTGGCCGTGGGCTGCACTTTGCCGAACAACCAATGGGTTGGTTTGCCCGTCATTTCGAACAACAGCAGGGTGTTGTTGGTGCCATCGGTGATATCCGCGAATCGGCTGCCCGTTTCGTTAAGGATGCCGCACTTTTCGTCCCAGACGTGTGTCTGGCCGGTCGATGGATCGCCCGACAGATGGTGCAGGCCGCGGACGCCTTGGTACGACGTTTCAAATCCGGTCAAGGTCGGATCCAATGCCGCCGGATCGGTCGTCCAGCCCATGTTCCAGCCCGAATAAATTGGCATCGTCCGGTCGCCAGGGGGCGACGGACATGTGAAGGCTGCCACTTCCATGTTGACCGCGGTTTGGTTGGCCACATCGTCAAAGCCATAGGTTTGGTCATAGATGTCGTGCAGGTTCGCTCCTTCCATGTAGGGCAACAGCATTGCCAAGAATCCCGTCACGACCTTGGTGGGAGCCCCGGCTGAGTTCGTGCCATCGTAAACCAAGCGCCCGGGGGGCATCCGGCGGAGCGTCGAATGGTAATTGTGGCATGCCAGGCCGATTTGACGAACATTGTTGGTGCATTGCATCCGACGGGCGGCTTCGCGTGCCGCTTGAACCGCTGGCAAAAGCAGTCCAACCAAGATGCCAATGATGGCGATGACAACAAGCAATTCAACTAACGTGAAGGCGGGACGGATAGACCGTGAGCGCATTGGGATATCCCTGTCAGTAGGTGGGTCAGCGATAAAGCGTTGACGCGTTCCTGGCTGGCGGTGGGAGTACCGGTCAAAATCGTTGACCGGTCCCGGGCTTGCTTGGTAGCTGCAACTGAGACTCAATTGCAACAGTAGAATCGCCGCCGCGTCCCTTCGCAAGCCCTTCTGTGACACCAATGGCGAAAGTTGGACAGCATAGTGAGGGTTTCGAGGGCGATGGGCTGGTATCGAACGACTCCCGGTTGGGATGGTTGCCAGCAAACGGGAACGTCCCACGGACGTGACCTTCGCAGGTTTCCGAGTCCGAAGCCTCGGAAACCTGCACAAATTGCGCTTCGCTACTTCTGGAACAACGGGCTCGATTTATCCGCCCCCGACAAAACGTAGGCAACCAGGTCGAGCACCTGTTCTTTGGTGAAATAGTTCAGCAGTCCGTTGGGCATTGCCGACTTTTCATTTTTGTTCTCGTGCTCGATTTCGTCTTTAATCACGACGGTCGGTTTGTCCTGGTTCAATGGATCCGCTTTGATGTGAACCTCCGTCGCCGTTTCGGCAACAACAAAGCCGGAGACAACGTCGCCGGTATCTAAAAGGTAGGTTCGCATCGCGTATTTCTCATCGATGTCTTTGGACGGATCGAGCATCGATTCCAACAGATAGGCAGCAGTTCGCTTTTTCGCATCCAGTTGCAAAAGGTTCGGGCCAAACTGACCTCCCTGGTCACCGATCTTATGGCATTGGTTGCATCCGATTCGTTGGAATGCCAAGGCTCCTGAGTCGAAGGAACGTCCCTCGGCAGCGAGTTCCGCGTCGCTGAAATCGCTGCGTTTCCATTCTTGGACCAACTTGGGAATCCAACCGTCGGTCGACGCTTGAGCCACCGCGACGCTACCGTCTTCCAGGGGATATTCCGCCATCAAATCGACGGCACTCCAGAACGTGGCGTCTTCTCCACGGTCGATTGCCCGCATGGAAGCGACGTGCTTTGCATCGATGGGATTGGCTCGGTTGGACCATGAATTGCGAACATACGTCAACACGGCGGCGATCTCTTCGTCATTCAACAGATGCCGGAAACCGGTCATCGGCGGCAACGGTGGCGAACTGTACCGCTTTCCTTTGACTTCGATCGTGCCATGCATCCCGTCGAGCACCAATCGGATTAAACGATCGGAATTGCCCGTCGTCCACAGGCTCCCATCGATCGGCGGATACAGGTTTGGCAGACCTTGTCCGCTGGGCTGATGGCAGGTCGCACAATGGCTCTCCCGCGCATAGACCTCGGCCCCCAACTGCATATGCTTCGGGTCAGCCGTTACCGGGATGCTCGCCCGCAGGGCTTTCAGTTGTTTGCCCGCGTCGGCCATCGCCGCCCCGCTCACGCTTGCCAGACTGGATCCCAATTGCAACAGGTTGCCAAACGCACCGCTTTGACGCTCGACGGGCGTGGCACTTTCGGCACGCGTCAGCAACGTTTTTAGAATCGTGGTCGCGTCGTTGACGGACAAGGTGTCGGCGACGGTGCGGCTGGGGAGCGCCGCCAACGCCTCGAGCGCCGGTCCAGACATCGTGTCGCTGGTCACCAACTTGGAAAAGTCTTCGATCTTCGCTGGTAGATGTCCAGGCCACGCAGCGATCCCATGCAACGCTTGCAGCCGCAAATTTCCGCTGTTGGCCGATCGCAACACGCCGGCGTCAATCTTCTGCTTGTTGAAACCAGGTCCCAGCCAAGCGACTTCCAATCCGTCGCCGCCACCGTTGTCGAAATAGGTGACAACGATCGTATGCAGTCCCGCATCCAACGCCAGCTTACCACTCTTTTCCGAAAACCCGTGAAGCCCATCGTTATCGATGACTTCCGTCCCATCGATGTACAATCGCGAACCATCGTCCGAACGGATCGAAAAGGTATATTCGCCGCTCGCCGGTACCACGATGGATGCGGTTTGCCGGGTGGCGAAGGCGTCTTTAGCCCCGCCGGGGACAAACGTCTCGAACTGGTCGATCCGGCCCTTCAGTTGAGGCTTCAGTCGATCGAGCGTTTCCAGTTGGACGTTCTTGGGATTGGGTTGGTAGTATTCAAATGCAACGGCTGGGCCGACCGAAGCGGTTGCCTTGTCGGCTTCGCTGCGCAGCCCTTCGGGAATCTCGAACATCAGTTCGCGGACGCGTGGGAACAAGGCCTCCCGGACCTTTTCGTCATCAACCCTGCCAGTACTTACCAACAAATCTCGCATCCGATCGCGCGATCCGAGTGCATGTTGCCAAACCGAATCGGCAGCTCCCGAATTCAACCACGCGGTATAGGCAGCGATACGAACCTCGGAAGCTTGCGTTTGATCGGCCAGTGGACGCAGCACTCCCGCACTGCCAGTTTCTTTTCCAGCGATCAACGGCAACAGGTTCGCAAGGTCGTTCAGACTGGCCCGTTGTTCCTGTTCGGCATTTCGGATCGTCACAACGATTTGTTCAAGCGGCGATCGATCGTTCGCTTTGGCGACCGCATCGATCGCTTCGCGGCGAAGCGCCGCGGGGATCTTTTCTCGCGACAGCAACGCTTGATAAACGGTGTTGGATCGCTCCATTTCCAACATCAATTGTGGCGAAGCGTTTGCCAACGCGTACGCCTCAGCGGCGGTTGACAATGGCGTTTTCGACCGGATTGCGTCGGCAATCATTGTGTCGACATGGATTTGTTTCCGCGCGTAATCCAGTACCGATTGCAGTTCGGGATCGGTCGGTCGCGTGGCGACTTCGAAGATCGCTTCGGCGGCTGCCAGTCCTTCAAAATCAACGGCGGCTTTGGCTGCCTCTGCCCGGACCAGTGCCGAATCGTCTTTGGCTGCTGCCGACAACAACGCGTCCCAACCGGGAAGATGATCGTGCATTATCTGTCCCGCGTGTCTGTGTTGAGCCCAGTGGCCTAGCGTGCGAATCGCCGCGGCGCGAACACGCGGTTCGGATGCCTGGAACGTTTTTTCAACCAAGCCAATGTTGGGAACGCGGTGTTCCTCATGAACCCACAGACATTCCAACAATGCTTGGGCTTCGTCGCGATCGATGTCGGCGTGCTTGGGGGTCAAGCTGGCTGCAAACGCTTGCGTTCGCTCGATCACCTGTTTCGAATCTCGGCCGCTTAATTCGATCCGCGCGCGGTACCGTGTCCCGTTTTCTTTGCTGAAGAAATTTTGCAAGACGACGTCGATCGGTTTGCCTTGCATCTTCACCACGGGTAACGGTTTGGCGTCTTTCGCGGCGACGCGATAGATTCGACCGTGCTGATGATCGCGATTGGGGTCGCGCATGTTGTGTTGCATGTGACCGATCAACGTGTTTTGCCAATCGGCGATGTAGACGGCCCCGTCGCCACCAACCTCGATATCCGAAGGACGGAAATTGGGGTCGCTGGATTGCAGCAGGTCCGCAGTGCGATTGGCCGTGATCTCCGCGCCGTTGTAATCGACTTCGTATTGCAGGACGCCCAGGAATCCGATCGTGTTGCAGATCAAGAAATTGTTTTGGCTGGCGTCGGGGAAATGGCTGCTGGACAACAAACCCGTTGCCGCGACGGGACGCCACTCTTTTTTGAACCATTGCCGTCCCCCAGGACGCTCTCCCTTGCCAATGCTGACATAACCACCGGTTCCAGTGGTCCCATCGTTGGCGAATTGATATCCCCAGCGATCGAACACGTCGCCGTGCGGATTCGGGCCGATCGGATAATGGAATTCAAATTCGTAGGTTCTTGGATTGAAGCGATGGACACCGCTGGCACCCGAACGGAACGTCCGTGTTGGAGTTTCAAAGGCGGCCACATTGAAGATCCCTCGCGACCAATAGATCCAGCCATCGGGGCCCAACAGCATCGCGTTGGCACTATGGTGCGTGTCGGCGCTGGACAAACCTTGCAGCAAGCGGATTTTGACATCGGCACGGTTGTCGCCGTCGGTATCTTTCAGGAACCACAACTCTGGCAACGCGGCGACGACCACACCTCCGCCCCAAAATTCGAACCCGGTGACGCTATTCAATTCGTCGGCAAAGACGATCAATTCATCGGCGCGTCCGTCTTGGTTTTCGTCGGGCAGGATCACGATCGCGTCCTTGCGAGGTTCCATCGGATTCCAGTGGGGATACGACGGCCAGACCGAAGCCCACAAGCGTCCATCGGGATCGACCGCCATCTGCACCGGATTGATCAGCCGCGGGAATTCCGCTTCGGATGCAAACAGATTCACTTCCAAACCGTCTTGGACCGTCATCTGCGAAATCGCTTCTTCGCCCCCGAGATACGGGAACGCTCCGTTTTCCAACGGGCCCTGCTTGTTGGGGCGAACTACCAATTCGGCCGGCAGGTTGTCGTCTTGCAATTCCGTTTCGTTCCCCTGGGCGAGCGACCAGATATGGCGATCGCGATTGGCCGTTTTAACGTCAAAAATCTCCATCTCGCGCATCATCACATCGGCGTTCGATTGTCCGAACCAGGCGAGTTTCGATCGCCCGCCGAAGACGTTGTATTCGTCGACGACACGATAACGGCTGAACCAATGGTAGTTTTTGTCCAACACCGCTTCGCGCAGTTCGGCCACGTCGGCATCGGCTGGCAACGAACCGTTGGCAAGGCTCGAGAAAGGCGAACCGGCATCGGTCAACAAGCCGCGGGCGAGTTCCCGGTTGCCATGATCCAACAAATGGATCCCGTTCATCGTCAGCGGTTTCTCGGCGTCGCGATACCGCTTCTGCGAAAGCGCGAACAGATCGACAAACGGGACCTGTTTGGCGCTGCAAATCTCCCGCATCGCCGCAGTGTAGATCGCCAAGTTTTTATTGTTCTCGCTGCCATCGGGAAGATGCGGGCTGTGCAGGTCTTCGTGCGCCAAAGGCGAGAATACGATCAGTTTGGGAGCCGTTTTGCCGTTGTATTTTTGCGACCGCATCTGGTCGATCATCGCTGCCAGATCGGATTCAAACCCTTTTAGTCCCGCTTCCCCCTTGAGCGCTTCGTTGTATCCGAAAAAGCAGAACACGACGTCGGCGGCGCATTTTGACAGCCACATGTCGGCGTCGCCAAAGTTGTCGGCGCGCTGCCGCAGTTTGACTTCGTCGCCGGAGAACCCAAGGTTGCGGAACGTCAACTCGTGTTCGGGCAACACCGCCTGCAGGTAGGTTTCCAACCAGGCGTCGTGTTGCATTCGGTCGGCGAGCGTGTTGCCGATGTAGACAACATGATCCCCCTTCTGAAATAGAGGTTCGTTTGCAGTACCGACCTGCGATAGGCCGAACAGAAGCAGGGTAAATAACCAGTGGCGGTGCATCGATAACATCAGGCGTGCGGCTCGTGGGTGGTGGGGAACCAGCTGCGGAGGTGCCTTGGGGCGACTTAGGGTGAAGTCACCGCTGCGGGCAAACTGGCGGGATTTTCAGATACGGGCGTGTGAGTTCCCGCAGTATCATAGTTAGGGGGGCGACGTGAGCATAGCAGGCTCCCCCATTCTTGTGGAAATGAATAGCGCTTCGCAGCGGTGGCGCCGGGCTCTGAAATGCCTATGGAAAATTTTAAATGCTTTTCGCGCGATCGGATCTATCTGCTGTTGATCGGGGTGAGCGGTCTTGCGGGCTGGGGAATACCGAGGTTTTATCAGTGGACCGAATCGGATCAGAGTCGGATGTCGCCACTCGTCGGGCAGTTTGCCGTGGGGCTGACAATCGTAGCCGTTGCAATTTGTAGCTGTTTGCCGTTGGTGACGATTCAATCGGACACGTCGGTGCAGGGCCGAGGCCCCGTCCGATTCCAGCTACGCAGCCTGTTCCTGTGGACAACCGCGTTGGCGATTGGATTGGCCGGCCTGATGCGATTTCCGATGGCCGTCAGTGGGGCTGTCTGCGGAGCTGCCTACCTTCACTTTATTTGGTTCTTCGCACGGCAGCCGCAGCATCGCTGGGGGGCGGCGGCGTTGGTCGGATGCATGACGTTACCGTACGCCTGGATCGCCGACCCCAGTGGAACCAATGGGATTCACGTCGGATGGATCCTGTTGTGGGTCGCCGCAGGCATGCCGATGTTGTTGCCCGCGGGGTTCATTGCTGGTTGGCTGGGGCACAATGTTAACGACGTCGCTTGGCTAGCGATTCTAATGACCGCCGGGCAGCTGGTGATCGGTACCTGGATCATCCGACTTGGCCCCAAGCGGACGATCGCCTATTTGATCGTCTCGCTTGTCATCTCTTTGTTTGGATCGTTCTGCCTGCATGCGATGGTGTTGGCTTAGCGGTTCCCGCGGCGGTGCTGGAACTCCGTCTGCTGAATAAGAGTGTCCAACCGATCGCGATCGGATTCGGCGAAGCGTACTTGTTTCGGCAAGCGACCTGACGCAGAATCGTTGCCGGCGGCAAAGCCATTGGCCACATTGGGGCCGCTTGTTGAATCGTCTGCTACCGCGGGTTCCGATGGGCATCCGTTCGAAGGCATTTTGAAACGGGTAAACCTTCCAAAACGTTGGTTGCTTCGACCGTCCGACTCCTCACGCGCCACTCAACGCAGTCCCTTCGGTACGCCATGAAACATCCGCTATTCGCTTCTGCCAGTGTTGACGGCCCCATCCATCGAAGGCATCACAAATCGCTGGGCGTCGTGGTCTGGGCCGCTTTTTCGGTGTGGTTGGCAACGCTCCCGCCGGCTTGGTCGCAGTCGCACGATCGGCAACCTTCCCCGTCAACGATCACACGTCCCAATCTTGTGCTGATCATCGCCGACGACATGAACTGGGACGATTGTGGCGCCTATGGGCACCCGGCGATTCGAACGCCTCACATCGACACGCTGGCGACCGAAGGGCTATTGTTCCAACACGCCTACCTGACCACCAATTCGTGCAGTCCTTCGCGTGCGAGCATCTTAACGGGCAAGTATCCGCACAATACGGGAGCCGAACAATTGCACTGGCCCCTCCCAGCGGGAAGCCCCACGTTTTCGGCGGCGCTTCGTCGGCTAGGGTATTACACCGCGGCGGCCGGAAAGTGGCACCTAGGCGATGCGGTACGGGACGACTTCGACAAACGCTACGAAGCGTCGACCGCCGGTTTCGTTTTGCCCGCGGGGAAAAATGGGGAGCCCGCTAAAATGATCGCATCGCAGCCGAGCGGGTGCGAAGATTGGGAACGCGCGCTCGACGAACGGCCGCGCGACCAGCCCTTTTTTCTATGGCTGGCCGCACTCGATCCGCACCGCGAATACACCGACGGAGCCCTCGATCCGCCGCACCGCAGCGAAGATGTGATCGTCCCGCCCCATCTGCCCGACACTCCGGAGGTTCGCGAAGATCTGCGGCTTTATTACGACGAAATCGGTCGCTTGGATCAGTACGTTGGCAAGGTGATGGCCAAGCTGAAGCAACAGGCGGTTGATGACAACACGCTGATCTTATTCATCAGTGACAACGGCCGGCCGTTCCCTCGCGACAAAACGACGTTGTACGACGGTGGCATCCGGACGCCCTGGATCGTGCGTTGGCCGGCAGTGGTTGCAGCTGGCGAGACGACCGATGCGTTGGTCAGCGCGGTCGATATCGCGGCCACCTTTCTTGATTTGGCTGAACGTACCGCAGACCCCACCGCGTTGTCATCGGCAGGAGCCGCGCTGGGTGCTGATAGTGCATCGACCGCCGGTCCGTCCTGGACAACGGAGGGGAAAACCTTTGTCCCAACGCTGTTGGATTCTCGCAAACCACATCGCACATTCGCTTTTGCCGAGGATCATTGGCACGACTACGAAGACCACGCCCGTTGCGTTGTCGATGCGCGGTACAAATTGATTCGGAACGATTACCCCGACTTGCCGGCGACACCTTCGGCAGACGCCGGTCGTGGGTTAACATGGCAAGCGATGTTGAAGCTTCATTCGCAGGGAAAGTTAACGCCGCAGCAACAAATCTGTTTCCTCACGCCTCGTTCGGAATGGGAGCTGTATGATTTGCAACGTGATCCCGCCGAATCGGTCAATCGCTTCGACGACCCCGCCTACACAACGGTTCGTCAATCGATGCAGCGGGCGCTAGAACGATGGACGGCCGAGTCAGGTGATTACATTCCCAGCCGGCGGACACCCGACGAATTTGATCGGGACAGCGGCGAGCCGGACCATCGGGTCCGCGTGCGGCCGCGTCCATCGAAACAAGAGATGTTTGGTACGAATGGAAAATATTGATTCCACTCGTTTGACGCCCCATTCCGACGGACGTGCAGCAACCCACATCGGATCGTCAATCGGCAACGTCGATTTGGCCGCTGCACGAACCCCTTCTATCTATTTAGGATCTTAACGATGAACGAACGCGCGGTATTAGCAGGTGGATGCTTCTGGGGCATGGAGGATCTGTTTCGCCGGCAGCCTGGCGTTGTCGCGACGCGCGTCGGCTACACCGGTGGCGATGTTCCGCAGGCAACCTATCGAAATCATGGCACCCATGCCGAAGCGATTGAAGTCCTGTTCGACCCCGAAGAAACCAACTTTCGCGAACTGCTTGAATTCTTCTTCAAGATCCACGATCCGACGACCGTCAATCGGCAAGGGAACGACCGCGGAACGTCCTACCGGTCAGCGATCTATTACACCAACGACGATCAGAAGGACGTCGCCGAAAAGACGATCGCTGATGTGAACGCATCGGGAATCTGGCCCGGCAAAGTTGTCACCGAAGTCGAACCGGTCAGCGATTTTTGGGAAGCCGAACCCGAACACCAGGATTATCTGCTGCGGAATCCGACCGGATACACATGTCACTTCCCGCGGCCCGATTGGGTGCTTCCGCCGCGTACCGATGCGTCCTCGTAATCGACGGTGACGTTACGAACTGCAGGAGAGCATCGAGCAGCCAACCTTATCACGGGCCCAGTCGGGACGCTTGGCGAACCACGCTTCCCGTTCGGGTTGCTCCGCGTAGGGCGTCCGCAATAGATCGTAAAGTTCGTGGATCAGCGAGACGTCTCCAACCGTTGCTTTATCGATTGCCAGTTGCGCCATGTAGTTTCGTAACACATACTTCGGATTGACGGCGTTCATGCGACGGGCGCGCTCGGCATCGTTCGACGTGTTTGCTTGTAAACGCAGCACATACGTGGTGAACCAGCTGCGCCACTGATCCAACACTTCTCCCGTCAGTTCGGCGGGAACGTAAAACGCGTCGGCGATCGGTTTCAGGAAATCGATCCCGTCGTCGATCGTATGCGCTTGTCCGACCGCAGCGAGTCGGCGGAAGAAGATCGTCATATCGGTTTCCGTTGCATGTAACAGCTGTTCCAGGTCTTCGAACAGCGTTTCATCGCCAGCACGTGGTTCATCCAGTCCCAACTTCGCGGCCATCATCATGGCGTATTGGGCCGAAAATTCCGTTTGGAATTCCGCCAAAACCTCCCGCAGCGGTTCGGCATCGCCGACCAACGGTACGATCGCGCTAGCCAATTGGGCGAGGTTCCAAAGAGCGATCTGCGGTTGGTTACCGTAGCGATATCGGCGGTGTTGGCGATCGGTTGTGTTGGGAGTCCAAGCGTGGTCGTAGCCCTCCAGCCAACCATAGGGTCCATAATCGATCGTGAGGCCATGGATCGACATGTTATCGGTATTCATTACTCCATGAACGAAACCGACACGTTGCCAATCGATGATCATGGCCAGCGTGCGTTGGGTGACCTGGCGGAAGAATTCAACGTAGCCTTCTTTCCCCGCCGCGATCCCGGCAAAGTAGTGCTCGATCGTATAGTCGGCCAATTGACGCAGCAGACCGTGTTCGCCTCGAGAGGCCAGGATTTCAAAACTGCCGAAACGGACGAAGCTTGGCGCAACGCGGCAGACGACGGCTCCTGGTTCGTATTCGGGATGCCCGTCGTACATCACATCGCGCAGCACCGCATCGCCGGTTGCGATCAGCGACAGCGAACGCGTGGTCGGCACTCCCAAATGGAACATCGCTTCGCTGCACAGATGCTCGCGCAGCGACGATCGCAAAACCGCCAAACCATCCGCGGTTCGCGAGTAAGGCGTTTCGCCCGCCCCTTTTAATTGCAGTGTCCAGTGTTGGCCGGCATGCTTGACTTCTGCCAGATTGATCGCCCGGCCGTCTCCCAGTTGCCCCGCCCACGAACCAAACTGATGGCCGCCGTAGCACATCGCGTACGGATCTGCCTCGTCGGGAACGACGGCTCCACTGAAGATGTTCTTAAAACTGTCCGACTGGTCGTCATCGGGTTGCAACCCGATCAACGCGGCGACGTCCGGGGCGGCGTGCAACAACCGGGGCTGCGACGGCACGCGCGGCGTCACGTACGAGAAGGCTGCGTTGCGAATTTGCCGACGGAGGTTGGAACGATCGGGATCGGCGGGCAATGCGTGAATGAAACGGTCGTCGATCGGAAGATGCATGGGGAAGTTCTTGGGGGACGTGACGTCGATGAAATCATTAGGGGCGGTCGGCGCGGCGACTCGGGTTGCGGTTCGGACCCCGTCGATCCACCTTAACAGCGCCGCTCGCGTTGGGTCAGCCGAAGACCGCGAGATTCCAAGGCGAATCCGTTTTTCGGTTCGGATAAATCGGACATGCAACACGAATGCCGATCGGACGCGCCGGGGGGAGACACTCCAAATGGAAAAGCGACGGCGCCCCTCTGCGGTGCGATGCCGGTTAGTTGTCAATGGATCGTCGACCCAGTATTCTGGATCTCACCCACCGCAGGCTTCATCTTTCGTTCGACACCGTCGGATGGGGACGTTGGACGCGTGTCAGACGCAAACCCGGACCTGCATTGCATCTCGCCGTTTTGTGGATCGTCGATCCTGGTGAAGTCATTCCTGCACGCACGGTGCGTTTTCTGGATGGGACTTCGCGATCGATCCTACCCCCTCTCCTTCCAATCGGAATTCCACCATGCTTTGGTCATCGCGCACGATCGCTTTATTGCTCGTCAGTTTTGGGCTCTGCAGCCAATTGAACGCGGCCGACGAAGCTGGCGCGAAAGTGCTGCGTGGTGGCGCCGTTGCCATCGACATCACGCCGCCGAACTTTCCTGTCAGTTCCGCAGGCAGCATGACGCACCGGATGGCCGATGCGGCGCACGATCCGCTGCATGCCCGCTGCTTGGTGATCGACAACGGCGAAACGAAGATCGCGTTGGTGACGTGCGACAGCTGTATGATCCCGCGCGAAATCTATGACGCTGCCAAACAGCAGGCATCCCAAGCAACGGGAATTCCAACGACCAACATTCTTTGTTCCGCGACGCACACCCATACCGCGGTCACTGCGACGCCAACGTTTCAAAGTTTAGTGCAAGAGGATTACATCGATTTCTTGGCCGAACGGATTGCCGCGGGGGTCGTTCAAGCGAACAAACAATTGGAACCGGCACGCATCGGATGGGCCGTTGGCAGCAACCCACGGCAAGTGTTCAACCGGCGGTGGTACCTGCGTCCAGGAAGCGCGTTGAGCGATCCTTTTGATCGGGGCACCGATCGGGTTAAGATGAACCCGGCGGCGAACAGTAAGTCGTTGCTGCAACCTGTGGGCCCAACCGATCCAGAAGTTCCCGTGCTCGCGGTCCAAGCGATCGATGGACGCCCATTGGCGGTGTGGGCGAATTACTCGTTGCACTACGTCGGTGGCCCTCCAAGGAACTCGCTGTCGGCCGATTATTTCGGTGAATTCGCCCGACAGTTTTCGGGATTGGTAGCCGATCCTCAGGCCCAACCCGCGTTTGTTGCAGCGATGACCAACGGGACCAGCGGCGACATCAACAATATCAACTTTTTTGAAGGGCGAGCCGTCCAGCAGCCATTCGAACAGATCCGTTTGGTCGCTGCCGACGTCGCCGGTTCGGCGCACGTTGCGTACCAGCGAATTGAATTCCAGGATTGGATTCCGCTGAAGATGCAGGAGACCGAAATCGAATTGGGCGTGCGTCGTCCCGATGCGGACGAACTCGCCGATGCCAACAAATTGTTGGACGAAGCCGGTCCTGGGCCATGGAAGGATCGCCGCCTGATCTATGCCAACGAAACGCGTGACTTGGCCCAATACCCCGCCACGGTCAAAGTAAAGTTGCAGGCGATTCGGATCGGAGGACTGGGCATCGTCAGTAGTCCCTGCGAGACGTTTGTGGAAACCGGACTGGCGATCAAAAAGCAAAGTCCGTTGAAGCCGACGTTTACGATCGAATTGGCCAACGGGTACAACGGATATTTGCCGACGCCCGATCAACATGCACTCGGCGGTTACGAAACGTGGCGCGCCAAGTCGAGTTATCTTGCGGTGGATGCTGAACCCAAAATTCGCAAAACACTTTTACAACTGCTCCATCAGGTTGCCCAATAAAAATGTCAGAATTCGCCATCGAACACACCGTCACTTTCCAATTGAAGCATCCCGCCGGATCGCCCGAAGAGGGGGCGTTCCTGGCGGCCGCATCCGAATTGGCAGCGATCCCCAACGTCCACAAGTTTCAAATTCGACGGCAAACCAGTCCCAAGAATTCGCATCGGTTTGGGATCTCGATGTGGTTCGAGAACGCCGATCACTTCGCCGCCTACTGCGATCATCCAGCACACGTCGACTTCGTGCAGCAACGTTGGCTCAACGAAGTCGTCGACTTTCAAGAATCGGATTTCGAATCGATCACTACGACGTCCGATGCATAACGGGCGGCGGATGAAGGGGCTCTCAACCGCTGGCTAGATGGTCATCGGTTTGCCGTGGTGAGGCGAGCCGATCGAGTTGGATGTTCGATACGCATAATTCGGCAGTTTCCAAATAGACGCCCAGTTGGCCGGTTTCGAAACTCTGGTCGGCCAGCGATAGGACAACGCGTCGGTTAACCGACAGTTCGATGTAGCTGCCGAAGACGATCAATTGCACCTGAGCTTCCGATCGAGTCTCCGAAAACCAGAAGCCCGACTGCAGCGCTTGGAACTGCATCATGTGTTCTCCGCTACCGTCTTCGCCAGTCCCCCAGGCTCGCAGCTGTGCAACGCCTTTGAGCATGTCCAACGAGAGGTAGTAACCGTCGCGGGATTCGGGATCGATTCGGAAAACCAATCCGCATTTGCCCATTCCTTGCATCTGAAGCGTGGCTTGGAAGCGGAAATGCTCCAACGATTCATCGAACACAAACGCTTGGAAACCACTGTCGCAGGCAAGGTTCAGATCCCCGTCATCGACACGGCAGAATTGTAACCTCGGGCCCGCATCGTCGATCAAACTGTGGATGCATCGGGTGTCGATCGCATCGCGAACGTAAGCTTCGATCCCTTCAAAGGTCACCGCGCGCAGCATCCCTTCACCATTTTTGACCAAACGTTTGGGAGGTGGCATGAGATTCTCCGCCGTCCGGTCGGCCAGGTTCATGGAATAGAAATTCCACAACAACCAGCCTTGGTCGTCGCGACAGACGCGTCCTGCATAATTGCCTTGAGCCAACAGAACGTTGTCGTGATAGCTCTGCCAACAATCGCCGATTTGCTTGGTATGCCAATAGCGTATTTTGGCATCCTCGCGGATGCTGCCGATCAGGTAGTGGTCTTCGCCGATATGGATGGCGTTCGGAACTTCGATATCGTCGTACAGACGTGGGTGATGCAGTGGAGGTTGGGCGACAAACCGATTCGGTTCCATCTCTTTCATCAATGCCACGCAACCGCGACGAACAATCGGCCCCGAATTGACGCGGCCCGCAGCTAACAACCATCCATCGTTTCCATCGTGGTAATAAAACGGATCGCGAAAACTGATCCAATGCCGTCCTTCGTCCAACGAAGCCTCGTAGTATTGGGGATCGGGTTCCAACGGAAAACAGCTCTCGGGATCGAACAGCGCGTGCCGCGCATCGGCCACCTGGGAACGACTCTGCCGGACCGCTTGTTTCACCCGTTCGGGATCTCTTGGACCGCGATGATCTTCCCAGTGGACGGGGGTTTTGCGCCACTGGTACAGGTCGTCGCTGATCGCCATTCCGAGGCGTTGGTATTTTCCTTGATCGCGTCGCGACAACCCGGTATAGAACATCCGCCAGGCGCCCGGTTGGTGAGGGTCCGGCGAGATGTGCATCGTCCACAACATCAAATCGTCCCAGCTGCCGGGATCGCCAATAAACAGGGCGTTGTTGACTCGCCGCCAATTGATCGCATCGGTGCTGACGGCGTGGGCAATAAAGTCGTGGTTGGGTAAAACCAAATGGAACAAGTGATATAAACCGTCGTGGAATAAAACGTCTACATCGCCGATTGTTTTTCGGCTGCCTGCGGTCTCTGAAAACATAGCGACTCTTCTAAGGTGCGAGGGACAACGACGAGACGACAATGTCGCCGGCGGTCGGACAACCCATGCTGGATTGGGGGATGAAAGGGATGAGAAATCTCCCGGCTTTCCAGGGGGAGATCGATCGGATGCTGCAGACGAGGCGGGCGGAAAATCCTTGGTTGCGGAATTTCGGCACGTGTTTTGCCCACTGTTCTACGTTAGCAACTTGCGTCTGTCACGGCAATTTGTCCCCATCCCGGTGCGAGGGGAAATCTGCCGCAACGGTTGGATGCAACAACCCGAACGCGATCGCGTCCGGTGCGCTAAGGAACGGTTAGCGCTAGCGGCTGACGGCGGAACTGCCTGAACCGAAAGCTGCTTTTTCCTAGCCGCGACGCGGTCTCCATGCCACAAGGAACTCGCTATGTCTACTCAAATTCACGAAGCCGACGCAACCGCGCGTCGACACCCGATCGCTCAAACCATGCATGCGATGGTTTACGACGGATATGGCAACGCCGACGTTTTGCATCGAACCGAACTGCCAATTCCGAGGCGTTTACCCGGCCAGTTATTGCTCGCGGTGCAGGCTTCCAGCGTCAATCCGATCGATTATCGGTTGCGCCGCGGCGAATTGAAGGGATTGCTCCCCTTTGGCTTTCCCCGCGTTCCGGGGTATGACATCGCCGGGACGGTGGCAGAATGTGCGGACGATTCCGCCTTCCAGCCCGGCGATCGGGTGATCGCGTATTTGGATCATATCCGTGGCGGCGCGTGCGCCGACTACGCGGTCTGTTCGATCGATGTGACCGCCAAGCTTCCCGATTCGCTTCCCGATGAAGAGGCGGCTGCGATACCATTGGCGGGCACCACGGCGCTGCAGTCATTGCGTGATCACGGAAAAATCCAAGCGGGGCAACGCGTGCTGATCAATGGCGCCAGTGGCGGAGTGGGGATGTTTGCCGTGCAGATCGCCAAGTCGTTCAATTGTTTCGTGACCGCCGTCGCCAGCGCCCCCAACGAAGCGTTTTGCAGGCAGCTGGGGGCCGATGAATTTATCGATTACGGTGAAGTCTCTTTCACGGAAACCGGTGCCCGGTGGGATCTGATTTTTGACGCCGCAGGCAAGTCGGGGTACCTCGAATCGCGAAGGGTGCTTAGCGATTCCGGGCGATTTGTTTCGACCGAACCCGACGTCCAGGGAATGATGATGTCGGTGCTCACTTGGCCGCTTTCAAAGCGTGGTAAAGTGATGTTGGCGAAACCGAACGCCGACGATTTGCGGACGCTAATCGACTTGTACGAACGCGGAAAGTTGAAGATCACGATCGACAGTCGGTTCCCGTTCACCGAACTTGGCGCAGCCCATCGCCGTGTGGAGGATGGTGTCGATCGCGGAAAAGTCGTCCTGCTGAACGGTTAGTTCGGAACCCAGGCGTTGCGAATGGTGCACCGTGAGGGTGTCGAAATCTCTATCCCGAGGTGTGTTCGCGCAACCGCGACCGGCCACCCGATTGGAAGAGAACGTTGCACGCGTGAAGACCGTGGCGACGATCGATTTCCTGTTCAAGCAGCCGTGGGATGTTCCTGTCGGCGACGGAGCCTCGCGGCTAGCCCATCTTCTTTTTGGCAGTCGCCAAGCCCTTGGAGATGGTGTCGGAAAGTTCCGCCGCATCCATGGCGGCCAGAACCAAAAATGCTTCGCTGAGGACACGTTTGGTGACAGCGGCGTTGATCGCCGTTTTGTCGGTGTCGACGCGCGTGCTGACTTCGTTGTAAAAATCGCTAAGCTTCATAACATCCTCGAAGTTGGTGACAGGGCAATAAACAACTCGCGGAGTATAACGCAATCCTCGTGCGGCATCGATCTCAATTGCTGGCGTTTCCGCGTTTCCATTGAGTCATCTGTCGGCATGTCACAAACTTGCGACGTCACGCATCGACCTTGGCTGTCGATTGCGTTCACAAAGAATGGCTCGTTCCGTCGGTGTACCCCATTGCGGTCACATAGTAACGACGGGGTGATCCCTGCAACGGATTGGATGCCCAAGTAGCAGTGCGACTTACCGACGCGTTCACCAGAATACGCGGTGGCCGTCGTTTTTTATCGGTCGGCGAAATTGAGCCAGCGAAACGCGAGCTCAGCGCTGCTGCGGATCCCGTACGCGTTTTAGCAACAATTCGTTGGCATATGCCATCGCGTCGACAGCGACATCGGCGATGATCGTTCGTCCCTTAGCGAGCCAAGCGGCGGCAAAGGCCCAAACTGCGATCCATTCCATCCAGAATAGGAAGTGGTATTCATTGAGCCATTGTTTCGTGGCTCCGCGAATGACAAACAGGTAGGCTCCCATCGCGACGAGACTGACCAGGATCACAATTCCGCTGGTCCGATAAATCAGCCGACGTTCCCGCAGATGCGGTTCGTCTTCACGCTGTGCGTCGCGTGGAAAGTGATACAGCGAATAAAAGGCGAGCGTCAGGAAAAAAACGCCGCCACAGAACGAATGGAGGTATCCGGTCAACGATTTTTGCAGCAACGGGTCACTTTTGAAATCGAGCGGAAAAAAAGCGATGCCGAGGGCGGAGACGCAGCCGAGGTTGGCTGTCCAGTTTTCGACCCGGTCGTAGCTGCGATAACAATATAAGAAGATCCCAATTGCTGATAGCGTCCCCACGAAGACGTCCCGCATGCCGGTGTGATAGTAGCTGCTGAGGTTTGGTTGCAAGGGAATTCCAACAATCCAACCTCCGGGGCCCAGGACCAGCGGCAACAGCAATCCGGTGACACCAATCGCACGTCGAATCGTCAAATACGAAATCACCAAGACATTCGTCTTGTCGGGATATTCGGGGATCACCGCAAACCACCGTAAACTTGGCGGACGCGGGCGACGCCGTACCTCCGCTCCAGCCGCCGGATGCTAAAGTGGGCGCGGGCGATGTCTTGGTAGTGGTCGATAAAATAGCTATTGATCAACGCGCCGCCGAGTGCTCCGATCACTGGGATCGCTTGCGCCGCGATCTTTTCGCTGACGACGGTTCCGAACCGTTTGCCGATCATCGTGACAAGCTTGACTAACGGGGGAGCGGCGGTGTCGGCCACGCCGTTTTTTAAGACGAACTGGGAAGCGTCGCGGATTTGTTGCGCCATTGCCGCCCGAACGGCGAAGTACCCGATTTCGGTATCGTCATCGACGGATTCAGAGTTGCCCGGATCCAGGGCGAAGACTTGAAGACAGGCAAGTTGTGACTCAACGCTTGTAAGATCTTCACCTTCACTGCGTGCGATGTCGGCGACGCTACGCAAGATCAATACGGTCGACACCGGCAGTTCCGCCGCGATCGTCGCGCCGCCCATCGCGCCGCCGGCCGCACCCACAACACCGGCCATCAATTTATGCGTAAGCAATCGTGGCTTTCCCGATTTCAATGGATCATCTCCCAGCGTCCGCAACGCGACGTCCAATGCGACACGCATCGATTTGTCGATCGCGGCATAAACTGCGTTTTCCGCCACATCGGGCAATAGCTTTAGAGATGCGGTGATCGGCTTGCCGATCAGTTCGGTCAGGCGGTCGGCAATCCCGTGATGTTCGAGGATGGTTTTCGCTTCCCGCAACTGCACCAACACTTCCTCGGGCAATGCGTCGTCGATCAGTTCTGTATTCATCGATTGTTGAATCCTTGCTTCAGTTCATCCCTGCGATTCGATCCACAGAGCAAAGTCTACCGCCGCAGTACGGCATCAGTCGACGGCGTTGCTTCGACGCATCGAAATCGCCAGCAGAATGATCGCGCCAAGGATCGATCCGATCCATCCGCTCGACTGAACCACCGACCCACCTTGCAACAGATATCCGATCGCGCCACCAACAAACGATCCGGCGACGCCAAGCATGACGGTTCGCATGCACCCCATCGAATGATCGCCGGGGACAAGCGCACGGGCAATCAAGCCGGTCAATAAGCCAAAAAAGATCCAACCAATGATCGAAAACATGTTGTGGTTTCCATATAGGTAACGAGTGAGTCGGTGTGCGTCGGCACGCCCAATTGGCACGTTCAACCGAGCGGTCCCTGGAGATACGCAAACGCCATGCCGTCGATAGTTTTTCATCGTGGTGACGCTGCAAAGTGACAGCTCGCTCGCCGCGAACGGCCAACCTGGGCGCCCGGCACGAGAGATGTGCCTTCTCATCGCTTCTGCCCTCCACGCGTACGGGGCGTGCTCCGCGGAATCTCGAGGCAGACCTTCCGAAAATCACGGCGGAGGCACGCTGCGGTTTCGAACGATCGGGGTTACGGAGCGACTTTCGAGTCGTCGATTGCGGTTGGGTCGTCGTCCCCATCTAGCAACCGTTCCGCCGCCTCTGCCAACGTATGGTGGTTCCCAAGCCAAGTTGCTTTGTTAGCAACCACACTCCGTCGGATGCGTTGAGGTTTCTCGGCGATTACTGACTTGGCACGACATCTGCAATTGCTCCTTCGATGTTTGATACCACGATCACTAAGGAGACAAGAATGAGTCAGCAAGAATTGAAAGGCAAACGCATTGCGTTTTTGGTAACCGACGGCTTTGAACAAGTCGAACTCACCCAGCCGTGGGAAGCGATTCAGGCGGCCGGCGCAGAAGTCGTGTTGGTCTCGCCAAAAGAGAAGCAGGTGCAAGGGATGAACCACGACGAAAAAGGGGAGACGTTTTCGGTGGACCAGATGGTCCAATCGAGTTCCGCCGCGGAATTCGACGGCTTGGTGCTGCCAGGTGGTGTCGCCAACCCCGATGCTTTGCGAGTCTGTACCGCCAGTGTCAGCTTTGTCCGCGACTTTTTCGCGCAACATAAACCCGTTGCTGCGATCTGCCACGGCCCATGGACCCTAATCGAAGCTGACGTCGTCCGTGGACGTACCGTCACCTCATGGCCAAGCTTGAAGACCGATCTGGTTAACGCGGGTGCGAACTGGGTAGACGAGGAGTGCGTCTGTGACGAAGGCTTGGTAACAAGCCGAAACCCCGACGACTTGCCAGCATTCTGTGCAAAGGCAATCGAAGAGTTCGCCGAAGGCAAGCACGCGGCGCAAACCGTCTAGCTCCGTCGCCTCGCTAGGCAATTCCGTGGCAGACGCTCGACGCCAGCCACATCGTACGGTCCCGTTTCGAGTGGCGATTGCAGCGGCGTTGGTTCGTCGCGGCACTCGCGTCCCACTCACTTTTGCCCCTGTAAAGGAAAGAAATTCCATGGATACGCATCAAAAACTGATTGATCTGATCAAAGACTTCGACAACGCCATGCTGGTGACTCGCAGCAACGACCGCACCCTCGACGCTCGCCCGATGGCGATCGCCGAGGTAGAAGAGGGCGGGGAAATGTGGTTTGTCACCGACCGGAATTCGGGGAAGGTGGCCGACTTGATGTTGGATGTGGAAGTCGCCGTGACGATGCAAGGCAAAGGCAAGTTTGTCTCGATATCCGGTACCGCTCAGGCGGTCGACGACCGGGCCAAACTGAACGAGCTTTGGAACGAAGCCTGGAAAGTTTGGTTCCCGGAGGGGAAGGCCAGCGAAGCGATCGTGTTGCTGCGCATTGAACCAATCCATGGGCAGTACTGGGACAACTCTGGGCTGCAAGGCATCTCGTATCTGATTAAAGCAGGGAAGGCGTATCTTCAAGGCGAACGTCCGTCGACAAGTGACGCAACCAACGCCTTCGTCCCTCTGTAAATGGAGCTTGTTGAGTCACCCATCTGGGCGTGGCTGACCAGTATTCGGCACATAACGAGTAGAGCCATGGAGGGCTGGGGCCTAGTCAGAACAAGATTCGGCTCCAGCATATTTTGGTTGCACGGAGTGGTGGTTGCGATGCGTCGCCGCAGCCCCGATCCTTTCTTGCGATCGCGAAGCGATCAGCCTCCTTGCGAACGGATACTGACTTACGCTCGATCGCCACACAATCTCGATGGCGACGCAATGTAATCCTTCCGACCCGCCACTCACTCGGTATCGCTTTCCCGACGTGCTTCTTTCGCCTTGCCCCGCCGGTAGACGATCTTTCCGATCTTATCTTCGACGATGCCAAGCACGACAAGGACGAGCACTGCGAAAAATGTGATCGTCAGGGCGAGCGGCACTCGATTCACCGCCGCCGCCACACCGATTCCGGCAGTCAAATAGATTGTCGCTGCCGTCGTCAGCCCCTCGACACCTTCTTGTTTCTGGTGCACGATCGTACCTGCGCCGAGAAAGCTGATGCCGACGACAATCGCTTGCAGGATCCGGATCGGGTCGGAGTTCAATAGCGAATTCGGTTCTTCACGCTGAAACTGATTGACGACCTCGTGACCCAAGATCATCATCAGCGCCGAACCGGCGCAGACGAAAATGTGCGTGCGGATGCCCGCCGGTTTCCCGGCGATTTCGCGTTCGATACCAAGCACTGCGCCGCATGCGGCCGCAATCGCGATGGTTTGCAGGTTTTCAATGTCATGCGCTTCGAACATGTGTCTCCATCCCATCGCGTGTCCTGGCAAGGCCTACTGTTTGGTCGCGTGTTGCGTTACTGGAATGCTCACCACCCACCAACGGCATTCATTCTATCGCGACGCATCTTTTGAACGATGATCGGGAACGGGATCTCCTTGCATACGCTCCATTTTAAACAGCATCAACTTACTCCCCTCCGGCGATGCAAATTTCGTAGGCCGATCGGCACCAGGTAACGCATAGCAAAGCACGCAGCGATCGTCTCCATCGAACTTAAGAATTCCCGCTGCAATCACATCCTGCTTAGGACGATCGACCTTTTCTTTTGAAAGGGGCGCTTGCTCCGGGATCGATGTCATATCGATATGCATCGGCTTTTCGGCGGCATCGATTGTGAAGACCGCCCGAAATCGTTGGTGTTCGTCGCGATCATAGGTAACGATGGTGTTGGTCGCCACCGTGACGGTGGTTCCTTGGATTTCGGCTTCGCTCAATTCGCGTCCTTGATTGACTCCGGCGACAACTTTCCATCGACCTTGAAATTTTTCGGTGGACGTGTCGTGAGGCGTCGGACCGGGGGCGCGTTCGCCAGCGGCAGCAAGGGAGGCGAGGCAAAGCAGCATCGAGGTCGTGGTCAGGGCTGTGATCGTACGCGCGTTCATAAGTCTTCTCCAAATTGTGTTGTGGAACGGAAACAGATCCTCCTTTGCACGTTTTGTGCCCAACAAACTGGAAGCGGGAAAAACAGGCGACACGGTCCCATTTTTCGCGTTGCTTGAGCGACCGCGTTCCAGCGCGATCGGCCAGCGATCGCCTCCGGGAAAGAGTCGCGATGGAACGTCGCGAGAATACGTCGCAGCAACATTTACCGGGGACTCGAATCACCCGTGCGGATGTCAAACACAGTTGGCGGCGCCATCTGCGGGGCAGCACTGACGCTCATGAGAAACGAAACGACGCAGTGGATCGTCGTGAATCAAAGCGTCGTCGCGAGTAACGCCGGCGAGTGTCAGCAAGCGTGCCGTTGTGAATCGTGCTACTCATTCCGTATCTCGATCGAATGCGATACGTCCGAATCGAGGAATTTTCCCATCACGATCCAGCCGTCGCTGCTGAGGTCGCAATCGACGGTCACCCGAATCGTCGCGGCAAGGGTGGGTAACGTCCCAGGGTTAACCGTCACCTCGTAGTTCAATTTTGGATTGAATGCGGTGATCGTATCATCGACGGCCGTCTGAACTTCGGCAACCGTCGCTCCTTGCACCAATGCGGTTCGTGCGCCTTCGTAGGCTGCTTGGGCAACGACGTTCCGTAGCAGGTTGTAGCGAATTACATCGGCGCTGGCCACAAATAAAAACAACAGGATCGGAATGCAGAACGCCATTTCCACGGTGACCGCTCCGGTGCGGCAGCGTCGGTCGAATCGAAGGCGTCGATGGGTGTGAATCTTCATGGCATATTACTCCGTTAACGACAGTCCGATGGAACGGGCGATTTCTCGGAACGCCGCCTGCAGTTCTTGATCGCTAGCCGCTTGGAAAGCTATTCCACCGGTTGTATTAGCCACATCTTGCATGACCGAGAAACTGGCCCCTGCACCGAAGCTGACTGTGTGAATGGTGATCCTTTCATGCTTCGCATACACCGCCGCCTGGACCGGGTTGTAGCCGGTGTTCCATTGCCCGTCGGTCATCAGGATGATCACCTTTTCGGAAAAGCTGGCGTTGGGTGAGTTTCGGATTAAGGTGCGGGCGCGGTCGATCCCGCTGCTGATCGCCGTCCCCCCGATGATCTCGCGGTTGCCAATCGCCCGCACCGCGTTTTGAACCACCGCATAGTCGTTGGTGAAGTTGGCGTTCGTTGTCACCTCAGTCGCCGTGAACGTTCTTCGGTAGACGGCACTGTATTGCGACTCGGGAGCCGAATACGAAACCAACGCGATGTGTTCCTTTTTTTCCTTTTGCCCCATCTCGTCGAAGAAGACATCGATCGCGTTTTCGAGACTGTCCCAACGACTTCTCGGTTGCGGAGCTTGAAAATACGCGTAGTCAAAACTTTGGCGATTCGGATAAACCCAATCCACTCCTGACAGGTCAAATGCCATCGATGCGGATCGATCGAGCACTAGCACGATGTCAAGATTGATCTCCGTGGCGGTCGCCATCTGCGACAGATCGGTCGCTTCCCCGTTGCGAACTCCTGGGAACAGCGATTGCAATCCCGGATTCACCGAACCACCTCCCAGACGAGCGACCACGCGGAACGAATTGATCGGCGTCGCATCTTCGCTGAACTGAAATTTGTTGTTGGTTTGCCGTTGCGAATTCCCCGCGGCAATATCTGCGTCGTCCAAGCGAAAGTCTTTTGCGCCGATGACGGTGTTTTGGATCGCGAGGTTCTTCGCGCGCGACTTCGCTAGGGAAATCGATCCGGTCTGCGTGTATTCCACCGAAGCGGCTTTCGACGAAAGATCCGACACGATTCGCATGTCGGTTCGAGCGGCTTCGACCAACGACAGATCAAGCGCCATCGCCCCCAATGCGATCAGAGCGGCCAGCATAAACAAAAACATGACTAGAATCGCACCGGTTCGTGTTCGGTCAGGAAAGCGTTGTAGGGGCATTCGTAGGTTCCAAATCGAGTTGAGATTAAGGGGCGACTATTCTTTGACAGCGACCACCGACACGGTGACATTCCGATCCGCAAGCAGGTTAAATGACGAGAAATGCGCGAGTTCGGAGATCGGGACCTTCAGTTCGAGCTGCAACAGATCGCCTCGCCTCGCCGTCGTTAGATTGGCGGGGGGCGTTAGCGTCCAACCTTCGATCTCACGAGCTGTCAACATTCGATCGACGGCGCCTGTGACGTCCGCACTGACGGCTCCCACGTCCGCAGCAGCGCGGATGCCCTCATACGCGGCGACCTTCAGCGTTTGCTTGAAGTAGATGTAGTTGGTGACGTCGATAAATCCGAAAGTTACGACAGTAAACACCGGCAAACAGAATGCGAGTTCGGCAACGGCCGCCCCCAAACGCTTTGAGCCGCGGGAACGAAGCGTCCTCGCGTGCACTGGGTTTCGGCGGCAAGTCGGGTTACCTGTTTTGTTGTGCATCGGAAAGGCTGTGGAATTTTGTTACGGAATCGATAGTTCGCGAAACCGGCGCATCGCTATGGGGCCTCGCAACACGGGTACACATAGCAACTCTATGCCACGCAGCGAAACGAAGCCGAGAATTTCTTTGTTGTATTTCCGCAACATCCCCCCCCCAACACTGAACTATGCCGCCACCATCATGTGTTGGATGGGCATGGCGGACAGCCATAAACAAGGCGATGTCGCGTCGTCGTTCGCTTGGAAAGATGGCTCCCACTCAACGAGCCCCCATGAAGTTCACGACGCACTCCGTTGCGTTGCTAACGGAGTCAACCCTTGCAACTTGCCCCAACCGAGCGCGATGGCGAAAAACGCTACCGAGAAAACAGAAACTGCTTTACGGCAGAGAATCAAGACAGCCTGATAGGGCTGAGAGCGGCAGTACCGATGGGGCGGTCCAACAGTAAGTCAACAGCAAACTTAGCCAACGGCGAACGTTCTACGGCCTCTACTTGACCTGAATCGATCCCATCGGACTTGAAAGAGAACTAATGAGACAAGCATCAACTTTTCGACGAGCCAGTGGTGGTCAGAATTTTTGCCAATGCGGCTTTCTTGCAAATCACCTGCGTGCCCAACACAAAATCCGGACTTAGATCTCCTGCGCATGCAGAAGCTATGCCTGCCCCAAAAACACCCCACCTGGTTGACTTTAAACCGACTAGGTGTAGAGTAGCCAGTTGAATGCCATCCCAGTTGCTTTGGTCGTGCATGTTTCACCAAAGTGATTCCCACCAAATTGAATTGATTCTCAGCGATTTAGGTCGATTCCCGCTGACTTGAATCGATTCCCGCTGACTTGAATCGATTCCCGCTGACTTGAATCGATTCCCGCTGACTTGAATCGATTCCCGCTGACTTGAATCGATTCCTACCGGCTTAATTCTCACCAAACCAGGCGCAGTAGAATGAATTTTGTAAACGTTTCCGGCAAGCGTCGAACGCTTGTACGCGGTTTCACCTTAGTGGAACTGTTAGTTGTGATCGCGATTATCGGAATTCTGGTCGGTTTGTTGCTTCCGGCGGTTCAAGCGGCTCGCGAGGCGGCGCGACGGATGCAGTGCAGCAACAACCTCAAGCAAATGGGGCTTGCGCTGCACAATTACCACGATACCTATCGATGCTTTCCAGCAGGTTACATATATCGGGGTACCGCCTTCAACAATCAGCCAGAATGGGGCTGGGGCGTGGCGATCTTACCGTTTGTTGAACAGCAACCGTTGTATGATGCATTGCAGTCCACAACACGCACACTAAATCAAGTTCTCAACGCAGCGTCCACCGATCCAAGTCCTGAACGGACGCTTGTGCAGACGACGTTGGACTTCTACCGCTGCCCGTCCGACACCGGTCCGGATATTGCAGATAGCGAAATGCCGAATTTTGGCACTTTTACCAACCCGCGTGTGGCGCTTTCTAATTATGTAGGAAATGCCGGTTGGCAAGATCAGCCTGCCCGGGCGGATAAGGTCCGAGGTATGTTTTTTGGAAACAGTTTTCTCAAGTTCGCGCATGTACTGGATGGCAGTTCGAACACGATCTTTGTTTCGGAACGTGACTACAGAAGGACCCACGCGGCATCCTGGCTGGGGATTGGGAACAATAACTTGGGCGCGTCGAACCACGCTACATTGAAGGCATTGTTTCGCGGCTACTTCAACATCAATTACGATTACGCGACCTTGAATAGCGGCAACACGGGCAAGGGCTGGGGGAGCCTTCATCCCGGCGGCCTACAAGTGTTGATGGTCGATGCTTCGACCCACTTTCTATCGGAAACGGTCGAGCGTGAGTCGTCAATCGCTGGACAAATCGGTGTTTTGAACGCAATGCTCTGGCGAGACGACGGGCAGCCCTTCAAATCGCCATTCTAGTTTGCGCCCCGCCGACTGCTACACTCTCGCGACGCCTCGGAAAACACAATCTTCCGAGGCGTCGTTTTCTTATTCATCATTCCCCTTCCCTATTGATATACAAATGATAAAATCAACTGTTCTTCCGCTGACGTTTTTGCTGGCATGCGCTCTCATTGCAGGCTGTAACTCAGGTGTTGAACTCGCCACGGTCACAGGAACCGTCATGCTAGACGGCCAACCTGCGGAAGGGTTGGAAATTGAGTTCGCCCCAACAAATCCTGGCGTTACCTCAGTCGGCCTCGGTTTCACTCAAGCCGATGGTTCGTATTCACTTCACTACCCCGGGGACGACAATGCCGGCGCACCTCCGGGCGACTACGTTGTTCGGATTCGCGGTGCAGAACGCGATGATGCTCCGATGTTGAAAGTCGTCGACAACTATAACACCAAGTCTGAATTGACAGCCACTGTAGAACGAGGCGCCAATACAGGGCAATCGTACGTCGATTTTGTTTTTGGTCTAAGTATTGCGTGGAGGTTGGCTGAGTCAAGTTGCTTCGACGAGAAGCTTTGTTGTTCCTGCACGGAGGTGTTTATCGATGACTGGGCCAGCTGCAATTGTTTCAAAATGTTTTGAAAACATTACCGATCCGCGCGTTGATCGTGGCCACAACTATGATCTCGTGGAAATGATCTTCATCACGCTGACCGCTGCGGTCTGCGGTGCGAACGGCTGGGTTGATGTGGAGCGCTTCGCCAAGGCAAAAATCGATTGGTTTCGACGTTATGTCAAACTCGACAATGGAATCCCTAGTCACGACACCCTTGGCCGCGTCTTCTCGAACCTCGACACCGGAGAGTTTCTCACAGCGATGCATCAATGGGTCGATCATTTTGCCAGTTCGCTGCGAGACAAAGGTGTTGCCATCGACGGGAAGGTCTTGCGTGGCTCATTTGATCACGCTGCGGGCAAGAGCCCACTACATACCATTACCGCCTTTGCCACCGAGACAAAGCTGGTGCTCCGACAAATGCCTGTCGACGATAAAAGCAACGAAATTCCTGCCGTTCCCCAGTTGCTCGAACTGCTTGACCTTGCTGGATCCGTGGTCACGCTCGACGCGATGCATTGCCAGAAAGAGACCGCCAAACGGATTGTCGCCGCAGAGGCAGATTACATTCTGACGGTCAAAGGTAACCAAGGGAATCTTGCGAATCGATTGTCAGAACTGTTCCTTGAGTATGGTGAACAGCGATACCGTGTCGAAGGATTACGCAAGCATGTAACGGTGGAAACATCGCGTGGTCGCGACGAGCGCCGTGAGTACTACACAATCGCCGTTCCAGGCGAACCGCTCTTTGCTGACTGGGCCGGTATCAAATCGATTGGAATGATCTTCCGCGTCCGTGACGATGGCAATGTGAGGCATTCCGAGGCGACGTACTTCATTAGCAGCCTGCCGCCCAAGGTGAAAAAGCTGAGCCGGCGGATTCGCGATCACTGGAAGATTGAGAACAGCGAACACTACATTTTGGATGTAACTTTTTCCGAAGACGCCAGTCGAATTCGCGCGGGCAGTTCACCAGAAATCTCCGCTGCATTTCGCCGAATGGCGTTGAATATTTTGCAGCAGGACACAACCGTGAAAGACTCGATTCGCGGCAAACGACTCCGTGCGGGCTGGGACGAAACCGTTCTTGATGCCATTTATGCCGGTTTCAACAGGGCTTGAACGTGCGATTGCCCTGGGCGCCAATACCATCGACTTCGAGGTTACCAGCAAGTAGGGCAAGCCGAATCGATACTGCCAACAGCGACCGCTGATAGAGTGTCAGCTGTCGCTGTCCGATCAAGGCGCTGCGAAGGAGCAAGCAGTGGAGACCAATTCCGATGGGATCCGTGAAACGCTAGAGCCAATATGCGTTCAGTCCCAATATCCCAAGGACGGAGCCGTTCTCTACGCCGGATCGATGGTCTCTGACAAGGCATTTCCGGTTCCCCGTGCGGAGCGTTATGATGAGCTCTATACGCTCGTGCGTAGCGACTCCCCCGAACTTGCCAACCATGGAAATCAAAATGCATCGAACGATCACTCGTTTTGTTCTCCCCGTCGGTCTCTTGGGCTTGGTGATTCTTGCCGCCATCGCCCAACCGCCAGGATTCGACCGCGAGATCTCTCAAGCGTTTCGTGGGATCTTTCCGGGGGCGAAGCCGGAACCGGGACTGTTCCCGATCGAATCGACAGGCGTTTCGACGCGGCCGGTGATGGAAGCTGCCGATGCGTTTCTGGGGACGTTGAGCGAACCGCAACGCGCGCGGACGACGTTCCCGGTCGATGATATCGAGTGGCGGAAATGGGCGAACCAACATTCGTACAAGCGGCAAGGCGTCAGCTTTGAAGAGATGAACGAAACGCAGCGCACAGCCGCCTTCGACATGCTGCAAGCCGGCTTGAGTGCCAAGGGACTGAAGAAGACTCAGGACATCATGAAGTTGAACGAGACGCTCGCCGAGCTCTCGGGCAAGTTCGACGAATACGGGCAATGGTTGTACTACATCACGATCATGGGCGAACCGTCGCAGACCGAGCCTTGGGGCTGGCAGCTGGATGGCCATCACTTGGTGATCAACTATTTTGTGTTGGGAGATCAGGTTGTGATGTCGCCGGTCTTCATGGGCAGCGAACCGATCCGTGCCGATTCGGGTAAGTTCAAGGGAACGGTTGTCATGCAGGACGAACAGGATAAGGGCTATACGTTCATGCAATCGTTGGATCCGCAGCAGCGAACCGAAGCGGTGCTGTCGAGTCAAAAAGGAGGAACTAACAATCTCGCCGAAGCGTTCCACGACAACATCGATCTCGATTACGCGGGCATCCCAGGGAAGAAGTTGGACGAAAAACAACGGCAACTGTTGCTGGAACTTATCGCGGAATACGTCGGCAACATGGCCGATGGTCACGCCAAGGTGAAGATGTCCGAAGTCGAAAAGCACCTCGATCGGACCTGTTTCGCTTGGATCGGAGAAACCGATCCCGAAGGCGTTTTCTATTACCGTGTCCACAGCCCGGTGATCCTTATCGAATTCGATCACCAACGCCGGATCGCTCCGCAACGTGGGCGAATTCCTGTGCGAGAACATATCCATACCGTCGTCCGAACGCCTAACGGCAACGACTACGGCAAGGATCTTCTGCGACAACACTACGAAAAACACCATCACCCCCATCCTCACGAGGATGCAAAACCGGCAAAGTAGGCAGCCAGCTAACGGGGATCTCACCAACCTTGGACGGTGGCGAGTGGACCGCGGGGCGGGATCTGGTAGGATAATGAAGCGTTTCGTCGCGTCGGTGTTTTCCGCATCGACGCCGTCGTTTCGCCATCGCTCTTAGCGCGATGACTCATCTCTGATTCCACCACTCGATCTCAACCGCTGCAAGCTGTCGATTGCCATCGACCTCAGCGCACGCGATCCACCTATTTCGAAATCGCATGACAAACGAAGCCGCCTCGGCCGCGATCGCTGAGATCAATCCGGAACAACTGCCGGTTCCAAAGCACAAGTTGCACGGTTGGACCCATTTCGCGGGACTCTACGCCGGCGAACACGTCGCGGCGACCGAGTTTGTGATCGGCGCGACCTTCGTCGCCCTCGGTGCGACGACGATGGACATCTTGATCGGTCTGTTGATCGGCAACGTGCTGGCGATCCTCAGCTGGACTCTGATCACGACGCCAATCGCGGTTCAAACGCGGCTGAGTCTGTACACGTACCTGCACAAGATCGCCGGCGATTCGATGAGCGATCTTTACAACTGGGCCAACGTCCTGATCTTCACGGTGATCTCCGCCGCGATGATCACGGTCTCCAGCACGGCGGTGCGGTTGTTGTTTGGCATCCCCGCGCAATTGCAGTGGTATCCGACGAACAGTCTTTTTGTGTTGGTCGTCGTCGGCGTTGGGATGATCGTTGTCCTGGTGGCGATGTACGGGTTCAACGCCGTCGCCGAGTTCTCGGGGATCTGCGGTCCATGGTTGGTCGTGATGTTTGTCTGCGGCGCGTTTGCGTTGTTCCCAGCCCTTGCCGATTCGGTGCTCGGCCGCACGCAACTGACAAGTTTCGCCGACTTCATCACGATCGGCGATCAATCGATTTGGACGGGACTGAACAGCGAGGGGAAGCCGGGGATCGGTTTGTGGGAGGTGATCGGTTTCGCATGGGCTGCCAACACGATCACCCACTTCGGCCTGATCGACATGGCGCTGCTGCGTTACGCAAAACGATCGATCTATGGACTGTGCACCAGTGCCGGAATGTTGTTTGGTCACTACATCGCCTGGATCGCTTCGGGCATCATGGGAGCCGGAACCGCAGTGCTGCTGCAGCGCACGATTGTCGAACTCGATCCCGGCGACGTGGCTTACCAAGCGTTGGGGCTTTCGGGATACGTGATCGTGATCATCGCCGGTTGGACGACAGCCAACGCGAACCTGTACCGCGCCGGCCTGGCGGCTCAAGCGATTTTTCACAAGCACTCGCGGATGCAAGTCACCTTCACCGTCGGCGTCGTCACCGTCGTGATCGCCTGCTTCCCGTTTGTCTACAAACAGATCCTGCCGCTGCTGACCTACGCCGGATTGATCGTCGTTCCGGTCGGCGGAATCGTCTTCGCCGAACACGTCCTCTTCCCGCGTCTCGGCCTGACCCGATACTGGGCGAAATATCGCGGGCTAACGCACAGCACTCCCGCCGTCGCCGCTTGGGCTGCCGGGCTGGTGTTTGGTTTTGGACTGAACTACTTGCAAGTCATCTCCTTCTTCTATCTGTTCCTGCCGACTTGGGCGGTCACGATCGTGCTCTATACGATCTTGGCGAGTCTCTACGGAGCCCGCGACAGCTATCCTGCCGAAGAAGCGGCCGAACGCGACAGAAACGAAGCGATTAAAGAGTTCCAGACGCAACAAGCTCTCGCCGAAGGGACGCCCGGACACGATACCTCCACGTTGCACAAGATCCTGCGTGGCGTCGCTTGGCTGTCGCTGGGGCTCACGCTGACCCTCGGATTGGTGGTGATGTTTGGCAGCTCCGACATGGCTGCTTACGAAAGCAACGTCGCCATTTTTTACACGTGGGGATTTATCTTCACGATCGTCTATTTCGTCTCCGCCTATTGGGCATTGAAACACACGAAATCACTCCAACAAGCTCGAACATGAACCGACAGCTTCCCCTGACGCAACAGAACCTCGATCAACTTCCCAGCCAAATCGCCCGGCCGACTTACGACCGCAGTCGCCTGACGACGGGGATCGTTCACGTCGGGGTGGGCGGATTCCATCGCGCTCACGAAGCGTTTTACACCGACCAATTGCTCGAGGCCGGCGGCGATCCGCAGTGGGGAATCTGCGGCGTCGGTCTGCGAGAACCGGACCGCAAGATGGCGACGATTCTGCGAGACCAAGACTACTTGTATACGCTGATCGTCAAGCGTCCCGACGGTGGGATCGAAACGCGAGTCATCGGATCGATCGTCGATTTTCTGATGGGATGCGACGACCCGGCAGCCGTCATCGACCGGATGGCTGATCCCGCGACGAAGATCGTTTCGCTGACGATCACCGAAGGGGGCTACAACGTCGATCCGGCGACGGGTGAATTCAACGCGTCGAATCCCGATGCGCAGCACGACATCGATCACCCGTTGCAACCACGGTTGGTCTTCGGATTTATGACCGCGGCAATGGCGAAGCGTCGCCAACAGGGGCTGCCCGCGTTTACTGTCCAATCGTGCGACAACATCCAGCACAACGGTGATCTGACGCGGAAGATGCTGATCGGATTTGCGCGGCTGCAAGATCCGCAGCTGGCCGACTGGATCGAGCAAGAAGTCAGCTTCCCCAACGCGATGGTCGACCGGATCACCCCCGTGACCAGCGACGCCGACATCGATTTCCTGCGCACCGAGTTCGGCCTGGACGACAAGTGGCCCGTCGCCTGTGAACCGTTTTGCCAATGGGTTGTCGAAGACGACTTCTCCGCCGGACGACCCGACTGGCAGGATGTTGGCGTGCAGTTTGTTCCCGATGTGACGCCCTACGAGAAGATGAAGCTGCGGCTGTTGAACGCCGGGCATTCGGTGTTGGGGATTCTTGGATCGGTCTTCGGGCACGAGACGATCGACCAAGCGATCGATGACGATCTGTTCGCCCAGTACCTTCGCCAATTCTTCGACCGCGAAGCGACGCCGGTGTTGGATGCCGTCGCTGGCATCGACTTAGACGAATACAAACAGACCTTGATCGAGCGGTTCGGCAATCCCAAAATCCGGGACAGTCTTTCGCGGATCCGCCTGGAGAGTTCCAGCAAACTGCCGGTCTTTCTGATCCCAACGATCCGGGAGAACTTGGCCAGCGGCGGCAGCATCCGCTACGCCACGCTAGTCCTCGCCGCCTGGTGTTATTACAGCGACAAACAAGTCGATCGACACGGCAAGGCGTTGGAAATCACCGACGGTCTAAAAACGGAACTCCACGCCGCGGCAAGGAAAACCGGCGATGACCCGTTAGCGTTTTTGAAAGTCCAATCGGTCTTCGGGGACCTCGCCGAGAACCAGCGATTCACAAAGACCTACGCCGACCTGATCGATCGCATCTACAGCAACCCCGACGTCACCGCGACGATGCAAGCGATACTGAGCGACGAAAGCAATTCCTAACCGGAGCGTCCCCCGGTCAAGCCGAGTCCCCCGCCCGTTTTGCATTCGTTTTGCGGAGCGAAGCTCCAGCCATTTGCTTAGCCCAGGCCAACGGCCTGGTTGGCGTGATTGCCAAGTGAAATCCATAGGGCCAACGGCCCGGCTATTTGCGAGGGGCGGATCGATTTGCTAACAAATTGCCGGGCCGTTGGCCCTTCCGGTTTTCGCGTGTCATGGGGTCCCAGGCCGTTGGCCTGGGCTATGCAAATCGCCTGGCCTTCAGCCCTGCATCCGAAACCGGTGCGCCCGCGTTGCGGTCGATGGAATGCTACGGCGATAGTGTCCGGCCCGAGAGATCCCGAAGGGATGAAAGATGGTAGCCGGAGGCCGTCCCGCAGCGGCGCACCTCCGGAGGCGAGGCCGCCATCCGTTTTGCATTCGTTTTGCGGAGCGAAGCTCCAGCCATTTGCTAAGCCCAGGCCAACGGCCTGGGTGGCGTGATTGCCAAGTGAAATCCATAGGGCCAACGGCCCGGCGATTTGCTTTCTTAATGCGTCGATCTGCCCGAATTTCCCTGTCTTTCGCGATTCTTGCGAAAAATTGGCCCCGCCCGGCGAGCGTTTTCGCATGACTTGGGGACGAGTTCACCGAGTGCGGGGCAGAGCGCTCGACCTTCCACCAGCAAAACACCCCTCCGATTGGGACAACCGCATGAATGAATCAAACGTTGCGGCCAGGCGTTCTCGCGTCCATCTGTTTATCAACTTCGCCGTCTCCGCCAGCGTGCTCACGATGTGCGTGATCGCCTACACCAAACTGGGCAAACGCGAGCGTCCGGCGATGTCAAAGCCGCCCAAACCGGCGGCGACGGTCGTCGATACCGAAGCCCTGCGAATTCATGAAGGCCCCGTATCGCTGACCGCTAACGGCGTCGTCGTTCCGCTCCGCGAGATCCGGTTGGCGACCGAGGTTCCCGGACGTGTCGTTGAACTGTCCCCCAACATGCGAGCCGGGCGGATGGTTGAGAAGGACGAGGTGTTGGTTCGGTTGGATCCGATCGAATACGAACTCGAAGTGCAGCGATTGGTCTCCCAGCAGAATCAGGAAGCGGCTGAGCTGGAAGCGATCGATGTCAGTATTCAAAACACCGATCAATTGGTTGCGCTGTCCCAACGCCGCGCTCGATTGACCGAAGCGGCGAGCAAACGAGCCCATTCGTTGATCCAACAAAATGCTGCTTCGATCGCCGAGGTCGACGCCGCCGAGGAGGCCGAACTTTCGGCCAGCGCTGCGGTGGTCGAACTGCAAAACCGACGCCGCGAACTCGAAGCGCAACGGAAGCTGATCGTGGAACGGCAAGCGTCGACCGAGGTCGCGCGGCGGCGAGCTCAGTTGGACTTGGACCGTACCGTCGTTCGCGCTCCGATCCGCGGCCGCGTGGTGATGAGTAACGTCGAAGAGCAATCGTTTGTCGCGGCGGGAACTTCGTTTGTCACGATCGAAGATGTCAGCGCGGTCGAGGTTCGGTCGAACCTGACGGTTGAACAGATGTATTGGGTTTGGAACGCACGCAACTCCGCTGCCAATCTCGAAGAGGCCGGATCCTCCGCGGCACACCACCTGCCCGAAGTCAATTGCAACATCGAATACCGTTTGGGCAACCGAACCTATCAATGGGCGGCCGTGCTGAAACGGATCGATGGCGCTGGGATCGACCAGGATACGCGGACCTTTCCCTGTCTGTTTCGCGTCGATGACCCCGAAGCGGTTGAACGCGTGGGGGCCAACGCATTTCCTTTCGCCATCGAAAGCACGGCCGACCGATCGCTGGAATCGCCCGGCCACGCGATTGGAGTCGACGGACCGCGGCAATTGTTGCGAGGGATGTTCGTTTCGGTTCACCTGCACGTCGACGCGACGCGTCCGTTGTATCGCGTTTCCGAATCGGCGATTCGCCCCGGCGACCGGATCTGGATCAATCGCGATGGCAAGATGCGGATCGTCCAAATCGAAGTCGTCGGGCAGATCGATGGCGACGTAATCGTCGACGCTCGTTTACCAGAACGCCAATCGGCTGGAATCGCATCGAGCAACGGCGAGCACAACGGCGTTTCGCCCGCCGATGTATCAAAGCTTGCTTCGGTGATCGTCTCCCCGGTCAACGATCCACGCGACGGCTTACCGGTGATGACGGCCAAGGCTCGCGATTCGAAGGCGAAGCGGCCGCCGGTGGCCGCTGTTGGCGTCGATTCCCCCGCGACCGATGGCAACCAGACCGATCGCAATCGCCCCAAAACGACCTTGGTTAGCGGAGTGGCACGATGAAGTCGATCATCGCATGGGCCGTCAAAAACTCGCAGGCAATGAATGTCATTATGCTCGGGACCTTGGTTTTAGGTGCCTGGAGTCTGGCAAATCTGCGACGCGAATTCTGGCCCGATTTCGAACTCTATGTCCTGACCGTGTCGGTCGAATATCCGGGAGCCAGTCCCGACGAGATCGAAGAGGGGATTCTGGAGAAGATCGAAGAGGCGACGCGGACCGTCGACGGCATCGATGAGATGACCTCCGCCGCGACGGAGGGCTTGGGGAGCGTGACGTTTGAACTCGAGAGCGACGCCACGCAGATGGACGCTCAACGCGTGCTGACGGAAGTCACGACGCTGATCAATCAAATCCCCAGCTTCCCCGAACTGGCCGAACGTCCCGATATCCGGTTGCGAACGAATTTTGTCACCGCGATTCGCGTGGCGGTGATGGGGCCCAAAAGTGATGCCGAGGCGGAGAGTTCCGATGGCGACAGTTCCACGTCGCGAGGCGTCGATCGAGCCGAGCGGGCTGAAAAGCGGGTCGAAGCGGCGCTGGCGTTGCACCGCGTCGCCGAATCGGTGCGGACCGACCTGCTTGCGTTGCCTTCGGTTTCAGTCGTCGATTTTGTCGGTGCGCCGAAATATCAGATCGACATCGAAATCCCCGAACGGACGCTCCGCGAATACAATTTGTCGTTGCGCGATGTCGCGGAGATCGTTCGTAGCAACAACGTCGAGTTGCCCGGCGGTACGCTAAAAGGTCAATCGCAAGAGGTCGTGCTGCGGGGAAGCGACAAGCACGAAGTCGGCGAAGAGATCGCCAATATCCCGTTGGTCAGCCAAGCCGGTGGCGTCGTGCTGACTGTCGGCGATCTGGGCCGCGTTCGCGATGAGTTCTCCGTCGACGAAGCCGTCAACGAAATCAACGGTCGTCCCGCCGTGGTGATCTCCGTCGAAACGACCAGCGCCGACGATCTGTTGGTCGTCGCTCAAGAGGTGCGAGACTTTGCCGCTCGAGCGAAACACGACCTTCCCGCCGGCTATTCGATGATAACGATGCGCGACCGTTCCAAAACGGTCAGCGACCGGTTGAACCTGCTAGCCAAAAACGGCTGGATGGGGCTGGTCCTTGTCTTTGTTGTACTCGCACTGTTTTTAGAGATGCGATTAGCGTGGTGGGTGTCGCTTGGGATTCCCGTCTCGTTGTTGGGCGCTTGCATTTACATGTACTACGGCGGCATGACGCTGAACATGACGTCGATGTTCGCCTTTTTGATCGCATTGGGAATCGTCGTCGACGATGCGATCGTCGTCGGCGAAAACATCTACGCCCATCAACAGATGGGCAAATCGTGGCGTGACGCGGCGATCGACGGGGCGACGGAAGTGGCTCCCAGCGTGATCACCGCTGTGCTAACGACGATCATCGCGTTCAGCCCGATCATGTATTTGGAAGGGAACATCCAACGGATGACCGTCGTGTTGCCGCTGTGCGTCGGCGCGATGCTGCTGCTGTCGATGTTCGAAAGTCTAACGATCCTGCCGTCGCACCTCTCCCATCGCCGCAGCCGCTTTCTGGACGTGGTCGTCTGGTTGCTGTTGCCGTTGCATCCGTTGGCGTGGCTGGTCAAGAAGGCCAACGGCATCGTGACCGTTTGGTTGGAATGGTTCATCGAACGCGTCTATACCCCGTTCCTGAAGATCTCGCTGCGAAACCCGGCGATCACGATCTCGGTCGCTACCGGGATGTTGTTGCTGTCGATCGGCGTCGTCCGGTCGGGGATGGTGCAGTTCCTATTGCTGCCGAAGATCGATTTTGGGTTTGTGACCGCGCAAGTCGTCTATCCCGATGGCACGCCCGTCAAGACAACGGATGCCGCCACGCAGCGGATGGAAGCTGCGATTTGGCGAGTCAATCAACGCAGCATCGACGAGGGGCTGACGACCGATCCGGACGGTTTTGTCAAAGCGGTCCAGCGGGCGGTCGGCTCGACCGGCGACGAGGTCTCCGCAGCGTCGTCCAGCCATATCGGTGGACTGTTCGTTCAACTCAACGACATCGGCCAGCGGACCGTTTCCAGCGCCGAGATCGTTCGGATGTGGCGTGAAGAGACGGGGCGGATGCCAGGAACCGAATCATTGGCCTTTGGAGCGACGCCGCGCGGCCCCGCGTCGCTGCCGATCGAGGTGCGGTTGATGGCTTCGTCACAACACCTGGATGAATTGGACGCGGCGATCGAGCGTACTAAATTGAAACTGGCTGAATATCCTTACGTCTCCGACATCGCGACCGACACGCGGCAGGGTAAATGGGAATACCGGATGCAAGTTCGCGACGATGCCAAGGCGATGGGGATCTCGTTGGCCGACGTCGCCGGAACGGTGCGAGCCAGCTATTACGGCGAAGAGGTGATGCGGTTGCAACGCGGCCGGCACGAGGTTCCGCTTCGGGTCCGTTATCCTCGCGAGGACCGCAACACGCTTGTCAGCTTCAATGGGATCCGAGTTCGCACGGGCGAAGGCGTCGAGCGTCCAATCAACCAAATCGCGGAGGTCGACGTGCAGCGTGGCTATGCCGAGATCCGCCGCATCAATCAGATGCGTTCGATCAGCGTAGTCGCCGACGTCGATGAATCGAAAGGGAATGCCTTTAACGTCGTCTCCGACCTGCGAGCCAATTTTGTTCCGACGCTGGAAGCGGAGTTTCCCGGCGTTGAAATCATGTGGGGCGGGCAACAGGAGCAAACGACTGAAACGGTCGACAGCCTGACCGTTGGATTTATTGTCGTCATGGGAGCGATGTTTCTGCTGCTAACAATCCAGTTCGGATCCAGTTGGCAAGCGATCTTGATCCTGTCGATCATTCCCTTTGGATTCATCGGCGCGATCGTCGGCCACATCGTGATGGATATCGATCTGACGCTGTTCAGTATCTTTGGGATCGTCGCGCTGTCGGGTGTCGTCGTCAACGACTCGATCGTCTTGGTCGACTTTATCAACCGCCGCGTTCGCGACGGGCTGCCGTTACACGAAGCGATCATCGATGGCGGGCGGCGGCGTTTCCGCGCGGTGCTGCTGACGTCGCTGACCACGATCGCTGGAATGTTCCCGATCCTGTTGGAACGATCCAAAGAAGCTCAGGTTGTTTCGCCGATGGCGACTAGTTTGACATTCGGTTTGGGGCTGAGCACCCTGATCGTGTTGATCTTTGTTCCGGTGATGTATTTGGTGACGGCTAGCATCACGGGCTCGGAAGAGGATCTGGAGCCGAGTTCGCAATTGCCCCCCGTGCCAGCGACTTAAGTTGATCCAAGCGAGGATCGTCGGGAGGGAGTTCGCCGGTCAGCCGCAGCGAAGCCTCTCGATAGTTCATCAGAAACTCGATCCAATCGAACCACGGAATCGGAGGCGTTCCCTGTTGGGTTTCGATCGATTGGTCGAGCCATTGATCGCGCGATTGCTTTGCGAGAGTCCAAGCTTTGGCTGCGTCGTCGCTGCGTCCGGCTTGAGTGTAAGCGATCGCCAGCAGCGGGTAATTGATCCCGCTAGCCGGCCAGATCGCCGATTCGTCGAGCGATTCTTCCAACCGCTCGATCGCCCGATCGATATCTCCATTGCGCAGATGGGCCCAACCGGCGACATACAACTTGGGGCCCCGGGGAATCCGCGAAGTCCGCGTCGGCCGGCCGTCGGGTCTTAACCGACGCTCTTCCAACAATTGCTCACCCAAAACCGCCAACTGGGCCGAGACCTCAGCCGACGGCTGGTCGACCAACTGGCCTCGCAAAATTGTCCCCAATGAACCGCTGCTGGATTGGGCGAGATCCTTGGTGAGTTGTTCATACATCGCGTGATCGCCAACGTAGTCGAATAGCTGCGGGACTCCCAGGAATTGCACTCCATCGACGGGAGTTCCCAATTCGAGCGCCTTGCGGTAATCGCTCGCGGCCATTTCCCAGAGCCCCATTTTCGCGTACAGCGATCCCCGGTCCATCCATGCGTGGAAATAACGGGGCTGGGTCTGAGTCGCGTTGGTAAACGCTTCGTTGGCGTTGGACCAGTCGCCGGCGTCGGCATAGGCGCGGCCGGAGGCGATCAACGTGTTGGCGCGGCGCAAGCGGTCGGTAAATCCCTCCAGTTCCGCGTTGGAGCTTTTGGCTGCTGCCGCCGCCACGCGAGCCTGTTCCATGGCGTGGTAGGCCACCCGCGCCTGCCAAAGACTGACAACCGTTCCCAGCACCAACGCACCGGCGACCAGCGAGACCGTCGTCAACGCGACCTTATTGCGGCGGGCGAATTTGGAAAAACGATACAGCGTCGACGGCGGACGGGCTTCGACCGGCTGGCCCTCCAAAAATCGAGAGACATCCTGAGCCAAGGCGATCGCACTGGGATATCGGCGGGCACGATCTTTATCGATCGCCTTCATCACGATCCAGTCGAGATCGCCACGCATCAAGGAGGTCAGTTTGGCGGGTTCCAACCGGCGATTGGCGGAGACCGTTGTCGACAATTGATTGCCCAACGTGCTCAGCCGCGTACTGGGACTCGGCGGTTCCTCTTCACGGATGATCCGCCGCAATTCGTCGAACCCGACGCTGTTCAAGCGGCCGACGACAAACGGCGTCGATCCGGTCAGCAGTTCGTACAACAAGACCCCCAACGAATAGATGTCGCTGCGCGTGTCGACGTCGACGTTGCTCATCTCCGCCTGTTCAGGACTCATATAGGCCGGCGTGCCGATCATCGACGCCAGCCGCGTGTAGATCGTTTTGTCGGTCAGACTTTGTCCGATCGCTTTGACGATTCCAAAATCGATCACCTTGGCGATCGGGCGGCCATCTTGCAGCGTCACCAAGACGTTCGAAGGCTTGAGGTCGCGGTGGATGATTCCCTTTTGATGGGCGTGCTGGACGGCGTTGCAGATCGATAGAAACAGCTCCAACCGCTGGCGCGTGTCGAGTCGGTGGTTGTCGCAAAACTCGTTCAATGGAACGCCGCGGACCAGTTCCATCACAAAGTAAGGTTGCCCGGTCTGCGTCACACCGGCATCGAAGACGCGGGCGATGTTCTCATGATCCATCATCGCCAACGCCTGCCGTTCGGCTTCGAAGCGGGCGATCACTTGGCGGGTTTCCATCCCCGGTTTGATGATCTTCAGCGCCACGCGGCGACGGACCGGAACCTGTTGATCGGCGACGAAGACCAACCCGCAGCCCCCTTCGCCAATCTGTTCCATCAACTTGTACGGACCAACCATCGTCCCCGGTGGGTGATTTGCTTCGATCGACCGAGCCACCTGTTGGGTGACCGCATCGAATGTCGGCAAGCTTGCCACGACGGGATGGTCGATCGGGTTGTCGGCGCGATCGTGTTCGGCCAACAATCGCGAGACAGCATTCAACAGCTCGGGATCCCCTTGGCATCTTCCCTGCACAAAGGCCTCCCGCGCGCGAGGCGATTCGATTTCGAGCGCTTCGAAGAAAATCGTCTTTTCGTGCTTGGGACTCATCGGGTGGGGCAACCTCGCAAATGCCAATCCATTGGGCGGTGGTCGATTTCGGAGCGAAACTACGACCTGTAAGAATGCGAATTCTGAACGCGTCGGGGGCCAAAATTTTTAGCTGTCCGCTTCGGCTCGTAGTTCGCGTCCCAACCAGGCTCGGGCAAAGGCCCAGTTGCGTTTGACCGTTCGCGGCGAGATGCCGAGCGCCTTGGCCGACTCTTCCACGCTGAGACCGGCGAAATAACGTAGCTCGACCAGTTTAGCCATCTCCGGTTCGGTCTCGCCCAGCTTGGTGAGCGCGGCGTCGAGGTCCAGCAGCTCCTCGGCGTTGTCGGGGACGGCTACCGCGTCCTCCTCGGCCAACTGGCACCGCGCCCAATCGCCGCCTCGCTTGAGACTCTTGCGATTCCGAGCGCTCTCGATCAAGATCCGCCGCATCGATTCAGCCGCCGCGGCGAAGAAGTGGCCTCGTCCATCCCACTCCTGCCCCACGTTGCTAGCTACCAACCGCATGTAGGCTTCGTGCACCAGCGCCGTCGGCTGCAGCGTGTGGCCGGCAATCTCATGCTGCATCTTCCGCTTCGCCAGCCGATGCAGTTCCGCGTAGACCAAGGGGAGCAAATCGTTGGCCGCCGCCAGATCGCCGTTGTCGATTTGATGCAGGATCTGGGTGATGTCGGACATAAAAAAGGGAGCCAATGGAAACGAAGCGACAAGTTCGGCAGCTTCATTTTAGTACATATTTGTCGCATGCGATCGAGATCAAGGCGCCATCGGTCTTCCCATTTCAGGTATCCGCCGCCACGCGTCGGCAGTCGGTTTCGGTGGTGTTATTTGCTCAGTTCGCTCGCCAGCTTGCGAGCTGCCTCCGGCCACTGCTCGCGGTCCCCCTCGCCAAATCCCGTCACCATCCGCCAGGTTCCCTTAAACCCCTTGGGGACGGTTTGGTTCTGAAATGCTGTCAGATAATACTTGCGATACGTTCCGACGACGTTCCAGACCTTCGACGTGCTGCCAGCCGTCGCGGGCGTTTCCAACAAACGGGAGACAGCAAATTGTTGGCTGCCCGGTTCGTAGACCGACATCCAATCGACAGCTGCATTGATGTAGAACTTGTGGTCGACCTCGTCATCGTTCAACAGCGGCTGAATCAGATCGGCCTCCGGCTTCGCATCGCTCCCCGCCATCAGCACCGAAACCGTTGGCGTCCAGGCGTGCATGAAATGGTAGACCAGGTCCAGCGGCGTCTCGACATCAGCCGCCACCGTCGTGGTTTCGTACAATCGATCCTCTTTGATTTCGAAGACGTTGGTCAGCCGAAAACCGCGAATCTTGGACACCCTCACAAATCGGAGCGTTTCCCCCGACAGCTCCGCCGTCGGCGTGGCGACTTCTTTCCCGTCGACGTAGAAGGTTAGCGATTGCAATTCCTCGGGTTCGTTCTCCAAGTGCCCCGTTCCGATAAATCCGATTTCCGGATAGCGGAAGACCGTCCCATACGCGCTCCTTTCGGTGGTCATCGGCGTGCCGCGGAAATCGATCCGGGCGGGAGTCCACTGCGAATGCCGACGCAACATCAACGTCACCTCCCCACAACGGACGGTGATCGATGGAAGATCGGGACCGAGATTGGGAACAAACGCCTGCGCGGCAACGGGGCCACTTAGAGACAACAACAAGAGTAGGCAGCAAAATCTTTTCATGCGAAATCGATCGTCAGTCGGGTGGAACAAGGTGTAATTTAAGAAATGTCCGTTGCCGCTTCATGGGCTAGAGTGCGGGCTGCAACAGGCAATCGCGATGCGTTGCGAAGAACGGTGGCAGCCCTTGCAGTTCGACAAAATAATCTTCCATGCGTCCCGATGAAGGACGCGAAATTTGCAGCGTCCAGATTTCTCCCTGCTGCGATTCGGGAACACCCACAAATTGTTCGGGGGCCGAGATCTTTGTCTTTTCCCAAACGGACTTCCCTTGCGGGTCTGAGACCGCAACGGCGACCACTTCGCCTCCGTCGCCGTAGGCTTTGACGCCAAATTGCTTGGTTCCCGGGGGGACGTAGAAGTAGAGTTTGCCGACGGAGTAAACCAACCGCACGCGCCCCGTTTCGCTGGAGATGACGGTCGGGCAATTGGTCGCTTCCAAGGAAAACTTGTTCGGGCCGACATCGATTGGGATTTGGTAGATTCCGGATTCTGGAGCGACAAAACCAAGCGAGCCGGTCGTATCGAGCGGAACCTCACCGATTGGCAACTTCTTGCCGCTCGGCGCGATCGCTTCGACAACCACCGGCGTCCCGGTGTAGTTACCGACGTGGCTGTGGTTCAGCTTCAGTTCCACTGGAGTGCCGCTTTCGGCAAACAGCACAAACGTTCCCGAGCCGCGAAGCGTGAAATTGGGCTGCGGCAGCATCGCGTCGGGTTTCAACGGCTTTAACGGAATGAAAGTTGTCCCGTCGGTTTCGTATTTGGGGAACCGTTGGAACTTGTTTCCCGGATGTAGATCGTCGAGATATTTCTGATCGATTTCGACGGTCCGTTGGGTGTCGCCGGATGTCGTTTTCAACGTGCCAGTGACATCGATCAAATGCAGTTCCCTGGCACCGTCGTAGAATCCAATCAACGGTCGCTGTTGCGGATCGTGAACTCGGCAGCTTTCAAAATCGACGCCACCGACGTCCAATTGGTTGCCCGCTCGCGAGGCGAAAAAAATCGTTGGCGTCGTCGGTTTGCTGGCTCCTGGTTCCAGGCGGCAGTTGATGAAACGGACGCGTGCCCCGGCGGCCGGTTTGCGGTTCATCGTCGCGACGGGACCGCTGCCGCCGGAGAAATCGCAGTCGACGAATTCGAGCGTGCCGGTCATCGGCCCCTGTCCCTTTCCTTCGCCGTTGGTGAAAGAGAGCGGTGCGCGATTGCTGCCGCGAGCGATGCAGTTCTCCAAGCGAATCGAGATCGGTGCCGACTGGGCGGTCAGGTTGGGAAGGTAAAACGCGTAGCCGACGCCTTGGTTGTTTTCGGCGATGCAGTTCCGCATCACACAATTGACCAATCGCTCGCTGAAATGGTTGGGTTCAAAATCGATCCCGGCCATCGGCGACGTGCCGCCAGTGTCGCGCATGATCGTGTTTTCGATCAACAGATCTTCGGCCGTGATCACACTGATTCCCTGGCGGTAGTGTTTGTCGAGGACGACGTCGCGGATCACGATGTTTTTGTTGGTGACGCCGCGGGTGGCGACGCCCAGATAGATCCCATCGCCGCCGCTCTCGGACATCGTCAGTCCCAGCACCTGGACGTTGCTGCTGCTCTTGATCTGCAGCGTGTGCCTCCATTCCGCCTTCTTGTACGGCGGCTTGGCGTAATCGTCGCGATGCATCCGGAAGGTGGCACCCTCGCCGCGGATCGTGACGTTCTTTTTGCTGATCACATTCAGCAGCGAATCGGTCGATCCCTTGAACTCTCCCTTCTTCGCTTGCAGGACCGCTCCCTTTTCGAAGATCAGTTCCTGGTCGCTGGCCGCCTGCAGCGGAGTGACGATCCAGGGCCGGCCCATGTCCTCGACGATCACTCGCTTGGCACCCGAATCGATGGCACTCTGCAACGCCGCCGTGGAGTCCTCGGGATCGAAGCCCCACCAAGAGGCTCGCGCTTCGGTCCGCTTGCCCGATCGAACCTCATCGATCGCGGATTGATTGACGCCAGCATTGGCCAGCAAAGTCGCGGCGACTAACAAACTTCCAGCAAACAGATTCATCGAGGGGGCTCGTGGCAAGGTGGAGGGAATATTGGGCGGGAGTTGTATGATTCTAATGAGCGGCCGGGCGAAGTGCGAGTCTGGCATTGGGGAGAGTGACCGGTAGAAAACGGTCGCCAATCGCCCGGCAGATCGCGTTTTTCGGCTTTTTTTCAAAATCATCCCAATAAACGGGACGGCTGAAACATCGTAGCTTCTGACGCGACCGTCCGGTAAAATGCGGCTTGCCCTGCGCTAGCCAAAACAAAGTCTCGGCAGCCCCTGCCAACCACCTTCCTGCTCATCCCCACCGTCAAAAGGATTTCCGAAGATGATCAATCGCCGCAAGATGTTGATGGGGACTGCCGCCGGAGTGGGAGCTGCGTTGGGTGGACCGCTGGTTCCGAACCGAGTGCAAGCCGCGGCAGCTCGGCCTGGAACGCCGCGACGCGTGATCTTCTTCTTGCAAAACCAGGGCTTCGATCCCGCGACCTGTATCCCTCAGGGGCTCGATCACGATGCATCGCTTTCGGGGATCACATTGCCCGAACCGGTTCAGGCGTTGGAACCTTACAAAGACAAGATGACGATCATCAACGGGCTGCATGGTCGGCACACCAGTCCATCACACAGCGCGTTTTTCGGAGCGTTGGGTGGCTATCGCGGTGGGATCGGGATTCCGCCCAGCGGCGCGACGATCGATCATGAGCTGAGTCAGTTGCTGCCTGAGACGATCCTGCCGCATCTGTGCATCGGAATGGATGCGTTGGAAAACATGATCTCGCGTCCGACCTTGGCGACGCTTTCGGCAGCCGGTCCGGGCAAGCCGCTGTTCATGCATTCCAACCCCAACGATCTGTACCAGATGATCTTTGGTGGGATCGCAACTGGGGATGTCAAGCAGCGGTTCGAAGCCCGATCGCGCGTCTTCAATCGCGTCGAGCAACTGGCCGGTCAGCATGGCCGCTCGCTTCCGCAAGGGGATCGCGAGCGCTACGGCAGCTACGTCGATGGTTTCCGCGAAATCAACGGTCTCCGCGAACGATTGGCTGGCGTTTCGGATCATCTGAAAAAGTTTGCTCCCGAATATGGCGACAAGTTCCTCAAACCGGAATTCGAAACCGACTGGCACGATTCGCTGTTGGATGTCGGCATCGCAACGCTCAAGGCGGGGCTGACCAATGTCCTGACGATCGGTTCGGGACGGGGCGAGATCTTCGGCGCGTGGAAGGGACTGGGGATCGCACAAGCCGGTCACAACCTTGGCCACATGGATCAACCCGACAATCCGATCTGGATCAAGATCCGCCAGTACAACTGCCAGATGCTCGTCAAATTGATGAAAGAACTGGAATCGGTGCCGGAAGGGGACGGAACGATGATGGACAACACGTTGATCGTCTACACCAGCAACAACGCGAACAAGCAGCACACAAGCGGCGACAACTGGCCCTTCATCCTGTTGGGCAATTGTGCGGGGCGGCTGAAGACGGGGCAGTTCATTCAGATGAACGATAAGCGTCCGATCAATGCACTCTACACCACGCTGCTGCATGCGGTCGGCGACACGCGCGACCGATTCAACATGAACAAGAATACGGCGGGAGTTCACGACACTAAGGTCGGCCCGATCGAAGAGATCATGGCCTAACGCGACTTGACGGCTGAACATTCGCCTCAGCTGTGAACTACGAATCCGATCTCAATCTGCAATCCGCGGCGTGCCACTGACTTTGAAACCGATGCCAATGCTCCGACTCTCCTCATTGCTTGCGTTTTTGCTGATCGTCCCTTCGCTTGGATCGTGGACGGTGGCCGATCAGCCGCCGATGTCGGGGGCGACGGCGACAGCGTTTCTGCATCAGTACTGTATCGATTGTCACGACGCCAACACGCAGGAAGGTGGCGTCGCTCTGGATGAACTGTCCGACGCCACCATCGACAACGCCGAGCTTTGGAAGACGGTTTGGGAACAGGTTGCGCTAAAAGAGATGCCGCCGGCGGACGAATTGCAGCCCGATCCAATCCTGCGTTGGAAGCTGTCGACGTGGATCACCGCGGAATTGCAGCGGGCGATGAAAGATCATGGCGGATTCGAAACGCACCTGCATCCGACCAAGGGGAATCATCTGGATCACGATCTGTTGTTCGGAGAGATTCCTGGATGGATCGAGCCGACTTCCACCCCGGCGCGGTTGTGGCGTCTGCATCCCCAAGAACATCTCACGCGATTGAACGAGCTGATCACGCGCGAACCCGACTTCGATTCCAAACGCCCCGGGTTGCGAACTCGCGGCGATCACATCAATCCGAATCTCGATGGCGAAGTGAAAGTCTATTATGGACTGGATCGCGTGATTGGTTGGGTTGGAGGCACGGCCGCTTATGCCGCCGCGATCACCGGATTCCCGCCGATGCTGACGACTGAAAATCACCATGGCCTGCGAAACTATGCCAACCTCTATTCGGTGAACGGATCCGAAGCGACTCAGATCGCCAACACAGCCGAAGACATTTTGCGGTTCATGGCCTACGGACCCGATGCCGAACCGTACCAGTTCGCCGACAAGGTTGGCCAAATCGACAAGAAGTACAAACATGGCGATTTGCGTGGGCTGGCGCAGAGTCTCTTTTATGGCAAATCCCCCAAGCGCCCGATCACTCCCGTCCACGACCTGATGGCCAAGGAGAACGATACGCAGCAGGATCGAATCGTGGCTGTCAATTATCTGTTCGAAGCCCTGACCTGCCGCCCGCCGACCGACGCGGAGACCGCCGAATATCTGGGACTATTAAACGATGCGATCGCCGACCTCGGGAAAGAGGATGGGGCGTTGCTCGGTCTGACGCCGATCTTCTTGGATCGCGACGCGCTGTTTCGTCCCGAGTTAGCCGAATACGGGACGCCCGACCAATATGGCCGCGTCCTTTTGCAGGACCAAGAACTGGCGTTGGCGATCAATGCGGCTTTCAGCTACATCCCGCCGGACGAAGCGCTGCAGCAAGCGGTTGCCGACGGGCGTTTAAAGACACGGCAGGATGCAAAACGCGAGATCGAACGGATCCTGGCCGACGACAGTATTCGGAAGCCTCGCGTGTTGCAGTTCTTTCGCGAGTTCTTCGATTACGACCGGGCAGGCCATGTCTGCAAGGATAACAAAGCGTTGGTTGGTGCCGGGGGTGAGGTGAACGCAGAGCGGCACTATCGAGCGATGTTTGCGATGACGGCGAACACCGATCGGTTGATCGAATTGATTCTGCAGGAAGACAAAAACGTTTTGGGCGAGCTGCTGACCACCGACCGCGTCGTCTACAACGCACCGCAGGATGCTCCTTACTTTGGCCAGTTCATCAGCTCCGATCCGCCACCGAAGCCAAAAGCCGTCGAGGGGAAGAAGCCCGCCCGACAGATGCGGCGGGTGACGATTCAAAATGCTAAGCTGCCCAAAGGGGAAACGATTCACGCCCGCGTTGCCCAGGTCGTCAAACCGCTGAATACGGCACGAACGCTGACGACTCTGCCGCCCGATCAGCGGCGAGGGATCCTAACGCATCCCAGTTGGTTGGTCGCGCATACCGATGCGATGGACAACCACGCGATCTTGCGTGGCCGTTGGATTCGCGAGCGTCTGCTCGGCGACGCGGTCCCCGACGTTCCGATCACTGTCGATGCGATGCTACCCGTCGAGCCGAAGTCGACGTTGCGGCATCGGATGCGTGTGACGCGAGCCGATGAATGCTGGCGTTGCCACCGCAAGATGGACCCGCTGGGGCTGCCGTTTGAAATGTACAACCATCTCGGGCTGTATCGGACCGAAGAGCAGAAGGAGCCTGTTGACACGAGCGGTGCAATCATCGATAGCGGCGATCCCGAGCTGGACGGCCCCGTCGAAAACGCGTTGGAGATGATCAATCGTTTGGCGACCAGCCAACGCGTGCAACAGGTCTTCGTCCGCCACGCCTTCCGTTTCTGGATGGGGCGCAACGAAACGATCCACGATGCTCCCGTGTTGCAAGATGCCCACCGCGCCTACCAAGAGAGCGGCGGCAGCATGAAAGCTCTGCTCGCATCGCTACTCACCTCCGACGCCTACCTTTACCGCAAGGTCGATCGCGGTGCGGATGCGGACGGATAGACGCTGTCGGGTCGTTTGGCGAAGGTTTGTGAACGGAAATCGAGGTGCTCGACGAGTCGACTTTTGCGGCTGCGCTCTACTGCGGATCAACGTCGGGCAGCGGGAAGAGCGGTCGGATCTCGACGGTCCCTTTTTTCGCGGGCGGCAGGCGCGAAGCAATGGCGATCGCTTCGTCGAGATCGTCCACATCGATGATGTAGTAACCGCCTAATTGTTCGGTTGTCTCGGCAAAAGGCCCGTCGGTTACCTGTCGCTTCCCCTCGCGGACACGGACACTGGTCGCCGTCGTCACGGAGTGCAGCGGCGACGACGCGATCCACTTGCCGGATTTGGCCAGTTCATCGGTAATGCCCATCGATTCCACCATGCACGCTTTCCGTTCCGCCTCGGTCCACGATTCCTCCGAACCGTAAATCAATAACATGTATTTCATTATGCAATCCTATCTTCAGCAGGGTCGTTTACGTTTTTATTCACTTGAGCACGCCGGCAGATCGCGGTGCACGCCAGCACGGTGAGCGTTCCAATGCATAGGGCCATCGCACCGGTTTGTAGACCGCTAGCCAGCGGCAAGGGCAGCGCGATCCCGGTCGCACCGAAAAGGTACGCTGAGACGCACAGTGGGCATTTGGGAATCATACACAATCCGAGGCTTGGCAAAGCCCAGCGGAGCATGTGCGTTGCGCGGTGGGGCCGCAGATTCTCGACACCATCGCACCGGCAGAAGATGCAACGCCTCATGATTGGATTTCCACCAAATCCGTCGTGTCATATTCGTCGTGCCGACGCCACCATTGATACGGTTCGGATTGTGGCCAGCCAGGCGGGGAGTCCTCCCACATTTCTTGCCGCCCCAATGGCGTCAGGTCAAGCAGCGTGAAGTTGCTCAACAGCACCTCCGCTCCGCGCTTGCCCGTGAAGTACGTTTGGTAAATTTTTTGGTCGTCACGTAAGAAGATACTCAGGCCATGCGTTTCTCCATCGGGCGTGGACACTCCAAAATCTTCGTTGAACGTGGTTCCCGCGGACGAGTACCATGGAAGCTTCCACCCCATCCGCTTTTGGTAAGTGAGCAAGTTCGCCAATGGGCCGCGCGATACCAACGCGAGTGAGAGGTCTCTCGCGTTGTAATGTGCTGGGTGCCCCAGGTTATCTACCAACAGCGAACAGCCTGGACATCCTGCATCGGGCCATCCACCCACACCTTCGGCGAACATAAAGTGATAGATCGCCAATTGCCGGCGGCCTTCGAAGAGGTCGATCAACGCAACTTTTCCGTGAGGGCCATCAAACCGATAGTCCTTCTCCACCGCAACCATTGGTAAGCGGCGTCGTTCCGCGGCCAAGGCATCGCGAAGACGTGTGGCTTTTTTCTCTTTCGCTCGCAGAGTCTCCATCGCTTGCTGCCACTCCGCTCGCGAAACGACGGGCGGCTGTCCGTCGACCGACGTGGTCGGTGAGATTGCATCCGCGGGGGCGGTCGCAGCTCGGATCTTCGCGTCGCGTTCGGCGATCAACGCATTGACATGAGCGTCCGCAGGTCGAATTTCAAACGGCCCCACGGTGACTCCGGGGTGCTGCGACATCAACGCGATCGCGTGATTGAGGTCGTTGGCTTCCAGAAGCAAGATTCCGCCCAAAAACTCCTTGGTCTCGGCGTAGGGACCGTCGGTCACGTCGACTTTGCCATTTTTGATTCGCAGGATGACCGCGTTCTTTGCTGAATCTAATGCTTCGCCTCCGATAAAATGGCCGCCGCGACGCAGTTCATCGTCATACGCGAAACAGGATTCCATGATCCGCTGCCCCTCTGGTGCGGGGAGGGCGGCAAATTGTTCCTCGTCAATGTATCCCAAACAGACAAATTTCATTTCATCCCTCCTCGTGCAATTCAGCGCTCAGCTTTGCCGACGACGTCAGCAACTACCAACTAGTCGAGCGCGCGGAGACGGGATCGACAAGAATCGGCTGCGGGAGGAGTGATTATTGGGAGCGCACCTGGCGACAGGTCACGGAAGCGTGCCGAAGAACTTATCGAGGGCAGGGGCAACCGCTTCGTTCACCTGGTCGACGTCGAAGAGGAGCCGAGGGGAGAAGGCTTCGGTGCGGAAATCACCGCCTGCGTACCGACAGGTACGATATCGATCCCTGTGGCTTCGATCGATCGGACGTGCTGGTACCGCTGTTGCATTCCGTCGCAGTGCAATTCGTAAACCGCAAGGATGCTAGGACGGGGGCGATTTCGTCGCCAAAAATGAAGTAGCCCCGTAAGCAATCCGCCGTGGCGTGACGGAGCCCGGCTAGCGAAAACGACAAAGGGGTTCAGCACTTCATCGATCGGTTCGATGTGGCCGTCCATGGGGCCACCAAAAAACTCGATGACGTATTGTTTGTTCGTTGGCATCGGATTCGTCTCCCAGGTTTGTAAACAATGCCTGTACGAGCAAACTCCATACCAGTCTCCCGATCGGTCGAGGAGATTTGATGTCGCCAAGTTGCGGATTGCAGGTGTTCAATAGGTCCCCACTTTTGTGACAGGCGAATCATCGCAAACGCCACAAAACAATGGCGTCAGCTTGCTCGAAATCTGAAAAGCTGATTCGAGACTTGGCATAGATTGCCTTTGCGTTGCGGGTCGGGTACATTTGTTCATCGGATTATTTCGGATTCGATTTCCGTTGGGCCGCGGCAGGAGAGGACCAAGATGACGACGATCTTTCGAATTCGAACCATGGCAGTGCTCGCCTCCCTTGGCTTGATGGTTACGGCCAACGCGGACATCATCACCTTCTCGCCGGTGCTCGACATGACCTCTACGGCGAACACGAGTTCTCCGATGACGCCCTACGTTGCCAATAACATGGTGCAAGCCCAGGGGCCGACGGGCATACCGGACAACGTGTCGCCGACCTACAGCGATACCTATTTCTTCCGCGACGCGGGGACGGGGATCGAGTTTTCGATCGATATGACCTGGAACGCCGCGATGGGGCTGAACCTAAATACAGGCGGCTCGGCGCTTGGCTTGGGAAGCAACAGCGTGATCGGATCGGGGGAGTTGGTGACGATCGGCTTGTCGGGGCTGAGCGTCGATCTGACCAACTACATCGACGGATCGTTTAACATGATTTCGAATCCGACGCTGGGAGCGACATCGCTCGCGTTTCGGCAGATCGATTTCAATGACTTTGGAGATACTACGATTGTCAACATAACGAATGGGATCGATACGGTATCGTTCAGCGAGGCTGCGCCGGTATCGGGAAACTTTGATCTCCCAGCGGACGGCCTGACCGATAGGGAACCAGCTCTGACGTTTAGTCTTAATAATATGTCGTTTGATACCGATTTCAATATCTCGGCGGTGCAGTTGGCGATCACCGCCGATTTACAGGCGACAGCCGGTGTGCCCGAGCCGACTTCGATGCTGTTGACGCTGGTCGGCGGCGGTGCGACGCTAGGCATCGCACGCCGCAAGTCAAAGCGATCACGGGGCAATACCCAAACCGCCGCTGCGTTACCAAATCAATAACTCGACGTGTTATTCAGTTCGTCAAATTCGATCGGCTCCAATTTTAATCGTCGCCGACACTCATCGAGGATCGTTTGCGTGGCGCTGGCACCAACGCGGGTGACTCCCAACGCGCGGACCTCCAACAAACGATCGAGATCGCGGACGCCACCGGCCGCTTTGACCTGAACCTGGGGCGCCGACTTCTCTCGCATCCATTGAAGATCCTCCAACGTCGCCCCGCCGGTCCCGTAGCCGGTGGAGGTCTTAACCCAATCGGCCCCAAGTTCGCTGCAGATCGCGCACAACCGCGACTTCTGATCCTCGTCGAGGTAGCAGTTCTCGAAGATCACCTTCACCTTCTGCCCGGCTGCGTGAGCCACATCGATGACGGCCTTGATATCGCGAGTGACGTAGTCCCAGTCGCCGCTGAGAACCTTCGAGATGTTCACGACCATGTCCAATTCTTGACATCCATCGTCGATCGCTTGTTGGGCTTCGGCAGCTTTGATCGCTGTCGTGTGCCCGCCGTGTGGGAACCCGATCGTTGTGCTCGTTTGAACCGTGCTGCCAGCCAACCGGTCGGCGCAGCGCTTCACGTAATACGGCAGGATGCAAACGCTAGCCACATCGTACGCCAGCGCCAGCGAGATCCCCGCCTCCAGTGTTTCGGTCTTCAAGAAGGGCTGCAGCAGCGAATGGTCCAGCATCTTGGCGATCTCTTCGTAACGGTAGTCCATGTCGAATTTCTTCCTTGGGGATTCTTGAGGGGTGAGGGAGGCGTCGGGTTCCGCGACTGAGATTATGGAGCGAACCGGACGACGGTTCTATATGGGGCACCAATTCCTGAAGTCCCCTTCGGTCTGCTACAATGCCGCGAAACTTACCCTCGCCGGCGGTTGGCGAGTTTCAATGCACCGAACCATCAGGTTCAGGAAGATCCGATGACAAACGCCCCCTCCGATAAACCCAAAGTTCTGATCATCATCGGCGACGCGTCCGAGACGCTCGACACGATGTATCCCTTCTACCGCCTGCAGGAAGCTGGCTTTCAACCCGTGGTGGCCGCTCCCGAAAAACGCCTTTATCAAATGGTGATGCACGAAGTGAAGCCGGGCTGGACGATCACCAAGGAATGGGAAGGCTACACGATCAATGCCGACGTCGCCTTTTCTGAAATCAAAGAGGAAGAATATGCGGGGATCATGTTCTCCGGCGGTCGGGCTCCCGAATACATCCGCTACGACGAAGACCTCGTCCGCGTCACGAAGCACTTTTTCGAAGCGGGCAAACCGATCGCCAGCGTTTGCCATGGCGTCGAGATCCCCGCTTACGCCGATTGCGTTCGCGGACGCAAAATGGCAACGGTGCCGAAGTGCAAGTTCGATCTGGAGGTCTGCGGTGGCACGTTTGTCAACGAAGCCTGCGTGATCGATGGCAACCTGGTCAGCGGACGAACCTTCCACGACAACGGCTTCTACGTCGGTCCGTGGATCGATTTGTTAGTCAAAGCACGCGATGAAGCGACCGTTGCCGCAGGCTAAGCAGCAAGCAGCAAGTTTTGTAGGTCAACCGCGCGGGCATCGCCCCGCGTTTTGCAGGGCAGCGCGGCCCGATGGGCTCGCGGTTAAACGCAATACCGTTCAACGAAGGAGCCTCGGACCGTCGCAAGAATTGGCGGCGGGATGTAGTGGACGAGGTTACGAGTCCCCGCGATTTGGTCTGATGCATGTAAAAGGACTCGTAGCCTCGTCCACTACGCATCGTTGAACGGATCGCGGTTAAACGAAAAAAGACAAGACGACCTGCTTAGGCCACTTTAGAATCGCTATTCTCGAAGCGTTGGGGAAAACGAATGAACGACCTCAATCCCTACGCTTCACCGCCGCCGATCGAAGAGAGTCCCGGGCAGCGGATGCATCGGCACGCCCACGTCGCCCGCGGTCTGCTGCATCGAACGATCACGTTTGCCGAGCCCTTTCAGGCTCAACTCGATTACGACGGCAAATACTTTCGCCAACGGCTCTACATCGGCCAGGTCTGCGTCTGGCACCGGATCAGTTGGCTGAGGATCCATCCCCGCATCGATTTCGTCTGGCCTGCGGAAGTCGCTGGGACCGAGAAGCCCGGCCGGATCGAGATGAAGTTCAATCACCTGCTGCAGATCGTACGGTTTACCGTCTATTGCGACGGCGTGGTGATCTACGACGAACACAACGGGGTGATCACCACGCCGTAACCGCTTGCCAGGTGAGCGATCAAGAAACCGCTGCGTCGAGCAGTTCCTGCAGGTATTGGCTCGTTGGCGTCGGCGGACCGGCGACGACCTTTTCGGGTGTCCCTTCGGCCAGCAAACGGCCGCCGCCCGCGCCCCCCTCGGGGCCCATCTCGACGATCCAGTCGCAACACTTGATTACGTCCAGATTGTGTTCGATCACGATCACGGTGTTCCCCTTTTCGACCAGCGATTGCAAAACGTCGATCAAGCGACGGACGTCGTCGAAATGGAGTCCCGTCGTCGGTTCGTCTAAAAGATACAACGTGTTGCCGGTTTCCTGCCGCGCAAGTTCGGTTGCCAACTTGATCCGCTGGGCCTCGCCGCCGCTGAGCGTGGTCGACGGTTGGCCCAGCTGCAGATATCCCAACCCGACGCTCCGCATGCTCTCGAGAATCCGGTCGATCTTGACGAAGTTCTTGAAAAATTCAGCCGCGTCGTCGATCGTCATCTCCAACACGTCGGCGATCGAAGCCCCTTTGAACCGCACCGCCAGCGTCTGGCGATTAAACCGCTTTCCGCCACACACGGAACATCGAATGTAGAGATCGGCCAGAAAGTTCATCTCGATCTTTTCCTGCCCCTGCCCCATGCATTGGTCGCAGCGTCCCGGCTTGGCATTAAAGCTAAATCGGTTGGCGGCAAAGCCTCGCTGTTTGGCGTCGCGGGTTTCGGCAAACACCTTGCGAATCAGATCCAACGCCCCGGTATAGGTCGCCGGACAGCTGCGCGGCGTGCGACCGATCGGAGCCTGATCGATTCGGATCAATTTGTCGATTCCCTCCGCACCGGTCAACGATTCAAACGGCCCCGGTTTGGCCGACTGCAGACCGAGGGTGCGTGCCAAGGCAGGATAGAGCGTATCGTTGACGATCGAACTCTTCCCGCTGCCGCTAACTCCTGCCACTCCGATCAGACATCCCAGCGGGAACCTTGCGGTCACGTTCTGCAAGTTGTGAGTGTTCGCGCCGGTCAGTGTCAGCATCTGATTTTTGTCGGCTTTGCGCCGCGACTCGGGAACCGGGATCGAGCGCCGCCCAGACAGATAGTCGGCCGTGACCGAGCGCGAGGGCGAATCGTTGTCCTCCTTCGATGCCTCCGCCTGGTCTTCGGCGATCGCCGTGATCGATGAAGGTTCGCCGGCGAACAGGATCTCGCCGCCTTGGTGTCCCGCGCCAGGCCCCATGTCGATCAACCAATCGGCGGCACGCATCATCGATTCATCGTGCTCCACGACCAGCACCGTGTTCCCTTGCCGCTGCAAGTCGCGCAGTGCGACGATCAAGCGATCGTTATCGCGTTGATGCAGTCCGATCGATGGTTCGTCGAGGATGTAACAGACGCCGACAAGTCCGCTGCCGATGCTGGTCGCCAAACGAACGCGTTGCAGTTCGCCGCCGCTGAGCGTATCGGCGCTGCGTCCCAAGGTGAGATAGCCGACGCCCACCTGATCCAAAAAACGAAGCCGCTTGTTGATCTCGACCAGGATTGGGCGAGCGATCTCGCGCTGCGAAGGAGACAATTTCCCACCGGCTTTGACGCGGCGCGGCGCCCGTTCGCGAACGACGCTTTCGTCGGCAGGTTCCTTGTCTGCGCTGTCGTATTCCCAGTCGTCGCGAAGCGAGGCATCGCATTCGGCCTGCAAGGTTGCAAAAAAAACAGTCGCTTCGGTCGCGGGCATCGCGACGATCTGGCCGATATGTCGATCGGCCAAAGTGACGCTGAGCGCTTCACGCCGCAAGCGCGATCCGCCACACGTCGAACACTCGACCGCCCCGATCCAATTGGTCAGTTGTTCACGCCGCGCATCGGTCAGCTTCTTTTCCCATTCGACGTTCAATAATTCGACGATCGTCGCCGTCAATGCCGCCCGCCCCTTGGCGGTCAGTTGATCGAGCGGTTGGTCCCATTGGCCTCCACCGCCGAGGACCAGCGGTTCCAGCGTGCCTCGAATCCGCTTGCGAACCGCCGCCGAAGTTCCCTTCCAAGGGAGCATCGCCGCGGTTTCGGCAGGCTGCGTCCAATCGGGAATCAACAGGTCAGGATCGTACGCCTCAAGACGCCCCAAGCCATCGCAGTCGGGACAGGCACCGTAGGGACTGTTGAAACTGAACGTTCGCGGCTCCAGTTCCTCATAGCTGATATCGCACTGCGGACAGGCGTACCGCGAACTGAGCAACCGCTCGTCCCAGTCGTCGGCATCGGGCAGTTCGAAAAATGCAACCAGCAAACCGTCGCTCAACTTGAGCGCCGTTTTGATCGATTCTCCCAACCGCGACTCGATTCCTTCGCGAACGACCAACCGATCGACGACCGCTTCGATCGTATGGTTCTTCCGCGGCGAAAGTTTGGGGAGCGATTCGATGTCGTACATCGTGCCGTCGACGCGAGCCCGCACCAATCCCGCCTTGCGAATCTCCTGAAACACATCCTCGTGCGCCCCTTTGCGTCCGCGAACCATCGGTGCCAACACGATCAAACGCGTCTCTTCGGCCAGGTTCATCAGCGAAGCGAGGATCTGTTCGCTGGTCTGCTGCAGAATCGCAGCCCCGCAATGATAGCAGTGCGGAGCGCCGACGCGGGCCATCAATAGACGCAGGTAATCGTAGACCTCGGTGACGGTGGCGACGGTACTGCGAGGATTGCTAGCTCCCGATTTTTGGTCGATGCACAACGTCGGTTCCAGGCCGTCGATGTGGTCGCAATCGGGGCGCGGCAATTGGTCGAGGAATTGCCGGGCGTAGGTCGAAAGGCTCTCGATGTACTGACGCTGCCCCTCGGCATAGATCGTGTCGAAGGCAAGCGAACTCTTCCCGCTGCCGCTGACCCCGGTCAGGACGATCAACTGGTCTCGACGCAAATCGATATCGACGTTCTTCAGGTTGTGGACCCGCGCGCCGCGGATCCGCATCAACGGGTCGCCGGGAGCGCTGCGGATGTCCGAAAGGACCGCGGGTTCAAGATTTCCCAACGTGTTGGTCATGAAGGTCTCAATTCGCTGTGGTCGTTTTGACCGGTAGGCGGCTATAATTCCAGCGTCGCACCGCCTTCCAGTCGGCGTGCACGGGCGCAACCCAGGCAAAAAGCTGTCGGTTTCACCCTACTTATGGATATCAGAGTAAAAGCAAATGGATAAGCGATTTCTGACTTGGCTCAGCTTTACCCTCACTTTACTGCCAGCCCTCGCGTTGGCTCAACCGTACGACGTCGCCGCGCGGCCGATCTCGGTGCTGCGCCCCGGTACGATCGTCGACGACGGACCGCCCGAAGGCTGGAACCATCTGATTGTCAAAAGCTTTCCCAAAGTAGCTAGTGGCGATGTCGACAAGATTCCCGAACGGGACTCGCAACTGGCCAGCCTCATGTTCACCGCATTGGCGGCGCGGACGCAACAGGCGGCCGATGGAACATGGCAACTGACCGAAATTGCTACCGGTGCGGGGACCTCGGTTCGCGGACGCGACATGATTGTCAGCTCCGATACGCAGCAGCAACTGGGGGCCGACCTCGGCTTTTTCGCGCGGATGGTGCTGAAAGAGTTCGATGCCAAACAAACGCAGGTCCAATACAAAACAATCAGCCGACACTTTTTTGTCGTCGACACGATCGGAGCCTTCCGTTGGAATAACGAAAACCGATTGTTGCCCCTTCGCTACGCATTGGTTCTTCAACCGCAAACCGGGCAACTGGACACCTTCTGCTGGCTGATGGATGCCGACGCGACAGGCGTCAGCACCACGGCGGTCGGCAGCATCCACTGGCTCCCCAAATCGCTTGTCTTCGCTCCCCAGTTGCACGTCGATTACAGCAAGTACAATTTTTTGGGGATCCCATCGGACACGGCGTTTTGTTCTACCAACATCCCACCGGGGCAGGTTACGATGAACATTCCCGCCGATGCAACGCGTGTCCTTGCGCGGCCCACACTCTCGGTCGCCGAAGCCCAATCGCTGCACGGATGGTTCAATCAAATCTCGACCTCGATGCGCCCGAACTACGACCGGGCCGCCGCCTCCGATACTGGTACGACCCAACGATGAACATCTTCAGCTCGATTCGTTCTACCGCGTCTTGCGCGCTCCTAGCTCCCCTGCTGCTCGCCCCAGCGATCGTCTTGGCCGAATCCCCCGCCTCGCAACCACCGCTGGCGATTCTCGCCGAACCGATTACGAATGCCGACGGGCAAACCCAAGCCTGGCCCGAAGTGGTGATGCAAGACGGCATGGACGCCGAACAACAGCGAAAGGTCATCGCCAGCCTAGGGCGTCGCTTTGAAGACTTTACGAAAGAGGGAATCAATTCGCCGATCGACATTCCTCGTGCTGTTAAGAAATCGGTCGACGGGGGCGTGTTCCGGACGTACAGCTATTTTTTCACGGTCCACACGTCGCTGGAAACGTTGAGCGACGAAAACCTTCTAACCAAGTTGTTCTCGGATAACAAGAACGATCAAGGCGAGGGAGAGGATCTTGGGGCGGTGGGCGATGACAAATATAGCTACGCCCACGAACCGGACTTGTTGAAACGGATCAGCCTGTCGATGGTTTTACGCAGCAACGACGCAAAGTCCGACGCTTCGGTTTACGCCGGTTCGATCGTGGTCGCTGCCGATCCAGAAAACCGTCATCAAAGCAGTTGGGCCCCGCTGGACAGCCCCGACGAAAAACAGCCTTATCTGGGAATGGGGATCTACACCAAAGCGACGCCGTTGGTGGAGTTGCCCGACGTGTTGTTCTTCGAAGCGCACATGGTCTTCTACGAACCGAAAGCTTGGTTCCGAGGCAAGAACCTGCTCGGTGCCAAACTGCCGATCATGATCCAAGATCAAGTTCGCACGCTGCGTCGCGGAGTCGCTCGTTAGTTCGCTGCGACATCGACGCGATCGCGAGCTCGCGACGCTCAGTCGAGCTTCCATTTCCCGTCCCGTTGTGCCAGGGCGATCTCGGTAGCAACCAGCATTGCCATCGCACCACCACGCGTGTCGTGCCCTCGAATCGCGGTCCGGTCGAAGTAGTCGCGGAGGCTTTTCTGTTTTCCCGTTCCGGTGCAGACGTCGATCAATTGGGCGTCGCTGCCGATCCGCGACTGGATCGCCGGCCAAGCCCGCTGCACAACGGGAACGTAGATCTCCGGATCCAACCAGCCCATCCGCAACCCGCGCGCGATCGCCATCGTGGTCATGCAGGTGACGGTGAATTCGGGATAGCTCTCCGGACGGTCGACCACCTGGTGCCACATCCCCGACGTATCTTGATGCTTTTCCATCGCGGCCAAATGCGCACGAAAGGCCGCCAACATCTCATCGCGATAGGGACTATTTTCGGGGAACCAGGACAACGACAACGCCAGCCCCAAAGCAGGAAACCCGTTCCCGCGGCCCCAGGCGGTCCCCGCGGGATCGAGCGGCGAGTGTTGATGCAAACCATCGTCGCGGAGATTCAATTCCAGCATGAACCGCAGATGCCGGATCGCCATATCAAAGTAGCGTTGCTCGCCCGTCAGGTTTCCCGCCGCGACAAGGATCGGCGTTCCCATGAAGACTGCGTCGCTCATCTCGCTGTGCGTTGGCATCGCGTCACGCATCTGCCCGTCGGGGGTAAAAGCATGCTCGGCCGCCGCGCGAACCAGTGCAACATAACGCGGGTCTTGCGTGCGGTTTGCAAGTTCGGCGAACAACAAGTGCCCGGCGAAGACGCCGCCGTTCGGTTTGTCCCCCAGTGCCGATTTGGCGCCAGCAGCATACGGTTCCGCGATCTGCTGGACGGCTGCCAACGCCGTCGCTTCGCCGGTCAGATCGCCCAACTGCAAGCGACCGATCAGAGCCAACGCCTGCTGATAGTTCACCGAATCGAGCGCGTTGCCGTAGCGTTTGCTTAGAACCGTTGCGACGTCGATCGCCGATCGCTCGCGTCGATGCAACAGCTCCACCTGAGCCGACTTCTCGACCGCGGGAATGGTTTGATCTCCCAACTGATCGATCACATCGAGCAGAGAAATCTTCGGGTTCGCGATGAATTCGACCGCTGCGATCGAACCGATTCCAGCCACCGAGGAACGACGTAACGCATCGGCGAACGATCCGGCTGACGGCTGCAAAACCAAGCGGTTCTCCGATCCGGGTTTGACGACCACAACGACGTCCGGAGCGGCTAAGCCAATCGATCGCCAGAGATACTGTGTCGCAACGCGTTTGCCAGCGTAAGCCTTGGCATCGATGGGCTGTTGCAATGCGTCTGCGGTCGCATCGGCGATTCCATCGGGTGCGGCCACCAGCCAGATCGCAAGTTCGCGATGCCGCAGCCCTGCGGCAAATCCGTCGGCATCCGCTTGATCAACGTAGGAAGGGGCCAACGAGGGAGATGCGATCACCAGCACCCGCGAAATATTGGGGCTCGGATCGAGGAACGCGGGGGACTGGACGGATGTTAGCGGCTTGCCATCGGCCGCCACGCCATACGCCTTCGTAACGGGACGCCACGCCATCAAAGGGTCTTCGGACATCGCGGGCGCTAGACAAACGAGCCCCAACCAACCGACAGTGACCAACCGAGCGAGAGGCCACGATATTCCTGGCATTTGAGTTCCCTTTCACGACCGCGATTTTGAATGTCGCATCCTTCGACGATGCAACGAACCGGGACCATTAGAAGGGCTACTGGGCAGCGCCGCTAGATGCTGATGCGCGAAGGCTGGTTGCCCGGGGAGAGCGCTCGACGCAGCGCCTCCACGCTCCCCGCGATTTTCGTGTAGATCCAATCGCCTGCGGAAGTGTCGCATTCTACAACGTCACTGGGAGGAATCTACGATAGGCACGAAAAACGCGGAGGAGTTGGAGAGCGATCGATCGACGGGCAACCAACGTGTCCAAAGTGGGAAGGTCTCGAGCAGCAGACAACGCCTGCTACCCGAGGTCAAGAAACAGGGATCAGTTTCCGTCAAGCAAACTCACTTCATCGATTTGGACTTCGGTTTCCGGCGATGTGGGGCCGTAGACCTTCACCTCGCTACACTCGACGGCGCTGGCGTCCTGCGAGCTGGTCAACTCCACGCGAACCAACGACGCATCGACCGCTTCGTTCAACCGCAACACATGCTCTTGCCCCACGGCGGTCAAGTCGATGGTTCCGACGTCGTAGAACGAACCGCCGCTGTTGGCGACGGAGATCGCAGCACGCGTGGCCCAATTGATCGAATCGCTCGGAGAGTAGGGATTGACCGTGATGAACTGGACCTTCGTTGGCGCTGCCAAGCGAATCGTCGCGGTTTCGGTCGTCGTTCCGATCGGGCTGGACCAGCTGCGTCCCGGCGAGCCATCGATCAAGTGCAACGCGCCCCAGTGGTATTCATCGTAGGCACTTGGTTTCGTCGAGACCGACCCACCGTTTTGCGAGCTGGCAAAGTTGGTTAGATCCATCGGATAGTCTCGCTCGGTTTCAGTGATCTTCCCAATCACCTCGATTCGCCCGCACTCCATCGCATCGCCGCCATAGTTCTCGATCAACGTAATCCGCAGGTAGCGAGCTTCGACCAGAGGCTGCAGATCGAATTCGATCGACTGATCGTGCGGCGCGAGTTCAACCGACAGCATCGGTTGGAAATCGGTGAAGCTGTAGGTCGTCGAATATTCCACCCGAACGTTGCGGACCCAGTTTTTCGAGTCGGGACCGCCCGCGGGATTGATCCTCAGCTGGGTGATGTCGGCGATCTGATCGTTTTAAAACGCGAGCACTATCGATACCGGATTGCGTCCTGGAACTCGGTAGATCCCTCCATCTCGAAGCAAATTTTGCACGCCATGCTGTCGATCGTCCAACTGGCTCGGTGCATCGACGACACGACCACCGCGATCGATCGAGGCCAAGTCGTAGGGGCGGTTCTTCGCATGTTCCTGCTGAGCCAAAAGGTCGGCCAGTTGGCGTTCGACGTCTGCCTTCATCGATGCCAATTCATTGATCCGCCCCTCCGCATCGCTCAGTTCACGGTCGTATCGTCGTCCCTGTTCGGCAAGTTCTGCCGCCAGTGCATCGGCGCGATCGTTTGCCGCATCTCGCAGCGCGGCGAGGCGTTTCGCATCGTTTTTGGCGTTTTCGTTGGATCGATCCAACTGATCTGCCAACGACTTTTTCATTCGCTCTGCAGCGGCCAATTGATCGGTGGCCTGGCGAGCGGCCCGGTCCGCCTCACGCTGCAACGCAGCTAGATCCTGCGCCGATTTAGCGAGATCGGCCGCCAGCGCAGCTCCCTTCTTTCGTTCGGCATCAAGCGCCGCGGCGATCCGATCGCGATCCGCTTCGGCCGCCCGTTGCGTGTCCGCCAGCCTTGCGTTCTGGTCCGCCAAATCCTTTGCGTTTTTCATCGACTCCGCCAGTTGCTTGGCAGTCTCGGCCGCTTTGTCTCGAAGCGCATCCTTTTGCTTTTCCGCTTCGGCTAGCGCCTTGGCGTGTTCGGCTTGTAGATCCCGCTGTTGCTTCTTGGCGGCATCAAGCGCCGCAGCGGCGGCATCGGCCGCTTGGTTCAACGCAGCGATCTCTTTCATCCGGTCGTCGAGCTTTTCGCGGAGCGCGTCCTGCTTTTGGCCGGCATCGGCAAGGGCGTTTTTGTGCTCAGCTTGCAGATCTACGTGCGCCTTCTTCGCCGATTCGAGCGCCGCCGCCGCAGCATCCGCTGCCTTGTTCAGATCCCCGATTTCCTTCATGCGGTCGGCCAGCGAACGCTCCATATCCTGAAGCTTCTCGCTGGCGAGATCCTTTTCGTTTGCCAACCGATCGGCCAACGCTTGGGCTTCCTGACGCTGACGCTCGCGATCGGCAAGCTGCTTGTCCAACTCGGCCGCTCGCGCTCGCTGCGCCGCCAGTTCCGCTTCCTTTTGCTTGGCGAGATCCTTCAGACGCTGTTGAGCTTCGTTGATCTGGTCGGTAACCGATTTCAACGCCCCTTTGAGATCCTCTGGAGAACTTGCACCTTGGTACTTTCCTCCGCCCAACCGCGCGATATTCTCCAACTGACGGCGGGTGTCGTCATCGACATCGAAGCCGACGACATGGAATTCGATGTTGTGCTTGGCCGCCAATTTTCTGGCTTCCGCGGCGGGGTCGCCACCGCAAGTCTCTTTGCCGTCGCTGATCAGCACGATTCCAGTATACGCATCCATCTTGCTGTCGAGCACTTCGCCAGCGACACGCAATGATTTCGCGATCGGGGTCCAGCCCCGTGGCTGAAGTCCCAGCACGAACTGCCGCAGTTCGGCTTTGTCGGCACCGCCCAGCGGAGTCAACGGTCGGCCGATCATGACCGCTTCGCATTTCTCTTCGACATTGTGTCCATAGACGATCACAGACGTTGGCATCCCAATTGGGATCATGTCGATCAGCTCCGCAACCGTGGTTTTGGCAACCTCCATTTTCGATTGACCGTTCCTGGCCGGTTCATTCATGCTGTTGCTGCAATCAAAGATCAAGATGAAATCGGTGATCACATCCTTCGACCGCACGCGATCCTGTTGGAATGCCGCGATCACCGCTTCGGAGGCGCCCGCTTTACGAAGCTCTTCGATTTGGGCGAGGTCGACGACATACACGATCGGCGATTCTTCGATCTGCCGAATCAAGGTGGCATCGTCCACACCGGCTTTCACTTTGTTGAGCAATTGCTCATACGAGACGGCTTCTTGAGCGAAGGAAAGATTCGGCAACAGCAACAACAGCAGGGTGACGTAGGTGACGATCCGCCAATTGGATCTAGACGAACACATAGTTCGGGAACTCCGTGACAAGGTGCGTGAATAGGAAGAGTGGCGCGCTTTGGTGTCCGTACAACAAACCTTTGGCTGCCACCGTAGCACGCGAAATGCATCGGAACGAACTTTAGAAATTGTTCCGATCACGCTGCCTTGGAAGCACAGAAAACCATTGCATAGTGGAGCCAGATCTCACGGTTGTCGGCGATGAATTCAGTCGCAGGTCACCGGCATTAAACGGCGTTGAGCCGCGGAATACTTGCGATGAGAGCGTGATGTTCACGGTTTCGGTCCGCACAAATATCCACATTGCGAACGGGGTGCATCTGAACACTAAAAGTTTTTTGTTTGTTCCTGGATGTTGCGTATGCTCGCAATCTGCAGCTTGCCTATATTGACAGGTCGATGGTTTGCGATGGATCCTGTCGGTGCGGTCACTACGCCATCGTCGATTCCTGGTAATCGCCGCTTGGCGACGCGGCGTTGTTTGCTAAGCCCTGCGGCGGCACGTTGCGACGCTTGGTAGGGAAAGGGGACGAGATCGCCCCAAATGACTATTCAATGTCGGCGGAATGAGGCACAATGAGCGCGAGTTCGACTTGGATTGCAATCGGTATCGCACCGTTTGCAGATTGCAATCGCCCACGGATCCCTGGCTCCATTTGACCCGCGATGGAAAACGACGAAACCACGCTCGATGTTCAACGGTATCTCGGCGAATTGGCGAATCTGGATGGGAACGCTCCGGCGGAGCCGATCATCCGCGCGTTGATTGCCCGGTCGGTCGGTCGGTTGCATCTTTTGTGTGAAACGTTGTTGGTCCGCAGCTACCCTCGGTTGATGCAACCACCGTTGAACCTTCAGTCGGAGGAAATGCTCAGCGCGGTTGTGGATCGCTTGATGAAAGCGATGCGTGAAGTTCGGCCCAAAACGGTCCGCCAATTTTTTGGTTTGGCGAACCAACACATGCGTTGGGAGTTGAATGATCTGGCGCGTCGGTTGGACAAATATCCCGCCGATCGTGAACTGGATGCATCGGGGATTGTTTCGCCGGAACCGAGTGGATCGCAACTGAGTCAAAACGCGATGCGGATGCTGTCGGCCATCGACGGGCTGCCTGAGGACGAACGGGAAGTGTTTGGGCTCGTGCGGATCCAAGGGATGACGCAAACCGAAGCGGCGGATTTGTTGGATGTGTCTCCGAAAACGATTCAACGACGGTTAAACCGTGGGGTGATCATGTTGGCGGCAACGTTGGATGATTTGAATCCCGATGCTCGGCCGGTTCGCGACGTTTAGAAGGTCTGCGAAGCGTTTACAACAATTCAGAGCATCGGCGGAGAGATCGCTCGAAAGCTGGATCCATGAGTTACGAATCGCAAGTCGACGCTCTCCTTGAAGAGCTTCTCGAGTCCCACCGTTCTGTTGAGGAGGTGTGCGCAGAGCAGCCCGAATGGATCGATGAGGTTCGGCGCAGATACCTCAAGGTTCGCAGCATCGAAGCTCAGATCGGAGATCTATTTCCCGATACCGACAGTACCGGCCAACGCTCCGACGCCCGTAGCGCGGGGCAACCGACGACTCTTCCCGAGCTTCCCGGGTATGAGGTCCATGCAATTCTTGGACACGGTGGGATGGGCGTGGTGTACCAGGCACGCCACCTGAAATTGAATCGGCCGGTGGCAATCAAGATGTTGTTGGCCGGAGCGTACGCGAGCAACATGGAATTGTTGCGATTCGAGCGGGAGGCCGAATCGATCGCTGGTTTGAGGCACCCTCACATCGTACAGATCTACGATGTGGGAGAGGTTCTCGGCCGCCCGTTCTATACGATGGAATTGGTCGAAGGGGGCACGCTGTCGAAAAAACTCGCGGACCAACCGGTGTCGGTCCGAGAAGCTGCGGAGACGCTTGCGACCTTGGCGATTGCGGTGCAAGCTGCGCACGAAGGGGGGATCGTGCATCGCGATCTCAAGCCTGCCAACATCCTGCTGACACGTGACGGGATTCTAAAGATCAGCGACTTTGGATTGGCGCGTCGAGTCGATTTGGATGCAGGGTTGACGATGACAGGCGCTCGGATGGGCACACCCAGCTATATGGCTCCGGAACAGGTTTCCGGCGGATTAGTCGGTCCTACGGTCGACATCTATGCGTTGGGAACGTTGTTGTATGAGATGCTTGCCGGGCGACCGCCGTTTCGTGGTGAGAACGTTATCGAAACCGAACGGCGTTTGATTTCCGAGGAGCCGTTGCCACCATCGCGGATCAATCAAAATGTGCCTCCCGACCTCGAAACGATTTGTCTGAAATGTCTCGAAAAAGAGCCACTCCAGCGTTACCCCACCGCCGCGGCCTTGGCGGACGACCTTCAGCGGTTCCTTCGTTACGAACCGATTGCCGCGCGGCCGGTCGGTCGCACGACGCGAATCTGGCGTTGGATTCATCGCAGCCCGACGACGGCTGCGTTGATCGTGACCGCTGTTGCATTGTGTGGAATGTTGGCGATCTATGGTATGCGAGAACTGGCGTTGGTCGCCGGAACTCGGGCGGAGAAGGCACGCTTGATGGCGCGGTTGGAATCGGGGCTGGAGTTGGAGCGGCAGGGACGTTATGCCGAAACACGGGCTCTGTTGGGTAAATTGGGAGACGGTGGCCACATCGACTTACGGCGACGGATCGATCACGCGGTCGCCAATCTCGATATCGTCGAAGCGCTTGACGCATTGCGGTTACACCGTGTTTCAGTGATCGACGGCCGCTACGACGAACAATTCAATCAGACCTTTGCCGACGGACGTTATGAGGCCCTGTTCTCCGACCTGAAAATCGGCAGCCCTGGAGACGTGGATTCGGAAGTTGCAGCACGGATCGATACGTCGGATTTCAAGCGTTCATTGATTGCGGCATTGGACGATTGGGCCGTATGCGCAAGCGACCCAACACGACGAGATTGGCTGTTGCGCGTGGCCTGTCTTGCCGATCGAGACCCCACCGGACTCCGCGATCGGATACGCGATCCATCGACGTGGCTCGATCCTCCGACGCTGACAGAACTCTCCCAAGCCGCGTTGGATGCCAAGCTTTCGGTTCAGTTGTTGCGAGCGATTGGAGATCGCATCGGGGATGCGGGAATGGACACGATTGCGTTTCGCAAACAAGTGCAACTGGCGCACGCGGATGACTTCTTGGCCAACTTTACGCTTGCCGATGATCTTCGTGAACGCGAGCCCGCCGAGGCGGTCCGATACTATCAAGCCGCGTTGGCGATCCGCCCTCAAGCGTCCTTGGCGCACAATAACCTGGGGATGGCCTTGGCGAAACTGGGCCGTAAGCCGGAGGCGGTTGCGTTTTTCAAAGCAGCGCTGCGGATCGACCCCAAATTTGTGTTGGCGTACTACAATCTGGGGCTTATTTTCGCAGCGGAAGGAAAGACCCGCGAATCGATCGAACAGTTTCGAAACGCGCTGATGATCGATCCCAACGTCGCTTTTGCACACTATCAATTGGGCCGCGTGACCGCCACTGAAGGCGATCACTTGCAGGCGATCGAGTCGTTCCGAAAAGCAACCCGGATCGATCCGATGTATGCCGCTGCATTTGGCGCGATGGGAGAGTCCTTTTTAGCAATCGAGCGCCGGGACGACGCAGAACACGCATTGAAACAATGCCTTCAATGGTTGCCGGCCAAAGATCCTATGCGCGCCCGCTGGGAAGCCCTACTGGAACAGTGCGGTAATTCGTGATCCCAGTGACGACGGGCGAGGACGCTTAAGTCCTAGGCGAGGTCAAACAGCATGATCTCGGCGTCGCTGGTCGCATTGATTTTCAACATCGATTCGTCCTCAATCGCGGCCCCGGCGCCCGCTTCCAACTGGGCGGCGTTAAGCGAAACCGCACCCCGCAAAACTTGCAGCCAGACGTACCGGCTATCGGCGATGGCGAAGTCGAGCGATGCGCCGTGGTCGAGCTTCGAAAGATAGAGCATCGCGTCCTGTTGAATCGACATCGACCCGTCGCGTCCGTCCGGCGAGGCGACCAACCGCAGCGAATTCTTCAATTCGTTGTCGGCAAATCGGCGACGTTCGCTACTGGGGCGAACATCGCGATGCTTGGGTAGCAACCAGAATTGATAAAAGTGTGCCGACTGATGACCCGAAGGATTGAACTCGCTGTGAGAGATCCCGGTCCCGGCGCTGATACGTTGCAGTTCGCCCGTTTGCACGACCTCGCCGGTTTCCATCCAGTCCTTCAACTCCAGCGTCCCGTCGAGCACGTAGGAGACGATTTCCATGTTGGCATGGCTGTGGTGTCCGAAGCCTTGTCCGGCGGCGACACGATCTTCGTTCATCACACGCAACGCGCGAAATCCCATGTGATTTTGATCATGGTACGACGCAAAAGAAAAGGTGTGGTAGGAATTCAGCCTGCCGAAGTCGGCGTGACCGCGTTCTTCGGATTTGCGAAGTTTAATCATCGATACGGGTCTTAAGAAAAGAGAATGTGGTGGGATCGCAGCCGAGGGAGTCAGCACGGATCGTCGTATAGTTGCCCCGTCGTCACACATCGGGCCTTGGATTCGGCCATCGAACTGCCCGGTTGGGAAGCGTCGATTGCCGGAACCATGGCCTCGCACTAGTACTAAGCGTCAACGGTGGACAGAAAGGGCCAAATAACTCTTCTTGGGTGACGGATGTCCACCGGATAGCCCGTTTCGTGTTGAAGATCTGCCGGTATTCGTGGCTCTCCGGGGCGGTTTGGCGGAACTCATCGGCGCGATAGAATGCAGGCCCCGATGCGTTTAGGTGGTGGTTGTTGCCCTTTGCGGCACTGCGCAGCGCCACCACGCGACCCTCGAGGTTGCACGGCGATCGTGAACGCTGCGATCTGCCGCAACGCTATATTGGTGGGGCCGCGATCACATGCGGTAAACCACATGTGACGCGTTGACCAACGACTCTCTTCAACGACAAGAACCCGAATATGACTCAAACTGAATCGTCATTGACCGCCAACTCGGCATGGCAAACGCTGCAATCGCATCATGCACAAATCAGCAATGTGCATATGAGGGAACTCTTCTCTGCGGATCCCGATCGCGGGCAACGTCTGACTGCTGAAGCGTTGGGGATTTATCTGGACTATTCGAAAAATCGAATCACCGACGAGACGGTAAAGCTGTTGGTGGAGCTCGCGGAACGGTCGGGATTGCGCTCGCGGATCGACGCGATGTTCCGTGGCGACAAGATCAACGCCACCGAAGAACGGGCGGTGCTGCATGTTGCGTTGCGGGCGGCTAAAGATCAATCGATTGTTGTCGATGGGGAGGATGTCGTCCCCGAAGTGCATGCGGTGCTCGACAAGATGGCGGCGTTTTGCGACCGCGTTCGTAGTGGTCAGTGGAAAGGCCATACCGGAAAGTCGATCCGCACGATCGTGAACATCGGGATCGGCGGTTCGGATCTCGGCCCCGTGATGGCTTATGAAGCGTTGCGGCACTACAGCCAGCGGGATCTGCAATTCCGTTTTGTCTCCAACATCGACGGCACGGACCTGGCCGAAGCACTCCAGGATCTCGACCCCGCCGAGACGCTGTTTATCGTCGCATCGAAGACCTTTACGACGCAGGAAACCTTAACGAATGCGCACTCAGCGCGTCGGTGGTGTTTGGATGGACTGGGGGATGAAGCGGCGATCGCCAAGCATTTTGTCGCCGTTTCCACCAATGCCGAACAAGTTGCCGCCTTTGGTATCGATACCGCCAACATGTTTGGTTTCTGGGATTGGGTCGGCGGACGTTACTCGTTCGATTCAGCGATTGGGCTGTCGTTGATGCTGTCGATTGGGCCAGTGCAATTCCGTGAGATGTTGGCCGGAATGCACGCCATGGATACCCACTTCCAGACCGCCCCGTTTGATCAGAACTTGCCTGTCCTGCTGGCTCTGCTGGGCATTTGGTACAACAACTTCTTCGATGCCCAATCGGTCGCGATCCTCCCCTACGATCACTACCTCGGAAAGCTGACCGCCTATTTGCAGCAGCTGGACATGGAGAGCAACGGCAAGCAGGTCGATCTGGAAGGCAACGCCGTCGATTACCAGACCGGTCCGATCATCTGGGGTGCTCCGGGGACCAACGGCCAGCACGCTTTCTACCAGTTGATCCATCAAGGGACCAAGATGATCCCATGCGACTTCATCGGGTTCTGCGAAACCTTGAACCCGTTGGGCAATCACCACGACCTTCTGATGGCGAACTTCTTCGCGCAGACGGAAGCGTTGGCGATGGGCAAAACCGAAGCCGAGGTCCGTGCCGATGGTGTCGACGAATTCCAAGTGCCGCACCGGATCTTCGCGGGCAACCATCCGACCAACACGATCCTGATGGGACGTTTGACTTCGGAGTCGTTTGGTCAATTGATCGCGATGTACGAACACAAGGTCTTTGTTCAAGGAGCGATTTGGAATATCAATTCGTTCGACCAGTGGGGCGTGGAATTGGGCAAAGTTTTGGCGAAGAAGATCGTTCCTGAATTGGCCCCCAGTGGGTCGGAACCGCTGCAGCATGACAGCTCCACCAACGCACTCATCGAACGTTACCGCAGCGGGAAGAAGAGTTAATCGCGCAGCGACTTGCTAAAGAGAAGAGGACACGCTGCCGATGCGAGAACGTCGGCAGCAGCTAACCTCGGATGTTCCGTCGATCGCGGCGAATGCAACGGAAGCGAGGCGGATCGTCTCCCGATGCGGCGTGCTGCAACGCCGTGCGAATCGGGATGGACGTATGGACTGCCGACGCCACCTAGCGAGAATTCAGGGCTACGCGACGTTGACGCGATTCACGATCGTCACGCCCAGCGGACGAATCGCTTCTTGGACGGCTTGTTTGAGGAAATAGGACATCACCCGGCCGTCGATCTCCAAGCTACCGTCGGCGTCTTCGCGGATCGTTAGCCCATGGTGACCGTAACGAAAGTGTGGACTGCTGGCCAACAGGGCGTAAGCGTTGTCGATCGTTGGGGACGCGGCCAAATCCCGCCGCATCGGCACTTCCAAAGTCCCTGGAATATCGGTTCGCATCGCGCTAAGCCACCTTTTGAGTTGTGAGAAGGAGGGCACACAGTTGACCAATCTTGCGATCGGCTTCCGCTTTCCTTTTCGCGCGTTCCTGGGCATTCCAATTCGCGGCGATCTGACGTCGACACGAGTCGACAAGACTCGAAATTTGACGTCGCTTGGCGGGGGCAGCCGTAAGTGTGGACATGATCTTGCGCTCCATTTGCGAAGGGGGTGATTTCGATTCCCCTCCCTTCAACGCACATCCCGTACCAATCGCATAACGTGCCCCGGCGGGTGGACTAAACGATGGAATTCGCTCGACGTTGGTCAATTTTGAGTCGTCGCGTCGAGATCGTTTGATCGCTTAGCGACCAATGCGTTGCCATCGCCAAAGCGAACCTAGGGAATCCAGTGCCCGTTGTGTTCGCGCCGCGGTGCGTGTCTGGAGACTTGCGTTCGCCGTTCAATCGCGTGAACTGGGGCGGCGGGGGCTATTCCATTTCTCGCGACTTGCGTTGCGCACGCTGTTTGTCGCGGAATCGCTTCTTCCGTAAGGCATCCTTCGCCTTGGTCGCTTCGGCTTTTGCGACAATCGCCGCTTCCGTCGCCGCCTTTTCCTGCTCCATCATCTCGGGGGTTTCCAGCGTCAGTAACCCCAGCCCGCCGGAACGCAGTTCCGTCACGAGGATGCGCGACGCGCGGTCCAAGTCGACAAGATTCATCTTTCCGAGACAGCCTCGCTTGCGGCCGATCGCTTCGATGATCTCGAGCGCCGTTTCCGGTATCGTTTCCATTTCGTAACGAGCCGCCAAGCGATCGGGATACTGTTTCCGCATGAAACCAGCCGCGAAGAAGCCGACTTCACCATAATCCATCGCCGTCTCTTTGACCGATCCGAGCAGCGCCAAACGATAGCCGCTGTTCTCGTTATGGACATTCGGCCACAGCATGCCGGGAGTGTCCAGCAAGGCAAAGCCATCGCCGATCGTCACCCGTTGTTGGTGTTTGGTTACCGCCGGTGTGTTCCCTGTTTTGGCAATCTTGCGTCCCGCCAGATAGTTGATGATTGTCGATTTGCCCACATTGGGAATGCCTACGATCATCGCGTTGATCTTGTTGCCGCGGCGATGAGGCAACATGCGGGTTGCGATCTGTTTCAACTTACGGATCGAAGGGACATCGTCACTGGTGACCGGGTGGGCGCGAACTCCCATGTTCTGCTCGAAATAGGTCTGCCAAGTCGCGGTCATCGCTTCGTCGGCGAGATCGCTTTTCGCCAACACTTTCAGGCACGGTTTGTCCCCCCGCAACTCCGCCAGTAGCGGGTTTTCGCTGGAATAAGGGATCCGCGCATCGAGCACCTCGATCACCAAATCGACTTTTGGGAGGATCGCCTGCATCTCAAGCCGAGCTTGGTGCATGTGCCCTGGGAACCACTGAATCGGCATGATCGTATCGGAGGCTTGAAGGAACGTAGGGGGTGAGAAGCCAGCGAGCGATTCGACAAGCTGTGAGCGCAGCCGCTTGCGGCGAGGCCGTTCCCTAGTGTTGCCCGTTCTGCGATCCGCGCAAACCCCCGTTCGTCGACGGCTAACGGATTTGGTATCCCGCGACGGCGGTCGGGATGCTCCACAGGCTCCCCCCTGCGGTTACGAATAACGTCTTTCCCGCGTCGCCGCCAAAGGCACAGTTCGTGGTTTCATCGCGAGGGATCGCCACGAAGTCGATAAGCTTCCCCGCCGTGGAAAAGACGTAAATCCCGGCGGTGGGAGGATCGGCGGTCTCCTGGGGTAGATGCGGTTGGTTCAAGCCAGCGGCAACATACAGCCGTCCTCGCTGATCCAATTTCATCCCATCGGGACCGCGGGTGGTTTTCCAGTCGTACAGTAGCGTTTGGCTGGGGAGATTCGGAGTTCCGTCGCCATTCAGCTCAAATCGCCACAGCTTCCGCGCCCCGCCGAGGGCATTGTTGTTGTCGGCGACGTACAAAAATTCGTCGTCGGGAGTGACGATCAAGCCGTTGGGGCGATCGACTTCGTGGGTGAGAATCCGGGCCACGTTTCCATCGGGATCGATCCGGTAAACGCCTTCAATTGCTCGTCCGTCGGAGTCACGCATCTCCATGCCGCTGCGATCGCCATACTGAGGATCGGTGAAGTAGATTCGGTTCTTCGAATCGATCGTCAGGTCATTCGGCTGGTTGTACTTTTTTCCTTCATAGGAATCGGTCAACACCTTGGCCGTGCCATCGGGAAGGATCCGTGTGATCTGTCGCCGGACGTTATCGCAGACGACCAAACCTCCTTGGCGATCGAACAATAACCCATTGGTCCCCGCACCTTTTCGGTACACCGACATGTTTCCCGCGAGATCTCGGCGGTTGATGTTCCCTTCACCGCTGGTCAGCAGCCCTAATTCAGGATGCCAGACCGGCCCTTCTCCGGCGCCATGCTCCTGGAGCAATGTGGGTTTTCCTGTGAATACAGCTTCCTCCGCCACAGCAACCATACCGATCGAGAGCATCGAAAAGCTAGTGAGGAGGATCGAACGCCGAAAGTTTTGAAAGCTGAACACGTGGCAGGCATTCCGTGCGAGAGGATCGATCTGAAATCAGTCTAATTTGCATTCCCGACAACGGCGCGAATCCGCTGACCATCGTCGCTGATCACGAACGCCTTGCGTTCATCCAATTCCACCACCTGAAGCACCAGTTCACGCGTAATCGACTTTCCCGCCGCGTTTGCGTTGGCGACCAAAGCGTCGATTTCCACCCAGCCATACGCTTCCGGTTGAATGCCAATCGCTTCGGGATGATGTCTTAATACGAAGCCCAGATATTTGCAGATTTTGGTTTGTCGTCTATTCATCCCGGCAGTTTACCGAAAACCGCGTTCACTGGCAGGCCCCGCCTCCGAAGCTGGCAGATCGTTTCCCTTTTTCTGTTTAGACCTGCCCAACGGTTCGCTACAATGAGTCGCTATGAAATACGTCCCCTCAAGGCTCATGTTCGGCTTCTCTAAGCTGGTTCTGCTCTCCGCAACCAGTGTTGTCACGGCTCCCGCGCCGGCCGTTGATTTCGATTTGGATATCAAGCCGCTGCTGTCCGACCGATGTTATGTCTGCCATGGTCCCGATGCGGCGCAGCGGTCGACCGATCTGCGGCTCGATACCCGCGAAGGGCTCTTCGCATCGATCGATGGCGTGTTTGCAGAGCAGACGATCACGCCAGGCGATCCGGCGGCGAGCGAACTGTTCGGGCGGATCACTTCGGATGACGAAGACCTCGTCATGCCGCCGCCAGATTCCAACTTGAACCTGACCGCCGAAGAGGTCGCGCTGATCCGCACTTGGATCCAACAAGGCGCTCCTTGGAAAGGGCACTGGTCGTTCGAACCGATCCAATCTCCGACCATCCCGCCTCCGCTAGCCGACCAAACCGCTGCCGTCGAATCGCCGATCGACCGATTCATCGATCGGCGATTGGAAGCCGAAGGTCTTCAGCGGACCGCGGCTGCGTCGCCGCAACGCCTGATTCGGCGGCTGTTTTACGACCTGACCGGACTGCCACCGACCGCGGCGCAGCTGGAGCATTGGCTGAATCGCTGGGGCGCGAGCGAGCAAGAACAAGCCGACGCCTACGAACGACTTGTCGACCATCTGCTCGCCTCGCCAGATCTCGGCGAACGCTTGGCGACCGAATGGCTCGACGCCGCTCGTTACTCCGACACCTACGGATATCAAGTCGATCGCGATCGCCGCGTTTGGCCCTGGCGGAACTGGGTGTTGGATGCCATCAACCAAAACATGCCCTACGATCAATTCTTGACCGAACAGATCGCGGCTGATCTATTGCCCGACGCCAGCGACGATCAGATCCTAGCGACCACGTTTAACCGACTGCATCCTCAGAAAGTCGAAGGGGGAAGCGTTCCCGAAGAGTTCCGGATTGAATATGTAGCCGACCGGACGCAGACGTTTTCCACGGCGGTCCTTGGCTTGACGATGGAATGCGCTCGTTGCCACGACCACAAATATGATCCGCTGTCGCAGCGGAACTACTACGAACTGAGTGCGTTCTTCGACAACATCGACGAAGCGGGGCTCTATTCCTTTTTCACGCCTTCAGTTCCTACACCGACGCTGTCGTTGTTCAGCGACGCCCAGAAACAACAGATCGAATCGCTGCGCAAAGAGATCGCGGAACTGGAATCGGAAACCGCGGAGTTGTCCAAAACGCAGGAGCCACAGTTTCGGAAGTGGATCGGCACGCAATCGCCAACGGACATTCCCGGCCAGATCAAACACCTTGATTTCGAAAAGAAGGAGGCCGATGAAAGCGTGCCCGGCGTTGTTGGGAATGCGGTCAAATTGACGGGGGACGACGAAGTCAAGCTGGACGTCGGCAACTTCCGCCGCTTCCAACCCTTTTCGTTCTCCTTGTGGATGAACAGTCCTAAAGCCTTCGAGCGGGCGGTCGTCTTCCATCGCTCGCGTGCCTGGACCGATGCGGCGAGTCGCGGTTATGAACTGCTAATTCTCGATGGCCGATTGCAGTTCTCGTTGATCCATTTCTGGCCCGGAAATGCGATCAGCGTCCAGACTCTCGAACCGATCGCAATCGATAAATGGCAGGCAGTCAGCATCACGTACGACGGCTCGAGCCGCGCTGACGGGATTCAAATTTTCATCGACGGCAAACCGATGGCAACCTCCGTCGTTCGCGATCAATTGACGCGGCAGATCACCGGCGGCGGAAACGACAACGTGATCATCGGGGCTCGTTTCCGAGACCGCGGTTTTAAGCAAGGGCTTGTCGACGAGTTCCGCGTCTTCGACCGCGAACTCTCGCACGCCGAAGCACTCCAATTAGCGACGGTCGACGCCGGCGAAAAAACGCTCGAGGTCGACGATTCGCAACTTCGCAGCCGCTACCTTTTGAGCGTCGATCCGGCGATGGCGGAACATCGGCGACGATTGATGCAGGCGAGAGAGAAGCTGGCGGCGATCCAAGACGCTGCGGAAGAGATCATGGTGATGCGTGAACTGCCGCAGCAGCGGCCAACGCATCTCCTCTCCCGCGGTCTTTACGATGCCCCCGCCGAGCTCGTTTCGGCCGCAACGCCTGAAGCTTTGTCGGACTTCGATCCACAGTGGCCTCGCAATCGACTGGGGCTCGCTCAATGGGTGACCGATCCAAGCAATCCGCTGACCGCTCGCGTGGCTGTCAATCGTCATTGGCAGATGTTGTTTGGGGAAGGCCTTGTCCGCACTCCCGAAGATTTTGGAACGCAAGGGGCGCGTCCGACGCATCCGGAATTGCTCGACTGGCTGGCCAGCGACTTCATCGCAAACGGATGGGATGTGAAGCGGCTGTTAAAGCAGATCGTGATGTCGGCGACCTATCGGCAGTCGTCCGAGTGTAGCGAACAGACGCGGCGGATCGATCCAGAAAACAAGCTGCTGGCCCGGGCACCTCGTTTCCGGCTGTCAGCCGAAATGTTGCGCGATGGCTTCCTACAGGCAAGCGGTCTGCTGGACCAAACGCTTGGCGGTCCATCGGTTAATCCCTACGAGGTCTCCGAATCGTTTAAGCCGAAGCCGATTGATGCGGGATCGGGACTGTATCGACGCAGCGTGTACACCTACTGGAAGCGAACCGGCCCGCCGCCGGCGATGATGACCTTTGACGCCTCGAAACGCGACGTTTGCCAACTGCGACGCGAACGAACCAGTTCGCCGCTGCAGTCGTTTGTGCTGATGAATGGGCCTCAGTTTGTCGAAGCCGCGCGATTCCTCGCCATGAATGTGGCGTTGCAGGAGAGCGACGATGCCGCGCGGATCGACGCCGTTTTTCAGCGACTGACGCAGCGCAAGCCGACGCCGCGGGAAGCCGAACTGGTGCTGTCGCTACTGCAACAGCAGACCGACAAGTTCGAACAAGACGCCGCGGCAACCGAAGCACTTCTAAATGTTGGCAGCAGCCGCGAGGTGGCCGATCTGTCGCGTCCGCGATGGGCGGCGTTGACCGTTGTCGTATCGACACTGATGAATTTTGATCCCGCCGTGATGCGAAGGTAACAAGCGATGAAATGCACTGGATTTGAATCGCCGTTGGGAACGTCACGACGCCAGCTGTTGCAGCAGTTTGGGATGGGGCTAGGCTCGATCGCCTTGGCCGACTTGGTCAATCCAAGCGTCTCTGCCGCCGCGACGCCGTCGGGCATCGATCATGCGCCGCGCGCCAAACGCGTGATCTTCCTGTTCCAAGCCGGCGGGCCGTCTCAGATCGACATGTTCGATCATAAGCCGGAACTGAACGCGCGGCATGGCAGCGAACTGCCGGACGAGATTCGCGGAACCCAGCGGTTGACCGGGATGAGTGGCAATCAGGCGTCGCTGCCGCTGGTCGGATCGCCCTTCAAATTTCAGCAGTATGGCGAATCGGGCGCCACGGTCAGCGAACTGTTGCCCCATACCGCGGCGATCGCCGACGATCTGTGCTTCATCAAATCGGTCCATACCGAAGCGATCAACCATGGGCCGGGAGTCACGTTCATCCAGACGGGGGCACAGATTCCCGGGCGGCCGAGCATGGGCGCGTGGCTCAGCTATGGCTTGGGGACCGACAACGAGAATCTGCCGTCGTTTGTGGTCTTGGTGACCAAAGACAAAGGGGGCCAACCGCTGGCCGCGCGGTTATGGGGCAGCGGTTTCCTGCCCGCTCAGCACCAAGGCGTCCAATTTCGATCGGGCGGGGATCCGGTGCTGTACTTGAACAACCCGGCGGGGGTCGATCGGGCGTCGCGGCGGGCAATGCTCGATACGTTGCGAGGACTGCATGAGATGCAAATCGCAGAGACTTCCGATCCGGCGATCGAAGCGCGGATCGCACAACACGAACTCGCCTTCCGGATGCAGGCGTCCGTTCCCGAAGCGACCAACTTTGCCGACGAGAGTCAGCAGGTGATCGATTCGTACGGCCCCGATGCCAAGAACCCAGGAACGTTTGCCGCCAATTGCCTGTTAGCTCGGCGATTGGCTGAGCGTGGCGTTCGCTTTATTCAACTGTACCATCAAGGCTGGGACCAGCACGGTGGTCTGCCCGGCGGGATCAAGCGGCAGTGTAGCGAAACTGATCAACCGGCCGCGGCGTTGGTCCAGGACCTCAAGCGGTGCGGTCTCTTGGAGGATACGCTCGTCGTCTGGGCTGGCGAATTTGGTCGGACCAATTATTGCCAAGGCAAGCTCTCAGCGACAAACTTTGGCCGCGATCACCATCCGCGATGCTTCACGATCTGGATGGCAGGTGGCGGAATCAAGCCGGGGATCACTCACGGTCATACCGATGACTTTTCCTATAACGTCACCGAAAACCCGGTTCATATCCATGATCTGCAAGCGACGATCCTGCATCAATTGGGGATCGATCACGAGCGGTTAACGTTCCGTTACCAAGGCCGCCGGTTCCGATTGACCGATGTCCACGGGCATGTAATCAAGCCGATCCTGGCGTAGTCGTGCTGCGTCGGAGCCGAAGGCTCACATCCCCTACGTCCCTCGGACGTTCCCGTACCAACGCAGGTGCATTCGGTCGCAGTACTGAAACCCTTGCTGGTCGCACCAGGGACGCAGCCACGATTCGTGCGCGTCCAACTCCGCCGTCGAACGCGACTGAGGCATGATCCAGACCTTCGCGGGATCGACCTCGGGCTGCAATTGATCGACCATCTGTTGGACCTCTTCCTGCTCGCTCGGCTGGTCGACAACAAACTTCAGCTGATAATCGGGCGATTCAACCATCAACCGACGAACGACATCGACCGCCCAGCGGCGACGATCATGCTGCTGCTGCCACTTTTCACTGAGGCTGCCATCGCGGGGGCGGCTGCCCGCCAGTTTGGGGCTGATCGACATCAAGTCGCAGGCTGTATCTTGGTAGATCGTGCCGGCGGTTTCGATGGTCGTATGCAGTCCGCGGTCGGCCAGTTCCCGGCAAAGCGTAACGATTTCGGGGAAGAGCATCGGTTCGCCGCCGGTCAATACGACGTGGGAGACCTCCAATCGCAGAACATCGGCGACGATGCTATCGATCGATTGCTGAGCTCCTTCGGGATTCCAGGAGGCGTGGGGCGTGTCGCAGAACCAGCATCGCAGGTTACAACCGCTGACTCGGATGAATGCGCTGGATGTTCCCGTTAGAAGGCCCTCGCCTTGTCGACTGGCATAAAGTTCGGCAATGCGCAACGTACCCCCTTTCGCCTCCGAGAGCGAATGCGACAATGGCCGGTTTAATTCAGGAGAATGCGAAGTGTCCACTGATTTCGGTGATCTGCTAGAAACGTTTGATAACCCGTACGCTGGTCGAAACTACACGATCGAACACACGTGCCCCGAGTTTACTTCGGTCTGTCCGAAGACGGGACAGCCCGATTTCGGCACGTTGGTTTTTACTTACGTTCCCAACGAACTGTGTATCGAACTGAAAAGCTTGAAGATGTATCTGCAACGATACCGCAATGAGGGTATCTTCTACGAACACATTACCAATCGGATCATGGACGACTTTGTGAATGCCGTAAAGCCACGTTGGGCGAATTTAGAGAGTCGTTGGACGCCACGCGGTGGTTTGTCCAGCGTGATCGTGGTCGAATATCCTGATTCCGAAGACGAATAAATCGCCCGCTTCCCACCTTTCCTTTTTCAAACTGAAACTGAGTAATCACGTCATGCCTGCCTCTGCTCCTTCCGTTCTGCTTTCTGGATTTTCCGACGAAGCCGCGATCGACAAGACCGCCGTTCAACAGTTCGCCGCCTTTGCCGCTTTGGGCATGAAATGGTTTTCGCTGCGATTCATCGACGCGGGCGACGGCATCAAAAACGCGATGCAATTGACCGACCCCGAGATCAAGACCATCCGCGAACTGATGGACGCCTACGGCCTCCGCGTCGCAACTCTCGGTTCGCCGATCGGCAAAGTGAAACTGAAAGACGTCGACGACGGAACCAGTAACCGCTACGTCCCCTTCGAAGAATATTTGAAGACCGAAGTCGTCCGCGCCTGCGAACTCGCAACCGCTTTCGATTGCAAACTGATCCGCGGGTTCTCCTATTACCACCCCAAGGGGACCAAGCCCGAGGAACACCTGAGCCAAGCTTGCGATCAACTGGGCAAGATCGCGGAAGTCTGCGACTCCTACGGGCTGACTTACGGTTTGGAAGTCGAAGCGAATCTGATCGGGCAGACCGGTCAACTGATGGCTCAACTGCACGAAGGCGTCAACCATCCGGCGTTGGTCACGATTTTCGACGGTGCCAACATCAGCACTCAAGGTTTTTCGGCCGACCAAGTTTACGAACAGTACCTGGCGATGAAGCCAGGCCTGGGCTGGTTGCACATCAAGGACTACCACGACCCAAGCCCGACGGGACGCATCCATCACGTCGACGAAGCTTCGCTGAAGAACTTCGTTCCCGCCGACCGTGGCGATTGTGGCCACGAAGCGATCCTGCGCGACCTGGCAGCCTACATGCCAGAAGTCGAAGCGCGGATGGCCAAGCGTGGTGCTCCGGGCGTTGTTTGCGACCTGGAACCACACGTCAAGGGTGGCGGCCAGTTCGGTGGATTTAGCGGACCCGACGGCTTTGGCGTTGCGATGCGTGGCCTGTGTCGAGTACTTGATTACGTCGGGATCGATTACGAAACACGATCCTTCGACGATATCAAAGCCTCGATCTAAACGGGTTTCGCTCATGCGTCCGCTGCTCGCTTGCCTGATTCTGCTCGCCATCCCACGGCTCGCCCTGGGATGTTTGTTCTGCGAAGCCTTGGCAAGCACGTTGTCGGACGATATCCGTGAATCAGCCGCGTGCGTGATCGCTCAATGGGATCGCGACGCGGCCGCGCCGGCATCCGACGTCGGGATGCAGTTGGCCAAATTCCGAGTCACCAAAGTGCTCAAAGGTGACGGGCGGATCGGTTCGCAAGTCGATGCCTACATCCTGCCCGAAGAGCCACCGACCGGCCCCGTGCTGCTGTTTGCTTTTGGCGACCCCGATGCACCGCAGTGGTCGGCTCCGCTGCCGCTGGCTCCCGTTTCCGTAAAATATCTCAACGGCCTGCAGACCGCTCCGGCCGCTGGCAGCGATCGCCTCGGCTACTTCTTGCCCTTTCTTGTCGCCGAAGATCGGCATGTCGCCGACGACACGTACAACGAATTCGCACGATCTCCTTTCGCCGACATCCAGGGGCTAGGCGATCGGCTCGACCGTCAGTGGGTGCTCGATAACCTGCAGTCCTATCTGAAAGACGACACGACACCACCGCATCGCATCCGATTGATGTGGACGCTGTTGAGCGTGTGTGGCGAGCCGGAAGATGTTGCATTGTTCGAACGGGTGACCAAGGATAAGACGATCGACCGCAACGCGATCGGTTGGGACGCAGCGATGGGCTGCTACATGTCGTTGGCGGGGCCTGCGGGTTTGGAGCAGGTGAAGCAGTTATTGAGCAGCAGCGACGACGAGCAAACGCTTTTCATGGCGCTGAACGCCATCCGTTTTCACGCCGTCGAGACGAAGCGGTTTGACCAAACGGAACTCGCCACGGCGCTGCATCCTTTGCTGCGGAACGTTCGCTTGGCAGCTTACGTGATCCCCGACCTGGCGCGCATGGAAGACTGGACCGTCGGCCCGCGACTGTTGGAACTGTATGCGTTGCCCGATGCCGCTCCGATTCGGATCCACATCGTCAACTATTTCCGCACCTCCCCACGCCCCGACGCCGCTCAATCCCTAGCGACCTGCCGCGAGATCGATCCGGTCGCCGTTCGCCGGGCCGAACTTCTATTTGGTACCCTGCGTCCACGTCCAAACGAGTAGTCGCGAATCGGTGCAATAGGGCGGCGAGGATGACCGTTCCCCGTTGGAATCCCTCTTCTTTGACCCGTTGGCTGTCGCGCGCCTTGATGCTCCTGGTGTTGGGAGGCAGAGAAAGCGTGCCCGTCGCGGTGCCTCGAAACGCTCCAAAAAGCGAATCCGCGAGGGCGTAACGATCGTTTTTCGATTTTCTGAGAACTGATGCCACGAACTTGGCGTCTATGCACGAGCATTGCCCCTGTATTTGGGGACGTTCAGGCAAAACACTCTTCTCGGCGCAAGGCGATCCAGCGATGTTGCGAGCTCCATTTCTTCTGCTGCTGTGTTCAGTGGCACTTGTCGGTCTTGATTTAGTTCCCGTTGTCGCAGCTCCTCAGGAGCCGAGCGAAACCCCGCAGCCGCAAGCCGAACAGGACGAAGCGTCACCCGAAACGGAAGCTGCCGAATCGGATGACACGGACGATTCGGCGGATGTTGGTGACGGCGCCGATTCGGAAGCAGAAAAGCCGCTCCGCGAGCAGACGATCTACATTCCGTATTCGAAGATCCGCGGGATCTTTGAAAAAGAGGGCCGTGGCGTCTTTATTCCGTATGAGCAATTCCAATCGCTGTGGCAGCGGGCCCGCGCGGCAACACATCGACCGCCCGACGATCCCAAGCCTCCCGTCGACGCGTTGATCAGTGAGATCAACAGCGAAGCGGAAGTCGAAAAGGATGTCGTGCGAGTGACGGCGACGCTGCAGATCGAACTGCTTGGCAAAGGCTGGCACGAGATCCCGCTGCGACTGGGCGACGCAGCAATCCTAGCGGCGAAAGTCGGCGACGATCCGGCACGAATCATGCCCAGCGAAGGCGGCTACAAGCTGCTGATCGAAAAGTCGGGGAAATCGGCCGACCGCGTCACGGCAGAGATTACCTACGCCAAAGCGTTTACGAAATCGCCGGGGCGTAATTCGGTCGAATTCCTCGCCCCGCAAGCACCGGTGAACCAGTGGCGGATCCGCGTCCCGCAGGCTGGTGTCAAAGTGAACATCCATCCGATGATCGCCGCCACCGAAGAGACACGCCAGCCGAGCGATGCGGTATCCGATGACGACGCTGCGAACAGCGACGACGATGACGCAGAAAAGCGGCCAGCGGCCGACGAGACGGTGGTGCTGGCTTTTGTCGGCGCCGCCCCCAGCGTCCGCATCGACTGGACGCCGCGTAGCGAAGGGGCCAGCGGGATGGCGGCCCTGGCGACAGCTCAATCGCGGCAGCAGCTAACGATCGAAGAAGGGATCGTGCGGGCGAGCACTTGGCTGCAATACTCGATCAGCCGCGCCGAACTGGCCGAGCTGCAAATCGAGGTTCCCAAAGGCTACAAAGTAACGGGCGTGCTGGATGCCAACGTTCGCGGCTGGCAAGTCGAAGCGGACGGCGAGGTGCAACAGATTTCGGTCCAATTGTTCCAGCCGGCCAAAGGAAGCCAAACGGTGTTGGTCGAACTGGAACGGTTCAGCAATCAAGATGTCGAGCAATCGGAGCTGCAGGCGCCGCTGGTGCGAGCCCTGGGCGTCGGCCGGCAGCATGGCCAAGTCGTCGTCCGGTTGGCTGAATCGCTGCGAGGCGAGGTGACGACGCGAACGGGGTTGCTGCAGATCGACGCCGCCGAATTGCCAGCAGAACTAAAACAAGGCCGCTGGGACTTTGCCTATCGATTCTCCTCGCTGCCGACGACGTTGACACTGCAACTGCAAAAGGTTCAACCGCAGATTCAAGCGACGCAGTGGGTCGAAGCCTTTGTCGAGCCCGAACAGATCACGTTGGCATTGACCGCACGATACAACATCCGCCGCTCGGGTCTGTTTCAATTGGCCTTTGATGTCCCGACCGACTACGAAATCCGATCGGTTCGCGGACTGGCGGCTGGCGATGCGACTGCCGCTCAATACGACACGCACCACTTCAGCAGCGATCGAGAAGGTCGCTTGATCGTGAACCTGTCGGCCAAAGCGATCGGCGACGTCTGTCTGACGATCGAGATGCAGCGGCGGCTGGACGATCCCAATCTGCGAGCCCCCACCGGCGAAGCGTCCGACCTGAAAATTCCGCTGCCGCGCGTGGCTCGCGACAGCGTCGAAATGGTCACCGGCAAATGGATCGTCTACGCACCCGAAAGCTTGCGAACCAATCCGACGGCGACGGGACTGCAACCGATCGCGCTGCGGGATGCCAGCGTGGGGATGCCGGTCAGTCAAGCGAGCCGCTTTCCTGCGGCGCGGCCGATCCTCGCGTACGCCTACGCACAGCAAGACGTTGCACTGGAACTGGCAACTCAGCGACGCAAGCCGCAGATCACGGTCCGTCAGCTGTTGGAAACCGACGTCACCGCGGGAGCTGTCCAATACAAGGCCCGGTTCCTTTTCGACATCCTTTATAGCGGCGTGAAGACGCTGCGGATCGACGTTCCCACGGCGATCGCAAGCCAGATTCGCAACACGACCGAAGGGGTGCAGGATGTGGTCATGCAACCGCAGCCGGACGATGTGCCTGAGGGTTACCAAGCGTGGCAATTCAGCGGCGAAACGGAACTGTTGGGGCGTCGCGAGATCCGACTTCATTGGGAGGAGAAGCTTGCGGGACTGGGCGTTGGGCAAAGCAAAGATGTTGCGCTGCCGTGGCTGCGTCCGGCGGGAGTCGATCGCGCGTGGGGGCAGATCGTGATCGGTAAAGCGGAGACGTTGGACGTGCGGCCCAAAGGGGAATCGGTGGGGCTGCGGCCGATCGATCCGCAGACCGATCTGATCGATTCGATCCGCGTTCCCGGGGCGGCGCGGGCGTTCGAATTCCACGACGACTGGAAGCTGACGATCACGGCGACGCGGTATGAACTGGAAGACGTCAAACACACAAGCATCGAACGGGCGGTCCTGCGGATGGTGGTCGGTGCCGATCGTCAGACGTCGGTGCAAGCGTTGTATCGGATGCGAAGTGCCCGTCAGCGGTTGGAGGTCAAGCTGCCGGCGGCGTTTGATCCGGGCAAAGGTTTCAACCAAAACCCGCTGCGAATTGATGGCCGCCCGGTTCCGCTGGAACGGGGGGACGCCGGGGAATATTACATCCCGCTGGCCGATCAATCGCCCGATCAGGCGTTTGTGTTGGAGCTGCGGTATGCGGTCGCCAGCGATCAACGCCATCTGCCGCTGCCCGAATTCCCCAACGATCCGGCGGTTCAGAAGGTTTATCTGTGCGTCTACCTGCCGAAGGATCAAGCCGTTGTGGGGACGGGCGGTCCGTGGGACAACGATCTGGAAGAACGGTGGCGTCGCCAGCTGGCCGGTTACCGCTACAACAATCCAAACGACAACGAACTTGTCGCCTGGGTGACCGATGGGATTGCGATGGCCAGTTCGCCGACCAGCGACTTCCAAACCCAAGGTCTGCTCTACACGTTCAGCACCGCCGGGCCGCCGCAAGGGGAAGCGAGTGCGTTGCGTGTCACATCGATCTCCAAAGATATGCTCGATGCGGCGATCTTCCTGTTGATCGCGGTGCCGGGAGTGATCCTGGTCACTCAGTCGATGACGGTGCGGTTGTTTGCCGTCGGCATCGCGCTGTTCGGATTGGTCTTCAGCAGCGTCTTTCTCCCCTCGCTGTCGCTGCAGTTGTTCGACAGCGTCCTATTCCTGGCGTTGTTCCTCGTGTTGGCCGTTTGGATTCTGATGGGATTGATGCGTTGGTTCCGCGGTCCGGTCGGTGGTCAATCGCCGCCCCCCGATAAGCAAGCACCTCGTCCGCCGCTGCCGCCCGATTCCTCCGATACCCCGCCGAGCGGAACACCGCAACCGACGATGGCGATGTCGGCGACCGAACCGACCAAACCAAGCGGGCTGTTTGGACAAGGAGGATTGTTTGGTTGGAGCCAACGCCGCGCGGGAGGTGCCCAATGAATCTTTACTTATCGACCAACGCGGTCTCTTGCCGCCGAATCGCCCGGCTTGTTGTCCTAGCTCCGATCCTGATGTTGGGAATGGGAGCGACCTTTGCGGCGGAACCGCCCAATACAAAGGCCGACTCGGAAGTGCCGATTCGGGAGATCTTTGTCCCTTTTGAAGACCTGAACGTACTGTTGGAAAGCAACACCAACCACGTCTTCCTGACGCGTCAACAGTACGATGATCTAATCGCCCAAGCGAAACAGACGCCGCTGGCGCAGACGCCCACCGCGGCGACGGTCTTGTCGGCGACTTACGAAGCGACTGTCGAGACCGGCCGCGTAATGATCGACGCAGCGATCGAGATCGATGTCTTACGGGCGGGGCTGCAAGTCATTCCGTTGTCGTTGAAGGAAGTCGGTGTGTTGGAGGCGACTCTCGATGATCGACCGGCTGCGATCGGCAAAGGGGAATCGGGCGATCCGACGCTGTTTGTCGAAGGGATCGGCCGCCATACGCTGAAGCTCCGCTTGGTCGCCGCACTCAACAACACCACAACTCAGCAAACGTTCACGCTTCAGCTGCCGACGCCGCCGGCGACCTCCTTCTATTTGTCGGGGCCTGGTAATATTCAGATGGCTGATTCGACGCAGGTCGTCAGCCATAGCTACGATGCGGATGCCGATCGTTCGCGGCTGCAGTTGTTGATCTCGCCGGGGATCAACCAACTGGCGATGGGGATCGGAAATCGACAGATGCGGCAGCAGAGCGTTGTCGTGGCGCGAAGCGTCTTGGTGGCGGAGGTGACCGAAAGCTACCAACGCTTGCATGCGACAGTGTCGATGGAAGTATTGCATGGTGGGGCGACGGAGTTTCGGTTTGCGATGCCCGCCGGGTTCGATGTGACGCATGTCGATTCGCCGCTGATGAGTAAGTTTGAAATCGGCGAACAGGAAGGCGAGGCGGTTTTGATCGTCTCGCTGCGACAATCCGCTCGCGGAACCGAGGTCTTCAGCATCACCGCGGAGAAATCGACAGGCGATCCGATCGATCCCGACGGAACGCAATGGACCGCACCGCAATTGGTACCGCTCGATGTCGCTGGCGTTGCATCGGTCGTCGGCGTGCTGTTGGATGGACGTTTGGATCTGCAGAGTCTGCAGCCCGACGGACTGATCCCAATCGATACCGCTGTGATCACCTCGGCGATTCCGCCAAGCGTCTTCGAAGCCGAACCGGGGGCACCGCTGATCCGCCCCGTCGCCGCATATTACGCGGCACAACGTGAATACGGATTAACGGCCGCGTTTCGGCGGCCGCCAGCGACGGTCAATGCGAGCACCAACCTGTTGCTAACGCTCAGCCAGCAACGCCATGCGATTCGCGGCCAGTTTTCCGTCTCACCGACCCAGGAAAAGCTGTTTCAGATTCGCTTCCGCGTTCCGCCGCAATGGCATGTCACGGAAGTCACCGACGCGGCGCAGCAGCCGTTGGAATTCGAACCGCTCGAATCGGAACAGGACGCGACCGGGCAAGTCGTTCGCGTGCAACTGGAGCACGGGATCGCATCGGGCGAGCGTTCGGAGATCCGGTTCCGCGCGGTCCACACGCCCGACAAGTGGCTCGACCCGTGGCAGTCGACGTCGGTCGAATTCCCTCGTTTCCAATTGATCGATGTCGCGTCGTCGATTGGTGCGATCGCGGTTCGAGCGATCGACGACATGACGGTCCAGCCCGATGCGTTGGATCAACTGGTTCCGCTGGACGACAAGCAGAAGGGAGCCTTTGGGCTGAACGATGTGCAAAGCGATCTCGCTTTTGAGTTTGATCAACCGCAGTGGTCGGCAAAATTGGCGGTCGATCGACTGCAACCGAGCATCACCGCGGAGAGCTTTACGTTTTTCAAAGTCCAGCCCGACGGGATCTTCACGCACAGCGAGATCGTCTACGACGTGACGCAGGCCGGCGCGCGATCGCTTTCGTTTTTCCTGCCAGCGGAGGCTCCTGAGACGTTGAACATCCGAGGCAGCCATGGGGCGGTGGTGAAAGAGTTTTCGAGCGAACTGTCGGAGACCGGTCGATTGTGGACGGCGCGATTGGCCGCCCCAACGTTTGGCGTCTGTCGATTGATCGTCGACTTCCAAGATCGCTTGGCCGACGATCAGCCGAAGGGATTGGTCTTGCCGATTCCGCGAGCCGACGGCGTGCGATTCCAGACGGCGCTGGTGGCTGTCGAAGGGCATGGCGAACTGGACGTGCAGATCGATCCAGGCGAAGCGAGGCCTGTCGATGTCGGCAAATTGGCGGGAGCGGATTACCTGGTCGGACGCCGCTTGTTGGGAGCGTTTGGTTTCTTGGGCGATCCGGGCACGATCGCCGTCGATGTCTTCCGCCGCGATGGCTATGGCTTGCCGCCGGTGATCGTGCAGCGAGCGGAATTGGTGACGCTTGTCGGAACGCACGGCAGCAGCCAAACAGCGGCGCGATACCATCTGCGAACGAAGGCCTCGTATTTGGAGGCGGTTCTGCCGACGGGAGCCACGTTGTGGTCGGTCCGTGTCGACGGGAAATCGGCGAAGCCGCAGAAGCAGGGAACTAGCCTGTTGATCGGTCTGCCCGAGGGCGACGCGCGGGCGATCCGCGATTTGCAAATCGTCTATGCAACGCCGATTCATCCGACCGGCGCGTACGGTCGCTTTCAAAGCGATGCGCCGCGGTTGTATTTGCGCGACGATTCGGGCGGCCGAGCGGGAGAGGTTCCCGTCGCCGACTTGAAGTGGCATCTCGAACTTCCAGCCGGGTATGTCATCGCCGACGAAGCGGGGACGGTGCGCAGCGGGTCTGCGGCCAACCAGCCGCTCCCACTTCGCAACGCGCTGTCGATTCTTCCCGCTTCGCGGGCGGTGGCGAGTCGCGGGTTTTTGCATTTCGCGGATGCGACAGCTGCGCCGGGGGAGGTCGCGTTGCCGATGAATGAGATCGAAGTCGACTCAGGCGTTGAACTGAAGGCAGCCATGGAGATCGATTCCGACGCGGCAGCGGATCTGTTTGACAACGCACCTGCCGCGGCCGGCGCTCCGATGCAACAAGCGATGCCAACTCCGGCGGCAAAAGCAGCGAAGCAACCGCAGATCGCGTGGGCGCTCGAGGGTGTTGGGAGTTTGGAAATCGAGGTCGATCGGCCGACGACGGGACAGCGGGTGACATTGACTAGTCTCGGAGCGGCGCCGCAGGTCGATGCGACGATCGTCGATTCGCATCGCTTGTATCTGTTGGGGCTGGCGACGATGATCCTGGTTGCGTTGGTCGGATTGTTGTTGACCGGCCGCAGCTCGTTTGTCCACTTCTGCTATGTGTTGGGAGTCCTCTTTTTTGCGAACCTGATCCCCGTGGCAACTGGGTTGGAACGGGAACTCTCGCGACCGGCGACAATGGCCTGCCAAACCGCTTTCCTGCTGGGAATCTTCTATCTCGGCGTCGCCTGTTTCCGCTGGGGCCGCTGCGTCGTGAAGGGCCCCGTCGTCGCGACCTGCCTGTTGGCGATTGGACTTCTGTTGAGCAGCAGTTCCACCGCATCAGCTCAAGCTGATCCCAAACTTGAGTTGCCTAACGCGATCGATTTGGAAAAGCTTGCGTCGATGCTAGCCGATGAGCGTCCGATCACTTTACCCGAGGGAGCGGTGATCGTTCCCTACCAGGCCGACGCGGGAGCGGATGGTTTTCGGCAAGCTGAAAAAGTGTTGGTTCCTTACAAGACGTATGTGCAATTGTGGAATCAGGCGTTCCCCGACAAAGCGATCGACAAGCCGCAGGTCGCCGCCGAATATGCACTTGCCGGAGCGAAGTACCAGACGCGGCTCGATGGCGACGGTTTCCTGATGCTTCGCGGGGAATTGCTGATCGATCTGTTCAGCGACCAATCGGTGACGGTTCCATTGCCGATCGAAGGGGTCGTTTTTGAGCAAGCGCAACTGGACGGCAAGCCGGCGCGGATGCGGTTGGTCGCTGCGAAGCCAACGGCAGAAGCTGGCGATAAGCAGGTGCCGCAGCAGGCGGTCCCAGCGGCTGGACGAACCGCCCCAGACCGTTCGCTGATGACGCTCGAAATCGAAGGCAAGGGAAGACACACTTTTGAATTTGCGGTCCGGTTGAATCTGCAGCGAACGGGAGGCTGGCGTGTTGCCGCGGGACGAATTCCCGCTGCCGCGGCCGCGCAGATGGAAGTCGTCGTCCCCGCGGCGGGGACCGAGGTTCGTTTGACCGGCGTCAATGATCGTGAGCAATATGAGACCGCCGCGGCCGACGAATCGATCGTCGCGGCGCTGAATTCCGACGGACGGATCGCGATCCAGTGGCGGCCTCAAGTTGCGTTGGGAGAAGTCGACGAGAGTTTGACCGCTCAATCCGCAGCCGTCATGGATGTGCAGGAGGATGGGCTGCGCGTCGTTTGGCAACTGAAACTCTCCTTCCCACGCAGCCGCCGCAGCGAACTGTCGCTAGAAGTTCCAAGCGGCTTCCAAATCCAAGGGGTTCACGGAGCCAACGTTCGCGATTGGTCGGTCGCCCAGCAGGAGAAACGACAACGCGTCGACGTGACGCTGTTAAAGGAAGCTGTCGGCGAAGAAGCGTTTGCCATCGTGTTGTCTCAGCCCACTGCGACGGGCGCCCAAGCAAGAACGCTGCAGACGCCCGCGGTCGGTGTCGTCGGCGCGATGCTGCATACCGGGATCGTCCAGATTCGGCGAAGTCCTTTGTTGGACGTGGTCGCTGAAGAAACCGTTGGGTTGGCGCGGACCGACATCGATGCCAAACAGATCGCCGCGTTGTTGAAGGTCGCGCATTACGATGAAAGCCCGTTGGGGATTCGACCATTCCAAGCGTACCGTTTCAACGCGACACCGTTTACGTTGTCGTTGACCGCCGCGCCGATCGAGGCACGCGGCGCGGCGACGCTGCAAACCATCCTGCGGATAACCGAGCGGAAGGCGGATGTGGAGTGTCGCATCGCGATGCAGGTTCACGATCGCCCGACGCATCAACTGCGTCTTCGTTTGCCTGCAGATTTTGTGATCGATGACGTTTCAGCGCCTTGCGATTACCAATGGTCGGCGACAACGATCGATGGCGATCCACAGCACCGCCGGATGTCGATCTTCTTGGCGGAAGGACTGGAAGGAGATTTTGCCGTCGTCATCCGCGGTGGTTCAACTCGCGACGATCCGCAACAAGATGTCGCGCTCCCCGCGATCCAGGTTCTCGACGTGCAGCGACAGCAGGGAGAAATTGCGATCCAGATCGACCCCGCCTATTCGGCGGTGGCTGCGGATTTGCAGAACTGCAACGCAACGCTGCGAGGCAATGTGAATCAGTGGCTGCAAGCGGATCAACGGCGGGCGACGACGCTGGCGATCGCGTATCGTCTGCCCGAATATTCGGGAACGATTCGCGTCACGCCACAGCAGGCGATCGTGAAGGGGCGGACATTCACCAACGTTCGCGTAACCCAGCGTGCGATCGAAGAATTGATCGTGATCGCGTTGGATGTTTCGCGAGCTGGAATCCGGGAGTATTCGTTCCTGCTGCCAGCACGGCTGGCCGACGCCACGATCCAGCAAGCGTCGCTGCGACGCAAGACGATCGCTGCGGTCCCCGAACGTCCCGAGTACGTCCGTGTAACGATCCAGTTGCAGGACGATTTGATGGGACAGGTTCGCGCCCTGGTCCGCCAGACGCGGCTGTTGGACGACGCGCCGCAAACGATCCCGATTCCGATTTTGGAAACCGGCCAAACGATCGGTCGCTTTGTAACTTTGGAAAACGACGGTCGGGATGAAGTCGTGATCGACGAACTGATCGGATTGGAACCGCTGGGTCGATTGCACAGCCAACGACGCGTGTTGGCCGAAGTCTTGGGAGCTTCACTTGGCGATGCCTTTGTCGTCAACGAATCGGCCCCCGCGCCGCAGCTTGGGTTTCGCACAAATCAACGGGCTGAAGTTCGCACCGCCGGAGCGAGCATTGGCAAAGCGGAAACGGTGTTGGTCGTCGACGACGCCGGCACCTATCGCGCTGCGGTCGAGTACCGGATCAACAACGACACCGAACAGTTTTTGGAAATCGAACTGCCGCGGGATGCTCGACTGTGGACCGCCAGCGTCGCGGGCGAACCAGTCAAACCGACGTTGGTCCCCGGGGGATCGAGTAAGCAAAGCGTGCGGATTCCGTTGGTGAAAACTGCCGAAGGGGATACCGATTACGGCGTCGTGCTGAAGTATGGCGGAGCGATCGGTCTGAACGGGCTCCGTTCGCGGGTCGAGTTCCCGCTGGTTCATACGACCAACATCCACGTCGAGATCAGTCAGGTGCGGTTGCTGCTGCCCAAGTCGCATCGTTGGTATGGATTCGACGGCACGATGCAACGTGTCGATAACGAAGGGGATTACCGGGCGTTGGATTTGAAACATCTGACCCAACAGTTCCGGATGCTCTCCAGTGCGTTGAGCAGCAAAAACGAATACTCCAAAGTCCGCGCCGAGACGAACTTAGAGAAGTTGGGGCGGATCGTCGAAGCCCATCAAAACGACTACGCCGAGTTCTACCAGCGGAGCGAAGCGGTTCAGAAGGAACTGGATCTGAACACCATCACGCAACAGCAGGCTGCCGAACAGGTGGTCGAGAACCGCCGCAAGGCCGATCAAAGGTTGAGCGTCGGCAACAGCGATCAACTGCAGTCCTACTTCGACCGCGGTGCCAATTCGCGCAGTCGACGAGTGGTCGATCAGTTGGGAGAATTTGGCAACTTTTCAGCTTCCCGGGCGGGCACGGCTGGCAACGAAGCGGAGGGACGTGAATCGCAAACCTTCAACCGCGATTGGTTTGCGCAAAACGGGCTAGCGATGCCCCAAGAACCGGCGCCGGGGAAGGACGCCAAAGCGAAGGGAGCGAAGCAAACGCCCCGTCTGCAGACCGATCCGCGATCGCAACGCAAGGGCGAAGAAAATCGCAGTGCCGACAAATCAGCACTGCCCGCGCTGCGATTCGACGACGCTCAACCGACGACGCCTCGCCCGGCAGCGCAAGTTCGCGGTGGCATGCGCGACGACGTCAGCCGCTATTCGCAGCAGCTGCAGCGTGAACAAAGTCCTTCAGCATCGACCGCTTCGCCACAGCGATCGATCTCGCCCAACGGCGGCGGAATGGGTGGAGGCGGGTTTGCGTATGAGGCGATGCCAGCGGACAGGGCGTTAAACGAATCCCCAGCCAGCGACATGTTTGGGGTTCAGCCCGGTAATTCTGCCGATCCGTTTGCCGCGGGGCCCAACGCTCCACCGGTCGCGGCGCAGCCTTCCACGTATGCGAATCAAGGGGGCGGTCGCCGCCCCGCCACTGCTGGCATGGAGATGGGAATGGGCATGGCAGTTGAAGCGCGTACCGAGCGATTGTCCGAAGCGGGCGAAGGGTTTGAACGCGGGATGCAGCTCGGCGATCAGATGAATCTGCCACCGGCGACAGGAGCGATCGCGAGCAACGTCTATTTGGCGAGTCTGGAGACCGAATTGCCGCTGGAACGTGGTGGTCAGGAGTATTTCTTTTCGGCTCCCCGCGGCGAGATCGAGATCACTGCCCAAGCGATCCCGTCGTCGTCGCTCCGCCGCGGCGTTCGTTTAACCGCGATGGGGCTGATGTTAGGCGGATTTTTAATCGCGACGACGTTGGTTCGTCGCCGGGCTCGCACACGGTCGTGTAAGTGAGAAAAGTGCATGGCTCCACCAAACGATGATCACTTCCCTTCGGCAGCCCAACGTTTCATCAGTGCGATGTTCTTCTGAAGAGCCTGCAGGTACTCGGCAGTACCACGCCGCTGCACCGAGTCGACGTAGACCGCCATGTCGCTGTCGTACATCGCTGTCGATTCCGGTTGCCGTCCCTGGTCGTCCGTTGTCTCCATCCATTGATCCAGTCGGTCACGCAGCGATTTCAGTTGCTCTGCAAACGCGGGATCGTCGGCGAGGTTGTTGATCTCGTGCGGATCGCTCTTCAGATCGTAGAGCTCTTCCGGCGGGCGAGTTTCCCGAAACAGCAGCTCTTGCGTCGCGTTCAACTTCCCCGCCGCGTGCCACTGCCGCAACGCGATCAAGATCTGCTTGGCGTCTTTGTAAGCACAGGGCTGCAGGTAAGGTCGGTTCGGCAGGAAGTTGCGGATGTATTTGAAATCCTCAGTCCTCACCGAACGGATGTGTTCGACGGTTTCGTCGCAGCGGTCGCGGGCGGCAAAGACCGCCGTTCGCGGTTGGTAAGCGGCCGCCAAAATGTCGCGAGCCTGCATGTTCGCGGGAATCGGAATCCCTGCAGCAGCAAGCGACAGCGCGGCGATATCGATGTGTTCGACGAGATCTTCGCGAACGGTTCCCGCTGCGATTCCCGGTCCGGCGATCACCAACGGCACATGCAAGCCCTCGTCGTACAAAAACTGTTTTCCGCGGGCGTGGCTGATCCCATGATCGGTCATGAACAGGATCAACGTATTGCCGCGGACGCCTTCGGATTCAAGTCTCGCGACAACTTCGCCTACCATCGTATCGGTCATTCGCACCGAATCGAGATACGCCGCCCAGTCGCGGACGATGTCGGGATGGTTGGGATAATAAGGTGGCAATGTGACAGCGCTGATCGGCGTCCGGCTGCCCAGTTGCTTCTCCGCCGCCGTGGCGATCTTTTCCCAACCACGAGCGTCTTTGCCTCGCAGCTTTCCGCCCTGAGTTTGGATCTGCGCGAAGAAGGGTTGCCCCGGCTTTCGATCGCCCCAGTCGTTGCTGTCGTAGATCGATTTGTCCCACTGGAAGTTGTAATCGGTCTTGCCGAGCTTGCCATTCATCGGCCAACCGGTGATCGATGTGTGATAGCCCGCCTCTTGAAACAGCTTGGGGACCATCGCAACGCCATCTGGCAATTCGATCTTCTCCGCCCCGCGACCGCTGCGATGATGATGCGCCCCGATGCTGGTTTGATACATCCCGGTGATGAAGGCCGATCGACAAGTCGAACAGACAGGAGCTGTCACGTAGGCGTTGGTGAACTTCACGCCGGCCGTTGCCAAACTGTCGACGTTGGGCGTCTCAATCGCCGTCTCGCCGTAGCAGGAGAACTCCGCCGACATGTCGTCGGGAATGATCCAGACGATGTTGGGAGGGACGTTTGGATCGGCGGCGTTCAGGTTCTCGCCGGTAGACATCGCGAACAGGAAGAGGGTCGCGACGAGAAGCGTCGAGTTGCTTTTCATATCGGAACACTTGAAAGCGAGGAGAGGGATGAGCGTACGTTGGCGCAAAAGTGCGACGCCATTGTAGCAAGCTCGATCGCCTATCGTTTGCCGTCCCAAGTGTGCTGGTGCAACACCTTCCCGCCTAGATCGGTTATCCGAATCTCCATCGACGGATCGGTTGCGTTTTGCTCGGCATCGATGATCGTTAGCGTCGCTTTTTCTGCGGTCGGCCCGCCGCCGACAAATTGCAGAATCGGCATCTCTTCGCTCGCGGGATCCAAGCGGTCGCGGTGCATGTGTCCCGAGAGGACTGCTTGGAAGCCACTTTCGACAAGTGTTGGCAACCACAACTTGGCGCCAAAGCCGCTGAAGCTGGCGTAGCCTTCGAGCGTCGTGCCGTCGTTCTGGCCAGGGAGTCCGCGCAATGGGATGTGGCAGGCAACGATCTTGAAGGGAGCGTCGCGGACCTCGGGTTGATTGACAGCCTGTTGCAACCACGTCGCCTGACGCGATCGGTAGGGTTCATAAGCTGCCGTGCCGGCGAAAACCGGATGGCGATCGGGTTTGTCTTCTCCCGTATCCATCGTCACGAGCGCCAGCGGCCCGATGCGAAGGGCTTGGTTGTAGGGAAGTTCGGAAGACTCGGGGCAGCCGACAAAACAGTCGATCGTTTCGCGAGCCCGCTGGCCGCGGACGTCGTGATTCCCGTTGCTGAAGACGAGAGGTCGCGTACTGGCCCAAGACACGCTTCGGTCTTTTGCCGGGTTCAGCATAATCTGAGCCGGCTGATCCGACGCGTCGAAGTCGTTGCAGGTATCGCCGTTCCAGATCAGCAGGTCGGGAGCCAACGCTTCGATCTGAGCGTGCAGTTGGCGAATCGTTTCCAGATTTTCGTGCGTGTCGTTGATGCTGACGACTCGCACTCGCTTGGCGCCGGGATCGGGCAACCGCAACGCGTAGACGTCGGTCGCCTGAGGCTCGCCCCGCTGTAAAACGTAAGCGTATTTATATGCCAGCGGTTGGACGACGACGCGGTAGAAAATCGGTTGGCCCACCGGAAACGGGTGGTCGTGTTGCACGCGAACGTGCAACGCCCGATCATCCGCGCTGACCAAGCCGTGCTGGCTGGCGATCGCTGTGAACTTCAGGTCATCGCGATCCAGGCCGTATTCAACCCAAGCGGTCGCCAGCTGATCGACGGCGATGCTGACGCCAAAACTGTCGCCGCGTGGGTTTTGCACCACGGGAGGACTGGCGATCAACGAATCGCTCGGCGAATCTTCCGCCGCCGCATCCTGGGAGGCTGCGGGGCGAGCCAGCGCAATCGCGGAGATCGCCATCGCGCTAACGGGAATCGAACCGATAAACTGACGTCGATCAACCATCCGAACCTCAAGTGGTTTCAGCCACCCGTTTCCTGCCAAACCGACGCAGCAGAACGTAGAAGACTGGAGTCAAAAACAGACCAAACAGCGTCACGCCCAACATCCCGCCGAAGACGGCGGTTCCGAGCACACGGCGCATTTCGTAACCAGCACCGGTTGCAATCAACAACGGCACAACACCCAGGATAAACGAAAACGCGGTCATGAGAATCGGACGCAAACGCAACCGGCAGGCGGCGACCGCGGCTTCGAAACGATCCTTGCCCGCATCCTCTTCCGCCTTGGCAAATTCGACGATCAGAATCGCGTTTTTACACGCCAATCCAATCAATACGATAAAGCCGATCTGGGTGAGGATGTTGTTGTCCATATCGCGGAACCAGACGCCGACCAATGCGAACAGCAAGCACAACGGCACGATCAGGATGATCGCCAACGGCAACAACCAGCTCTCGTATTGAGCGGCCAACGCCAGGAAGACGAACAAAACCGCCAAGGGGAACAGGAACACGATCGTGTTGCCGGCCTGCTTCTCTTGAAACGCAATTTCGGTCCATTCGTAACCGAAGCCCGGCGGAAGCAGTTCTTCAGCAAGCTCCTCCATCGTTTGCAGCGATTGTCCGGTACTGAATCCAGGAACCGTGGTGCCGTTCAAATCGGCTGCCGGATAGAGATTAAAGCGGACCAAACGGTCGGGACCTGCGACCTGCGAGACGTTCACGACCGAACCCAGCGAAACGGTTGCACCGCCAGCACTGCGGGTTCGCATGTGCAAAATATCGCTGGCATCGTCGCGGAATTCCGGTTCGGCTTGCGCCGTCACCCGATAGGTACGCCCCAGGAAGTTGAAGTCGTTGACGTAGACCGATCCGAGATAGATCTGCAGCGCTTCGAAGATGTTGTTGACCGGAACGTCCAACATCTGGGCCTTCGTGCGGTCGACGTCGGCATAGACTTGCGGAACGTTCATGTGCAGGTTGGTGAAGACCTGCGCGACGCCGGGCTGCTGGTTGGCAGCGGCCAACATCGTGCCCGTCACTTCGTTCAGCGCTTCGACACCCGCGCCGCTGCGGTCTTGGACATACATCTTAAATCCACCACCACGGCCGATACCGCGAATAGGCGGCGGCGGGATGATGAAAATCTGAGCTTCGTTGATGCTCGAAACCTCTCGCCGCATGTCGGCAACGATCTCGTGGATACCACGCCCTCGCGCCGCCCGTTCCTTCGCGTCTTCAAGTGGCAGGAAGGTCACCGCCGCGTTGGGACTGATCGTGAATGTCGCACCCGAGAGTCCCGCGATACCGACAGCGTGTGCCACACCGTCGATCTTGCCTCCAATTTCGGCAACGCGTTTGACCACTTCATCGGTCCGCGACAACGACGCACCATCGGGTAAACGGATGCTGACGATCACATAACCTTGATCCTGATCCGGAATAAAGCCCGTTGGCACTAAGCCAAAACTGAGCCCGGTACAAACCAGCAGAACAAGATAGAGCACGATGGCAAAGCCACTCTTTTCCACAAGCCGACCAATCACGGCGGCGTAGGCGTTGCTGGTGACATCAAACGTTCGATTGAACAGGCGAGCGAACCATCCGAAGGTGACGTGTCCCAACTTCGAAAGCCCATGCTTTTCCTCGCCTTTGGGACGCAACAACAGCGCGCACAGGGCGGGACTGAGCGTCAGCGATACGAAGGTTGAAATCGCGGTAGAGATCGAAATCGTTAGGGCAAACTGCTGATAGAACTGGCCGCTGATTCCCGGCACAAAGACCGTCGGCACAAAGACCGCGATCAAAACAAGGGTCGTTGCGATCAGAGCCGAACCGACCTCGTCCATCGCCTTGTGTGTCGCTTCGCGGGGCGAGAGCCCTTCGGCGATCAGACGTTCTACGTTTTCCACCACCACGATCGCATCGTCGACAACAATACCGATCGCCAACACCAATCCAAACAGCGATAACGTGTTGAGCGTCACGCCGATGAACTGCATCACGGCAAACGTACCGATCAAAGAGATCGGAATCGCGATCACGGGAATGATCGTCGGTCGCCATCCGTGCAGGAACAGGAAGACCGTGAAGACAACAAACACGGTGGTGATCAACAGCGTTTCGAAAACCTCGTTGATCGACTCCTCGACGTAGTCGGTTGGGTTGTAGGCGATTTCGTAGCCCATTCCGTCGGGGAAGTCTTCGCCCATTTCCGCCATCACGCGCTTGACTTCATTCGCCGTGTCGACCGCGTTGGTTCCAGGGCGTTGATAGATCAAAACGGCGATGGCTGGCTTGCCATCGAGGTAGCTGCGCCGCGAATAGTCTTGAGCTCCCAGTTCGATTCGCGCCACGTCGCGTAGCCGAGTCACACGGCCGGCATCGCCTCGCTTGACGATGATGTCACCAAATTCTTCGGTTTCGATCAAGCGTCCTTGAGTCGTCACGTTCAATTGGAAATCGCCGGTGTCGTCGTTCGGCGGCTGCCCGATCACGCCCGCGGCGACCTGGACGTTTTGGCCGCGAATCGCCGCCACGACGTCGCCCGCGGTCAGATCGACGTGGGTCATCTTTTCGATGTCCAGCCAGACCCGCATCGCGTATTCGTTACCGCCCGCGATACGGATTTCACCGACTCCGTCCAGCCGCATCAGCGCGTCGCGAATCCGGAGGAAGGCGAAGTTACTGATGTATAGCTGGTCGCGACTGTTGTCGGGAGAGTTCAAGTGAACGACCATCAACATGTCGGGAATCTGTTTCTGCGTCGTGATCCCGATCTGGCGAACCTGTTCGGGTAAACGCGTCTCCGCGATCGAGACGCGGTTCTGAACCAGGACCTGAGCGTCATCGACATCGGTGCCGAGTTTGAACGTCACCGTCAGCTGCATCGTGCCATCGGAGCTGGACGACGATTCCATGTACAACATGTCGTCGACGCCATTCATCTCCTGTTCGATCGGTGTCGCCACGGTATCGGCGATCACTTGCGGTGTTGCACCGGGATAGGTCGCTCGGACCAAAACCGTCGGCGGGGCGACGCTCGGATATTGGGAGACGGGGAGCGTTAGGTAGGTGATTCCACCCACCAATACGATCAAAAACGACAGGACTGCCGCAAAGATCGGTCGTTCAATAAAGAAGTGAGGGAATTTCATGAGGACACCTCACCGGAAGCGACCGCCACGGGCAATTTATCGGGAGTCGGTGAGATCCATTCTTCCGGCGGTACCGGCTGGTAATCGTCGGGCAGTCCGTCCTCGACGACTTCGATGGTTCCTTCGACGGTCTTCACTTTCAGATCGGGGCGTGCTTGCAGCAGGCCTTCGATGACCAGTGTTTCATCGCCGACCAATCCTTCGCGGATGACCCGCAGCCCGTCGACGATCGGCCCCGTCTTAATTGCTCGCCGTTTAATCATGTCGCCGTCAACCACATAGACATACTGCGTCGATTGATCGGTACCAATCGCCGAATCGGGAATCAAAACCGCTTGTTTTGCCGCGCTGCCGGGGATGCGAATCCGGCCGAACATACCGGGCAACAACAGATTGTCTTCGTTGGGAAAGACGCAACGGGCACGCATGCTGGCCGTGTTGGCGTCGAATCGGTTGTCGACAAAGTCCATGTGCCCGTGATGCGGAAACCCCTGTTCATCGACCAAACCTAAGAAAACCGGATTTTTGGCAACCCGGGAACTCTCGCGTTCACCTGATCGTGCCAGTCGAGAATATTTCAGAACGTCCTGTTCGTTGGCGTCGAAGACGCAGTAGATCGGGTTCATCGATGTGATCGTGGTCAGCAGCGACGAGGTCGACGAACCACCGGCGATCAAGTTCCCCTCGGTGACATACTGACGGCTGATCCGTCCGGTCACTGGAGCAGTGATTTGGGTGTACTGCAGATTCAGCTCCGCTGTTTCCACGCCAGCTTGTGCGACTTCGATCGCGACCTCGGCGGTGGCATGAGCTGCTTCGGCGGAACTAATTCCTGCCTGAACGCCTTCGATGTCCGCTTTGGCTTGCAGGAATTCGGCTTCGCGTTCGTCCAGCTCTTCCTGCGACGCGGCGCTCTGTCGTGTCAGCGTTTGCGTTCGCTTGTATCGCAAACTGGCAAGCTCCAACTTGGCTTCGGACTGCAACGCGCGAGCCTTCGCCTCGTTGATCATCGCTGCGGTCTGCTTCAACTGCGATTGGGATTGTCGCAGTCGCGCCTTCGCCGCGTTGAGTTCGGCCTGGAAGGGACGCGGGTCGATCGTGAACAACAGATCGCCCGCCTGGACAACTTGCCCTTCGTCAAAATAGATCGACTGAAGATATCCGCCAACGCGGGCCCGGATCTCGACGAAATCGACTGCTTCCAACCGGCCGGTGTACGCATCCCATTCGACGATTTGTTTCGTGACCGGTGATGCCACGGTCACGGTTTGCACCATCGCCGGAGGCTTTCCCGCAGGCTGTTTTTTGCAACCGGTAACCAATACCGCGGCCAGCATGAACAGAAACGCCACTTGCAGCGGCATTGGGTGCCGTGCGGGAGCGAAACTCCAAAAGAGTCGCGATTCCCGATTCGTCAACGATTTAGACACGTTGTCTCCAATTCCCCAAATATTTTGATTTAAGAGGGCAGTTTGTCGTATTCGACAAACGATTCCCTTACCTTTTCCGCTAGCCCAATCAGGCTCTTCAATTCCGTCGAATTCAGTTTGGCAAACAGGTCCGTCTCCATGCCATTGAGTGGTTTCATCGCTGTGTCGGCCAGCTTTCGGCCCGCCTTGGTGATCCGCACGTGCACCACGCGGCGATCTTCATCGCATCGCTCTCGCTGCACCAGACCTTGGTTTTCCAAGTGATCGACCAGCGAAGTGATCGCCGGGACGACTTGAATCATCCGATCGCCAATCTCGCCACACGTCAGCGGCCGGTCGGCCAATATCAGATTCCGCAACACGTTGAACCGCGATAGCGTCAGCCCGTGCTCGCGAAAGTAACGAGACAGTCGAACTTCCAACTGGTCGCCAATGCGCAGCAGGTTTAGCAACGCTTCTTGCTGAAGCGAGACAAACGGGATGGGACGATGGAGTTCTTCCTGCAGCTTCATGCGATCTTTTTACTGATTGCAAGGACGTGTATCTGTCAATAGCTTACTAGTGAGATATTATGCGTCAAGAGTTACTTCCAAGCGTTCCATTTTGCATTGGCCCAGCGAAACGCCACCTTGCGAATCCAAAGGTGGGCCAAACGCGGGGGGGCTGGGACGTGACTCAATCGGCTTCGGTGGGGAGGTCGGAATCGGGCGGGGTTAAGCGATCGGCTGTCAACGCAGGTTGCCAACTGTCAATTCACGCGATCGCCAGGGGGCGACAGGGAATTGATTTTTCGATGACCTGAGTCGCGTTGGCTTCACATGGTCGACCGGTACAGTCACAATCTATGGGCAGTATACGTCATCGGCAAGCCTCGGGTTCTCGCTGTTTGCCGTCCCCCCAACTCTCAATGAACGAGGTGTGAAGTTCATGCAAATCTTGCAAAAAATGACGATGATGGCTCTGATTGCGGTTTTGATTCCTGCAACCGTGCAGGCCGAATCGCCCGCCCCCGTGCAGGCCGCCAAGAAAACGCTGGCGGTTGGCCAAACCGCCAAGGACTTTCAACTGAAGTCCGTCGGCGGAGAGCTGTCGGGCGAAGTTAAATTGAGCGACGTGAACGCCGATGGCAAGGTCGTTGTGGTGGTTTTGCGAGGTTTTCCCGGTAAGCAGTGCCCCGCCTGTTCGGCGCAGGTAGGCGATTTTGTCAAAAACGCAAGCAAGTTTGCTGCCAAGAACGCCAAGGTGTTGTTGATCTATCCCGGTCCGAAATCGCAGCTCGATCAACGCGCTGGCGAATTTCTGCAAGGGACCAAGCTTCCCACGCCGCTCACCTTCCTCTTGGATCCAGGCTATACCTTCACCGATGCCTACGGCCTGCGTTGGGACGCGCCGCGCGAGACAGCCTATCCAACGACGCTGGTCCTCGATGAATCGGGCGAGATCCAGTTCGTTAAGATCAGCGAAACCCATCGCGGTCGCGCTTCAGCCGCAGAAGTTCTCGAAGCGCTATAAGAACGGTTCGTTCGAGAATCAGCATCGGCGTGGTTCTGCGTAGCGGATCTTTGGACCAACCGTTGGCGAATCCACGCCAACGGCACGCCAAGGTCCCGCGTTTTTTGTGCCTCGCGGAATGAGCAGGTTCTCAATCGGCTTGGTTCCCTGGCGTGGGAATATGAATTCTTGACGCATCGAGTCCCATCACGGACTTCATTGTGTGCAGTAGGCCGATGTTGGAACAGCCAACTTCGGCTGTTGAAGTTTGAATTTGAAGGATGGTTCCCGCCAGAATGACGCGACGCCGTTGGCTTAACGCGGTTGTCGGTAGTTTTTTGATCCTGCTGATCGCAGCGGGATCGTTTCTGACTCCCGGCGTTCGACATACGCATCACGGGGGGGACCATGCGCATTCCCATTCGATGCCGCATGCCCATCCGCACGATCACGGTCATCACCACGTCCACCGCGATCATTCCCATCCGCACTCCCATCCTCATGGCTCGTCCGCTTCATCCCACTCCGACTCGATGAAATCGGAAGCTGCGACCGAAATCCACTCGGTCGCCTCGCACGTCCACATTTCGTTTCTCGGCTTCGAATGGGTGCTTCCCGATTTCAGTAGCCCCGCGCCGGCCGATGATGCCGACCGGACGATCGCTTATCCATCGCAAACCGTTGGCGGCCAGACGACCGAGATAGGCTCCGCGTTGACGTTTGCCCAGTGGCTGAACCTCTGCTTCTTGATCGGCGGTCCGCTACCGGTGCCGACGAGGGTGATTCCGGACGATGGATCTTCGTTTCTGCACGATCCTGAAATCGGCTGTGCAAGTCGTTCGCGCGACGCCCCTGTCGTTCCGCCTCCTGAGTTCTCTGGCTTCCGGTTCTTCGTTGCCTAATTTTTTAGACGCGAAGCAACATCTCTCGCCATAGTTTCTTTCCCTTTTCCGATCCGTCCTAACATTTGGTTGGACGGTTGCGCTGACGGTGCATTTCGAAGTTGCATGTTGCGGCTTGCGAGTTCACAGGTTCGCTCGGAACCTCGTTTTTAGAATCAAGCCGCTAACGGCGGTGCGCTCAAATTGCGCCCACCCGCGGCCACTCAGGAGATATCCGTGTTTTCCAGTTACCGAACCCCGCGTCCCACACGTGGATTTACCTTAGTTGAACTGTTGGTCGTGATTGCGATCATCGGCGTTTTGGTTGGCTTGTTGTTGCCAGCCGTCCAACAGGCCCGCGAGGCCGCTCGCCGGTTCTCGTGCAAGAACAACCTGAAGCAACTCGCCCTTGGGCTCCACAATTACGAATCAACTTTCGGATTGTTGGCCCCGGGCTATTTGCACAAGTTCGATGCAACCGGCGCCGGCGCCAACCAGATGGGCGCTGCATGGGGCTGTTTGATCTTGCCTCAAATCGAACAACAGAACCTTCACGATCAGTTCGATTTCAACATTCCGATGTTTGATGTTCGCAACCGTCTTCCCCGGGAAGAGTCGCTTCCCGTTTTCTTGTGTCCATCGGATCCATTCTCCGAAGGCAACTTTGTCGTTCGCGACGACAGCGCGTCGCCAATCGAACAGTATGCGGCGGGCAGCTACGCCGCGAACTGGGGCCCTTCCACCGAAGCGGTCGACCTCGACGATACGCCCTTGCAAAGTCGGGGCGTCTTCTATCGAAACAGTGCGACCCGGTTTCGCGATATCACCGATGGTGTCTCGAACACGCTGTTCTTAGGCGAACGGACGAACGGTCCGTTGCCCGGCACCACCGTGGGCGGACACGCATACTTCGAAACCGCTTGGTCGGCCGCGGTCCGTGAAATCACCGAACTGACCGACGACCATGGGCACATGGTTCTGTTTGAAACGCAGTTCCGTCCCAACCAGCTCGGCACCGATGACAAAGGGTTGTCAGCCCCTCATGCCGGGATCGGCCAGTTTGTGATCGCCGATGGTTCGGTCCGATCGATCAATGAAACGATCGAGGAAGCTGTCTACAACGCCTTGGGAACACGCGGCGGTGGCGAAGTGGTCGGAGAGTTTTGATGGACGCATCGGTCGTCTGAAGGCTCGACGTCACCGACAGCGCTGGAGTGGAGGCTTCAGCCGAACTTCTTAAGGTGCGCTTCGGTCGCCTAAAGGCTCGACTCCAGCAAGAGCACTGGAGTCGAGGCTTCATCCGATGTCTATCGCTCGGTCGTCGCCTGAAGGCTCGACTCCAACCGGATCGATCCCATTCACGGACGCTTTGGTTGTTGGTGTCGTTCCTGATGCTTGACCGTTGTCTCGATTTGCGATCGCCGTTCATCCGTCTTGGGGATGACGGCGATCGGCGTCGATCCGATCGGACGGGCGGTGAGCACCTTCGTTTCCAAACCCCGCCGGTCCAGCGCGCCAAGCACTTCCGCATGCGACTTGCACCACGTGGTTTCCATTTCAACATCGCGTTGCTGCTGCATGGCGTTGCTGGAACCTGGTTCGCCGAAACGAACGAGCTGTGTCTTTAATCGATCGCCAGCGACCGTGCTAAGCTCGACGGCATAGTCTTGGCTGCCCGGAGCCTGGACGACGACCTTGCCATCTTCGGCCCAGCCGGTCGCCATCGATTCGCGGACGTCGTAGCCCATCGATTGCAGGACCGACAGGATCGCCGCGCGACTCGCATCCCGATCGATCCGCTTCGCTTCCGCTTCGGTCCACGCGGCGACTTCGGCTTGCAATTCGGCGATGTCCGCAGTTTCGTCTCCGCGAGCACGCTCGATCTGTTGCCGCAGCGAATCCGCGTAGGTGTCGAACGCAGCCAGTTCCGCGTCCAACGCGTCGAGAAGCTCGGCCCGTCGTTCCAACCCTCGCCGCCGATCGAGTTCTTCGCCCAGCTGGATGATCAACGAATCGGTCTGTAATCGCTGTCGAGCGGCGTCGTCGATTTGGCGAACTTCCGCGATCCGCGTCAGCCATGGCGAAGCATCGCCAAGACCGTCGAGAACGCAGACCTTCGCCGCCAGTTGTTCCAACCGTTCGTCCGCCGACGATTTTTCAGCCGGTTGCGCCGCGAGCCAATCGGTGACCGAAATCGTTCCATGTGATCCCGCCAAAGAATCGGTGACGTCTTGCAAATCGGCGTCAGCTTGCCGCTGCGATTCCGTAGCCAACGCGTCCAATGCGATCTGCAATTGGAACTCGTCCGGCTTGGCCAACAGATTCGCTTTCATCGTCGCGAGGTTTGCCGTTTCGAGCCGCAAGACCGTCGCTGCGATTGCGTCCTCGATCGAACGCTGCCGAGCTAGACGCTCGGCAACCGAGGCGACACGTTGTTCTTCGATATTCGATTTCAATTGCAACGCCGATTCCAACGTTGCGTTTGCTTGATCGAGTATCGCATCCAAGGATCGCGGCAATGCCGTCGCTTCCCGGTCGGCGTCAAGGCGCGTTAGCGAAGCGGTCAACGAATCGAAGACTCGGCGAAGCGTCTCGTTCTCGGTGGCTTCAAGCATCGCTTCGGTCTTGCGAAACTGTTTTTCGATTTGATGTCGCAGCTTGCGAAACTCGCGTTCTTGAGCGGCTCGGATCGCCCGAACATCGACAACTTTGGGACCACTCATGCCTCACCTACCGCCTTCTTAACCGCTTCGAGTAATCGTTTCCGCTCCGTCGTTTCGTCGACCAACCACATCCGCGACCAAACCCGGTAGATCGTGGGGACAGTTGCCTTGAGCACATCGCGGCGCCACAACTCGCGGTGCCGCGCGTATTTCAAATCGGGATGGCGTGGCGAATCGCATTCGATGGCGATCGCAAACATGCCATCCTTGGGGCGGCGGATCGCCAGATCGAACCGAAACGCATCGTTCGCCCCAGGGCTTTCTACAACATAGCCTTCGGACTCCAAAAACGATCGGACTTCGATCACGAAGGAGTCCGCGTGCGCATCGGTCAACGATCGCGTGGACCTCCGTGGGCCGAAGGCCCCCAGAATCCGAGTGGCATCGTCGAAGCGAGCATCGGAAACCGCTTTGGCATACATCAAATAGGCTTGCAGGTAGTCGCGAGGCGTTTGCGGGGCGACCAGACTTTGCCGAGTATCGCTGATTCGTTCCAGTGGCATCGACGAATAGATCACCATCCGGTGTTTCGCCCGCGTCGTTGCGACGTTCAACCGCCGTTCGCCACCTTGTTGACCGAGCACGCCAAAATTGCGTCGGAAGCTCCCTTGGGCGTTGTTGCCAAACGTTGTCGAAAAGATCATCCAGTCCCGTTCGTCTCCCTGCACGCTTTCGACGTTCTTGACGAAGAAACCGCAACGCTCGCCGTCCTGCACGCGATTCCGTTGCTGCATCAACGCTTGCCGAAACGCGTCGTCCTGCTCGGCCAACAGCTCCAGTTTGTCTTCGATCAGCTCGGCCTGTTTCAAGTTGAACGTCACCACGCCGATCGTTGGTGTTTCCTCGATCGGCATCGACGCCCAGAGCGTTCGGATCGAATCGACGACCCGATCCGCTTCGATCTCGTTTGATTGGTTCTCATACACACCGGCAACTTCGACAAACTCGATCGGCTTCAACTCAGCCACCTTCTCTGGCGGATGCAGCACCGGAACGCTCAAGCCGTTTTCGTAATAGGCCGCATTGGAGAAATCGATCAGCTGGCGGTACTTCGATCGATAGTGAACGTTCAGCATCACCTTGGGGAAGACCGGCGAGGCGAGTTCCAACAGATCGCCGCAATCTTTCACCTCGCGGCGTTTCCCGCGGCTCTCGATCGCATCCTCCAATTCTTCCCCTTCCAAGTCGGTTGGCGTTTCATCTTCATCGTCAAACGCAGCGGCAAAAAACTTAGCGGGCGGCAATTGTTTTTCATCGCCGCTCACAACGATCGTCTTGCCGCGGTAGATCGCCGGCAGCGCGTATTCGACCGGCAATTGAGACGCTTCGTCGAACACCACTACGTCGAACAATCCCTGCTGCAACGGAAAGATCCTCGATACGGTATCGGGATTGGCCAGCCAGATCGGCCGCATTTGATACAGCCCAAATTCGCGTCCCATGTCGACGGTTTCACGCAGCTTCTTCGCCCGCGGCCCGGTGAACATCAGGATGTCGTCCCAGCGGTTGCGTCGGGCGATCTTGTCGACCGCGGGCAGCTGTGGCACCAAGCGACGGACCGCGTCGCCCAACGCTTTGCAACCGTCTCGAAGCTGTGCCACCTTGCTCTCAAATTCTTCGCGTTCGATCAACAACCAAGGCCATTGTTCCTCTGCATTGGCACGCCACGCCAGCAACGCCTCGCGCTGCACCGTTTGCCGCATCAAATCCCCAGCCGATTCCGGGGGCATCGATTCCCAAACCTCTCGCTTCGGCGCCATCGCCGCCAATACCGACAATTCGACATCAGAGATCGAATCCGATCGCAAGCGGAACGTTTGGAACGCAGCTAACGAATCCCAAGCGGCAACGATGCCATCGGTCGACTGGTTGGTCGGTTCTCCCAATCGCAGCAAACCTGTTACGCGATCGATCCACGCGGTCTCGAACCATGCTTCTAATGGTTGCAGCGTTTCGAGACTCTCATTCCGCAATCGATCCAATCGAACGCCTTGGCCCGCCGCAGTTAAGAATTCACGAATCGCCTTCGAAGTCCCCGATTGAAACGCCAGATGGTAATGATCGCGACAGGGACAGTTGTTCCCCCGATCGATCAGTGCTTTAGCATCCTGCAAGCTTGTCATAAGAGACCGCACCTTGTCGGCAAGCTGCTGCGAAGAGAGATTCACCACGGGAGCATCCAACTGCAACCGCATGCGAGCCTGTTCGTATCCGCGGCAGCCCGCCCGCGCCGCCGATTCGTATTGCAACGCAGCGCCGATTGCGGCGATCTCTTCGGTAACTTGCGCTGCGTCGGAGCCGCAGAACTGCGCAATCCGCGAGACGGCGCCGTGATAGGGGGGCCAAATCTTTCGCAGCCATGAACGCTGCCAACGCGAGACCGTTCGACTGTCATGGTGCAATGCATCGATTTCGGCGTCGGATAACGGAGCGAGCTTCGTACGCAATCGCAACTCACTCTCGGGAGCCGGGTTGGATTGAGCGTCGGCGGCGAGTCCGGACAATCGATGGAGCTCTGCGTCGGCAACTCCACTTTCAAACAGGTCGACCAGTTTTCCCGTCGTCGCCAACGTCGGTTCGGATGTCGCCTCGATAGCCGTTTGATGCTCCGATAGCCAGCCTTCCATTGCACGCATGTCGAACTGGTTGATGTCGACGACGCGCGTCGTTGCGTCCAGCTCTTCGAGTCGCTTCCGTTCACACTCGACAAAAGCATCCAATGCGTGCTGCACCGCGACGATGGTCTCCCGGTCGGCGGAGAACCTTTTTAGTGCATGCAGCCTGCTGTTTTCGTAACGTGCTGCTAACCACAGCGGCGCAAGCGATTGGATCTGATGAGCGATCGCCTTCACCGAAGCTATCGCTAGCGGTTGCAACAGCGGACGGAGCGTTGACACCGAAACCGTGGTGGGCTGATTGCCATGTTCGATCAGATCCGCGATGACCTGTTCGTAGGTCAAACCGCTTTGCAGCACAGGATGCATCATCGCTTCGTGGATGCGATCGAGCTCCGCCTCCAATCGGCCAACCTCTGCCGCCTGTGTCCGATGTTTCGCAGCCGCCGACTCGCGTCCCAATTGCCCGCGAAGCTCCGCCAGTTCCGCCCGCAATCTCGCGAGAAACGGCTTTCGGTCGCGCGATGGATCCCCAATTAAAACGGTTCGATCGCCAAGCCCCGACGATTCCAAGCGATGCCCGACCACCTCCAACGCCGCTTGCTTTTGGCAGACAACCAGGACGGTTTGCCCGCGAGCAACCGCGTCGGCGACGATGTTCACGATCGTCTGACTCTTTCCCGTTCCGGGCGGTCCTTGGATCAAGAGCCCCGGCGGATTCCGGGCTGCAAAAACCGCGGCCTCCTGCGACGGATCGGCTTCGGTGACCAGAAACCGTTGCTCGGTCGGTGGGATTGGCGACGGTTCCACATCTTGGACGCAATCAAGCCGCAGCAACGTCGCCGCGGGTGAGGCATCAAACGGGAGGTTTTGAAGTTTGTCCAATTCGTCGGCTAGTTCCTGGCCGGCAAAGTCGCACTGGAAGATCACGCCGCTGGCGACGACACGGCAATGAACGTCCTTCGGCAACGAAGGCTCTGCTGGCAGCGGGGCCGATTCGGCAAGGACCTGCTCGTGCGAATCGGCGAACAGCGGCTGCAGGACCTCGATCAACTGCTCTCCCGTGATCGCATCGCGACACTGAATTTCAAGCAACGCGTCGGCAAAACGCTGCTTCTTTTCTTGACTCAACAAAACGCCATACGCTGGATTCAATCGGACGCGTTCTTGATCGCGATCCGCGGCGATCCGTAGCGATGTGTTTTGCCCTTCGGCGTAATCCAACTTCACCGGCCACAACAACAATGGAACCAACCGTGGTCGACTCTGCCCCGCATCGACATCTCGACGGACCAGGAAGGGAAACCCTAAATGCAGCGACGAGATCCCGGTATCGCGTTGGTAGTTTTCACAATTGTTCCGCAATCGACGCAGTCGCCGTTGCAGAATCGGATCGCCAGCCAACACGCTCGGGTCGACGCGTGATGGGTTGCCATCGTTTGTGATGATCGCGTCGATCAGCGAATCGGCCGGAATCACTTCGCTGCCCAATTGAGCGACATCGATCCGAGCCGATGACTTGCCAATCTTCAGCGACATCAACGGCCCACGTTGGACGCTCGATAAAACCTTGCGGCGGAAGAAATCCATTAGCAACCGCCAATGTTCGCCCCCCTCCGGCTTCTGCCATCGGTCATCGGGAACACATAAAAGTGCCAACGCTCTGGCCAGTGAGATTCGATGTTCGAATCGGAACGTGTCGGCCCATTGATCCGCGATTGGATAACCGCAGCGAACGAAGTCGGACAAGCGATCGCCAAGAGTTTCAAAAACTTCCCGCCGTCCTTGTTGCAAAGCCAGTCGCGCCGCTTCGCGATCCCAGCACGCGTCGATTCCAGCGGCTTTCGCTTCGCGTTCGGCTTCATCTACCAAGTCTTCCGCCGAACGGAATTCCGATAGTGGAGCGGCCAGCAAGATCAACAGGTCGGCTTCTCCCAACGAGTTCTTCGAGAGTAGATGGGCTAGCGCCGAGTGCCGCGCCTCGGGCCATTCCGACTGACGCTGCGCCCACTTTTCGAAAAGCGTTTCACGAGCGACCACCAGCGACAGGGAATCGAATCTCGCCGGGTCAGTCGGAATCTCTCGTTTCTGTATCATCTGGTTCGCTACTTCGCGTCGCTCGGCGACGTCGACGAACCACAGCTCACGGCTGATCCGCATCAAATGCGACGCGATCGTTCCCTGCAACCAATTCAGGCTGCGAGCCGCCGTCGCCGCAAACGATGATGGCGAGACGATCTCGCCGTCGAAGCAGAGCGGCAGTTGATCATTCATCGCCAACAAGGCCAGCATCAATTGTTGATCGTTGCCCAACGCGTGGTCTTCGACGATCGCGTCCCAGCTTTCTCGAGCGCGATCGTCCAGCTTGCCCTCGGCCAACCAGGTCCCCAGTTCACCGCTGGCCAACTGTGCGACGGCTTCTTGCCAATGTTCGGGCGATGCGGCGGCCAAGGCGTAACGCGCGGCGGACTTGTAGGTCTCGTCCCCCAAGCAAATTGCGGCGCCTTTGTCTTCGGTTCCGAGATCGCTTTCGAAGTAGTGCTGCAGATCCGATTCGCCTGCCAGCCAAGCGTTCACCTGCTGATACCCCCAACGACGAGTATGATCGCGCGTCAACAATCCCTTCAACAACGTCTGCCAGTTGTCGTCGAGATCTTCGGGAATCGGGACCGGTCGGGTTAGGATCAGCAACTGGAACGCGCGTGCATCGATCGCTTCGAACAAACTGCCGCCGGTGAGCCGTTCCAGCAGGGTCACTCCTAGGCTCCACCAATCCGAAGCGAAGGTGCTGATTCCCGCAAAACACTCTGGCGCCGTGTACCGCGACGTCCGTGAATTTGGTGCGACGTGAATTTCTAATTCCGCAACCGCAGCGGCGTTGTAGTTCGACACGACAAGATCGAGCGGCTGCAAAGTCCGCAAGCCAATGTTTGCCGGTTGCAGGTCGCGATGCAGCAAGCCTGCGTCGTGTAGAGCGTTGAGTGCCGTCCCCATTTGATCGACGAAGTCACGGCAAAACGCTTCGTCGAACGAGCTTTCGATCGAGAGATCGGCAAGCGTTTCGTGTTGGCAGGATTCGTAGACTTCAAACGCGCGGCGATCTTGATGGCCAGTCTCGACCAACCGAACGCAACGTGGTGATTCCAGCGACAGCAAGATCGACTGAACCTCTTCGTCGGGTTCGACTCCAATCGGGTAGTGCTTGATAAGTAGCAGGTCTTGCCGATCCGCCGGCTCGCTGCTGAGCATCGGTTCGGCTAGATACCGATCCGCCCGTTCGGCTCCAGGTTCCAGCGTTTGCACAACGCGATAGCGATCGGCAAAAACGAGCGAAGCGTCTACTTCGGTCTGTGCTTCCGCAGATTCGGCCGCCACGTCGCCGCCGCATTCAATGCAAACCAAGTCGTCCGGAAACATTGCGTGTCCGTTGACGCAGCGAGGAGGTTGGGATTGAGGTTCCGTTTCCTCGAGGTGATCCTCCGCGATAGGTGCAGAATGGGGAAGCGTCGCGGCAATCGTGGCAACACTAAAACCACAGCCGTTGCCGCTCGGTCCATCGCCACTGCAATACATCTCCGCCAGATCGTTGGGGTGGCCGCACTTGGGGCAAATCTTGACCAAACTCATCCGCGCACACCATCGAGCAATTGATCGGACGTTCCCGCGGCGAAGCCCATCGCGGCCAATCGCTTGCGAATTTCAGCCATCGCGTTTGGCTTAGGAATTCCCGCGATCCAAACCGTATCGTCATCGAAACAGAGATCCAGGGCCGGCGAGTCATCGAGGCTCGCATATCGCTCCGCCGCCAATGGCGTCAGCAAGTTCATTCGTTGATTGTCCGATCCACGCAGCGGTTGGGTCTGCGGTTGCTTGGCGTCATACGGATCGCTAATCAATACGTCCAGCTTCGATACGATATCGGAATGCCGCGTCCAAAGTACTTCCGCCGAATAGCCGGAGAAGAGCAACACATCGCCCACGTTTTTTGTGCGCCACCAATCGACCAAAGCCGCGACGGCATCGGGTTGGTCAAACGGTTCCCCTCCCGAAATCGTCAGCCCATCGGCCTGGGCAGTCCAAGGAGCCAGGGTTTGCGTCAGTTGATCCAAGCTGATTGGGTCGGTTCCCGCTGCCCAAGTATCGCGGCTGACACATCCGGGGCATTGGATCTGGCAGCCTTGAAACCAGACGCCAACGCGGGTGCCGAATCCCAGCGAATGGATCGGGTAATGAATTCTGCTTATCGATATCGATTGCGTCACGCCAGCTCCACCGTTGTCAAACCATCGCGGTGATCGATCCGCCGCACGATGATCGCGGGCGATTCGGGAGCGTCGAACAACGCCCGGGCCAGCGGGTTGATGAAGTGCGCCTCCAATTGATTGCGGACGCCGCGGCCGCCATTGGAAAGGTCGGCGAGACAAAGCTCTTGCAGCGAACGCCGCGCGGAATCTTCGATATCGATCGGCCGCCCGGTCGCGTTTTCGACCTGCCGCGAAATCCCGGCCAACATCATCTCGAAGATCTCGGCCGCAACATCCTCGCGAATGAAATCGAAGACGACGATATTCTCGCCGATCCGATTCAGAATCTCCGGCCGACCGATCTCCAGCTTAAAGAAACGATCGATCTCGCCGCGGACCTTCGCTTGCATCGACTGCAGGTCGTCGGCGGGTGTCGCGTTGGCGACACGTTTACCCCGATCATCGATCCGATACAGGCCGAGGTTAGACGTGAAGATAAGGAACGCTTCGGAGAAGTAGACACGTTCGCCTCGGCCCGACGTCAGCACGCCGTCGTCGAGGACTTGCAGGAATTTGTCGAGGATCCGCGGGTGGGCTTTTTCGATCTCATCGAACAAAACCACGCTGAATGGTTTCTCTCGGATCGCGTTGGTTAATTCACCGCCGCTGTCATAGCCGACGTAGCCCGGAGGCGCGCCGATCAATCGTTGGTCGGAATGTTCCGCCGCAAATTCGCTCATGTCGAAGCGGATGTAGGCACTCTCGTCGCCGAACAACAGTTCCGTCACGGTCTTCGCCAGTTCGGTCTTTCCGGTTCCGGTCGGGCCGGCCAGAAAAGCAACGCCCCGGGGGCGTCCCGATCGGCCTTCGTTGCCGGAGAGTCCGATCACCGATCGCTTGATGATGTCCAGCATCTTGGTGACCGCGTGATCCTGCCCCTTCAATCGACGAGCGACAAAGCTGTCGGCGTTTGCAATCTTTTCGCGATCCAGCTTGGCCCAAGGATTTTCGGTCACGCCCAGTTTGAAACGACGCACGCCATCGTCCAGGCGATCGATCGGGACCTCTTCGTTGCGACACAGTTCGGTGATCGAAATCATATCCAACAGCATCAAGCCGTGCGTCTGTTCGACCAACGATCGCTCCGCCGCAGCGATCTGTTCTTCGCTGGCCTGACGCGCGCCCGGGATTCCGGGAATCAGACTCTTTGCGATCAGCCCCCGCGTCGTCCGATCGGGGACGGGCAACGTGATCGGTCGCAGACGCGGATTGCCGACGGCAAACCAAGGCGGTAGGTCGCCTTCCTGATCGGCGATCCAAACGATCGGATTAAAGAGCGTACTCGCGTCGGGACCGCAGGGGCGCGCGGCGACATCTAAACTGAGGATCAACGAGGCGGTGAACCAATGGTGTTCGTCGTCGGTCTGTAAATCGGGGCGCACCAGATAACGGGACGAAAAATCGGCGAGCACCGCGATCGGTTCGGGTTCGCTCCGTACGAAGTCGGGAAACAGTTCAAAGAACCTCGCCACACTGGCGGGCGAGTGAAGGTTGTCGTTCCACCTCAGATCGAATCGGTCGCTGAAGAATTTCTGTTCCGCTGCGATGTCGATCCCGCTGACCAAGGGAACGGAGAAGCCGTTCAACGGATCGAAGGCCAGCACGTGGGCGATGCCGCGGCTGCGCAACAGTTCCGCCAGGAAACTTGTCAGCGGCAGCGGCGCGTAGCGCTCGTTGGCGATCGCCCAAGGGTAGCGGTCGCGCACATTGCCGCTCAGCAAAAACTGGCTCTTCAGCGGCAAAAAGCGAGCGAGATCCAACGCCCATCGAGGCAAAGCTTGCGGCGATTCCATACAGCGCATCCTGGCATCAAACCAAAGTCTTCAAAGCCGCTATCGTACCAGGAATTCGTCCGCCCGCGTCTCCCCTAAAATTGCAAACCGGGCCGCAACGTCGTCCGCCCGAAGGGTGGAACAACCAGTGCCGGTAGTGTACGCCATCGCCACGAACAAGTCATTCATAACTTCACCGCACCAAAGGCGGCGAAGCAGGAGTTTTTGTGAAGCAGTTCGACATGCCGAAATCCGACGCGGCGGAGCAGATCCAATTGGTAGGTTACCGGCCGCGGCGAGTCTTCTTTTTCGATGTAGGCGAAAACTTTGTCTCGATACCCGGGGCCGTCGAGTCCAGTGAGATACTCTCCATACCGAGCCCACATCATCTGATGAACGCTTGAGGTTTCGTGCGAGACAAGATCGGTGATCCAGACCGATCCGCCGGGCGTTAAAAGTCGGAACAGTTTTTCGAAAGTCGACAGCCAATCGGCGTCGTTGCGCAGGTGATGCAGGACCGCTGCGGCGAGGATCACGTCGCACGATTCGGGCTCCAACGCCGCATCGCGGAAGTCGGTTTGCCAAAGTTCGATCGAATTTGCACCGGCGGCGGCAACTCGCTGCTTGGCGCGATCGAGCATCGGTTGGCTGAGGTCCAGCAGATCGACGTCGAAGTTACTGCCATACGCCTGCCGCAACTTGATCGTATTGTTTCCCGCTCCACATCCGATATCCAGCACCCGGCGAATCTGCGGTGTCGAAGCGATTGCCGCTTGTGTTATCAACTCCATCGCCAACGGAGCGTCGATCGTCGCAGTCTGTCCGGTTTCCAGAACGCTAAAACGTTCGACATCGTTGTCGAACCGTTGGCGAATTTCGTCGACAGACGATTTTGCTTCAAAGTTCATCCGTTGCTCCTGCTTTCCAGTGTGCTTATGTGATATTGGAAGTTGGGGGCGTTTTAGTCGCTTCCCTGCTAGCGGGCAAATATGCTTCCCTGCCCGCCGCTGGCAAGGGACTTGAAAAACATCTCAAAGGTTCGCTTGATGATCAACTCTATGCGTTGCAATCCACGATGTCGTCTGAATATCATGGCTTTTCCCTCCATGACTCTTCTAAATACCCCCTCCTTTTGAAGCAAGACAGCCATGACGCACTCCGCACCCACCCGCCGCCGCTTCCTGCAAACATCGATGGCATTGGCGGGAGCACTTCCCATGGCAGGCGGTCTTCAAGCCGCTGATCCCGCGGCGACGGAGCGTCCTTTGATGGCGTACGTCGGCACGTTCAGTTCGCCATTGAAGGACATGCTGCCGACCCAAGTTGATCTGCCGCCGGGGAACGGGCGGGGCATTCATACGTTTCGCGTCGATCGGGAGACCGGAGCGTTGACCGCGGCGGGGGACTATCCGCTGGGGACCAGTCCCAGTTGTTTGGTCGTCAACGAGGCCGGAACGCGGCTTTACTCAGCGAACGAAACCGACCGCGTGGGAGCCGACAAGCAGGGAACGGTTAGCGCGTTTGCGATCGATCCCGCCGATGGCCAGTTGAAACTTTTGAACACAGTACCAGCCGGCGGTGCGGGGCCAACTTACGTCAGCATCCATCCCTCGGGGAAGTTTCTGTTGGTCGCCAACTATTTTGGTGGCTCCGTTTCGGTGATGCCGATTTTGGAAGACGGTCGTTTGGGCGAGGCGAGCGATACGAAAGTTGACGAAGGACCGATCGGTCCCACCAAAGCGACTCACGCGCCGGAGGGAAGCTTTGCGATCAGCGGTCACGACCGGACGCACGCTCACATGATCGAAGCGGATCCATCGGGGCGGTTTGTCCTGCACGTCGACCTTGGTTTGGACAAGATCTACGTTTGGAAGTTCGATGCGAAAACGGGAACCTTGCACGCGAACGATCCCGCCGGTGTCGACTTGCCGCCAGGCGACGGTCCGCGGCACTTCCACTTCCATCCCGAAGGACGCTGGTTCTATTCGATCCAGGAGGAAGGATCGACGATCGCCCTGTTCGACTACGATCCCGAAGCGGGGCGTTTGACGCCGCGGCAAACGATCTCGACGCTGCCCCCCGGTTTCACGGGCAGCAATTTTTGCTCCGAGATCTTGGTCTCCGCCGACGGACGATTTGTCTACGCCGGGAATCGTCTTCATGACAGTATCGGGATCTTCGCGATCGGCGACGACGGACAACTGAGCTACGTAGGCGAAGAGTGGACGCGGGGCGATTATCCACGCAGCTTCAACTTCGATCCAACCGGAAATTTTTTGTATTGCTGCAACCAGCGAGCCGACCATGTCACTGTCTTCAAGGTCGACAAAAAGACCGGCAAGCTCGACTTCACCGACCAATACGTGCCGGTCGGCAATCCGTCGATGATCAGCTTCTTGGACCTTGCCAAAGTCGAATGAGCTTTGGTTTCGCGCTGCGCAAGGCTGCATGGCGAACGAGGCCAGTTTAGACCGTTTGGTTCCGGTTGAAGAACGTTAGTTGTTGATACAGCATTTCCAGCCGAGGCGAATGGCCGCCGTGGCGTTGCAATTCTCGAAGCGGATTGCCCACGATCGCTTCGACTTCCATCGGCCGACCTCGCTTGAAGTCGATCCGCATGCTGCTGTCGTAGGGGACCATCGCCCGCGTATCGTCCATCATCTTGTCGACAAACGCTTCATCGATCTTCTTGCCGCACTGCATCGCGGCGGCTCGCACGTCGCGGATGATCTGTTCGGCCAGAGCTTCTGATGCAGGATGGTTCATGATCTCGGCTGTCGATGCGTTTAACACGACCGACAGTCCGTTAAACGGAATGTTCCACATCAGCTTTTGCCAGCGGACCTTGATCAGATCGTCGACAGCTTCCGCGGGGATCGACGCCTTTTGTAGATCGGCTTCGATGGCGCGAGTCAGCTCGCGGATCGGTTGCACCGAGCCATCGGCACGGTATTCACCAAACGCGATCCGGCCGTAATCGATATGATCAATGTGTCCCGGACCGACTTTGTTGCTGCACAAGAAACAGCAGCCGCCCAGAACGCGATCAGGTCCGACGACGGCGACCGCATCGGATTCGACGTGCAATCCGTTTTGCAGCACCAGCACCACCCCGCCGTCACGCGTCGTGGAAGCCAAAATATCGGCCAGTTGTTCATTGGCCGTCGTCTTGATCGCCACGATCGTGACGTCGCAGGCCGGCATCTCGGCGGCGCTGCGGTAGGCGTTGACCCGCGGCAAATGGAAGTCGCCGTTTTTCGAATCGATTCGCAATCCGTGCTGCTGCACGTGATCGAAGTCCGATCGCAACAGGAAGTGAACGTCCAGCCCGGCGCGAACCATCAGACCGCCGTAGTATCCGCCGAGCGCTCCGGTACCGATGATCGCATAACTTCGCTTCGACGACATTCCATTGCTCGCTTCTAAGTTCAGTTCCGATGGTCGCCTTTCACGGAGCGAAAGGCGACGCACCTAGCCCGCGACTATTTGACCCAACGCTGATCGGCGAAGTCCATGTAGGAGTTCCAGTCGAAGTCGGTGACGGTGTGCTTGCCGGTTCGAACGTGATACCCCAGCGTGTGCATGATCGGCTTGTTGATCGGTGGCATTTCGGTTTCGCCGCCGATTCCGTCGGTTCCCAGCAGTTGGTAGACAGGTGCGGCATGCACGGCCGACAAGAACTCGCCGCGCGGGTCCGCCCACGTATCCTCTTCGGCACTGGCGATGTAGACGCTACGCGGAGCTATCAATGCGACAAGCTGATGCTGGTCGACGGGGCACGCTCCTTCGTTGTCGTTGTATTTCGTGTAGTTGTCGCAAAACCAATGCGGGAAGCTTGTGTTGATCCGAGCAACCGTTTCGCCAAACGCACGGCGGCTGAGCGCCGCTCCGCCGCATCCCGAATCGTTGGAGATCGTGATCGAAAACCGCGGATCGGTTGCACCGGCCCACAACGATGTCTTGCCTAGACGCGAGTGGCCGAAGACAGCGACCCGTTTTGCGTCGATCTCACTATCGGTTTCCAGGTAGTCCATCGCTCGGCTCAATCCCCAAGCCCAAGTTGCGATCGATCCCCAGCCATCTTTGGCGGGCGGATCATACAAAGCGTGGACACCGTTCTTGAAACCGTCGTCGAAATCGGGGTCGATATCGCCGTAATAGATCGCCGCCAATCCGTAGCCGCGATCGATGATCGACTCCACGGGCCAGCGGCTCGCCGACGCTCCGCGACTCGCTTCGGTCGCCCGATTGTCGACGACTCCCTTCTCTTTGCTCGAACGCATCCAACTCTCAGACAACACGATCGCCGGGTCGTCGGAGATCGAATGATTGCCAAAGAAATTGAGGGTCAGGAAAGTCGGAACCGGCTGCTTGGCGTCGACCAGTTTCTTGGGCAGGTAGATCAGAATATCCATCGCCACCGTTTCATCGGCATCGAAGAAGACGCGAACCTGTTTCCGCGTTGCCTTGCCGTTGATCGCATCGTCGCTCTGCTCGATGACTTTGAAGTGCAACCCTTCCGGTTTGCCTGGCGCCTTGCCATAAACTTCTTGCAGGAACAAGTCCATGATCTCAGCGCGACGCTTAGGCCATTGGTCGGCCGAAGTGACGGGAGTGCCATCGGCCATCACCAGCGGATCGGGGAGCGTGTAGGCCGGAACTTTCGCTTCGTCGTAATTGTAGCCGGCGGGCTGTGCCGACAGCATCGCTGTTGGAAGCGTCAACGCGAGGCAGAGCGTTGCGATTTGCAGAGTCGTGGATTTTGCGGTGGTAGGCATCGATGCGGGATCTCCAAGAAGGGAATTTCAGTCCCACATGATGCTCGGTATCCCCAGGCGATGCAAGTCGCGGGGCGTTCGCAGCGCTACGCCTTCGCCGGCGGCCAATCTTGGATCTCCGCCACCTCGCGATTTGAATTGGCCTCCGCATCGCGTGCCACGTGAATCATCCACTTGCCGCCAAAGCCGTCGATGCTCCAAAGACCCTGCAACGTCCCTTCCCCATCAAACGAACCGGGGTAATCGACGCGGTGCGAGCCCAGGTAATGCTTGACCAGCAGCGCTCGTTCGCCTTGCAATTGCCCGCTCAACGTAAAAGCTCCCACGATGTCGCGGCCGCTGCCCGACACCTGGCCTTCGTGGAACGCGATCTGTAAATCTTCCATCGGCTGGCGGCCCAACCCCTGTTGTTCCCACCAGCCCTCGCAGCGCAGCTTACTCATCGTTCGTAAAACCTCAAATCTATGGATAACGAGGACGCCTCAGACGCCCGCGACTATTATCACGTCGGCGGCTTGAAAGCCAAGTTTTTCGCGGATTGAATCTGCAGAGACAATTGAAGTTGCTGCGACCTGGGCGATCGCGATCCGACGCGGAAACCGATTTTCCTCCGCGACGCAGACGTGGTTTTGGCGAGCGATTAAACTGAGGGCCTTGAACTACCCTCCCCCAACTACACTCAAACTGAATTTTTTGGAGACCCGATCGATGATTCGATTGTTCTGTTGTTTCAGCCTTGTCGCTTCGATGGCGATGTTGGCGGTTGCCGAACCGGCTCGCTTGTTGATGGTCACGCAGAGCGCTGGCTACCGCCACGGTCCGGTCAAACGCGAGAAGATGCCGCTGTCACCGGCCGAACGGGCCATCACCGAATTGGGTGTGTCCACCGGCCTGTTCCGCGCCGATTGCACGCAGGATGTCGCCGCCGACTTTACGAAAGAGAAACTCCAGCATTACGATCTCGTTCTGTTCTACACCACCGGCGACCTGCCGATCGCCGAAGAGGACCTCGACTACTTCTTTAACGACTGGTTGAAGCAGAAGGGGCACGGCTTTATCGGAACGCACTCTGCCGCCGATACGTTTCACAACTATAAGCCCTACTGGGACATGATCGGTGGCACCTTCAACGGGCATCCGTGGGGAGCGGGATCGACAGTCACGATTAAGGTTCACGATCAAGAACATCCGGCCAGCAAGCCCTGGGGCGAAGAGGTGACGCTAAAGGATGAGATCTATTGCTTTAAAAATTGGCAGCCCGAGAAGGTCCGCGTGCTGATGAGCCTGAACATGGCCAAGACCGAATTGAAAGAACCGTACCACGTCCCCGTGTTGTGGGTGAAGGAATATGGCGATGGCAAAGCGATGCACATGAGCCTCGGGCATCGCGAAGACGTCTGGACCAACGAGACCTATCTCGCGTCGCTGTTGGGCGGGATGAAGTGGATGTTGGGCCAAGAGCCGGGCGACGCGACGCCGAACCCCGAACTCTCGGCGGCTCAGGAATTAAAAGCCAAAGCGGACACCGAAGCTGCGAAGAAATAACGCTTCGTCTTTCGTTCAATTCGACGTGGCCGCGGCCGCGTCGATGAAGGACGTGTCGATTCCCAAATCGTTTAACAACAGCCGACTCGAGATTCGACTCGACTCGTAGATCACCGGCAGCCCGCTGCCGGGATGCGTGCCGCCGCCGACAAGGTAGACGCCGTCGAGTTCCTCGAACCGGTTCTGTGGGCGGCGATGCAACATCTGCCCCAGGTTGTGAGCCAGATTAAACGTCGCCCCGCGATAGATCTTATGCTCTCCCGACCAGTCCGCTGGCGTGACGATCTTTTCATAGACGATCCGGTCGCGCAGATCGGGCAGCCCGATTTGCGACAGGCGATCGAGCGTCAGTTCGCGGAATCGCGGCGTCTCTTTTGCCCAGTCGATGTTCGGATGCTCGTGACTTACGGGGACCAGAACGTACAGCGAGCGATGTCCCTCGGGTGCCAGCGTCGGGTCGGTCACGCCGGGGTTCTGGACATAAAAGGAAGGATCGTCGGACAGCCGGTGGTCGATCTCGATGTCGCGGAGATTTTGTTGGTAGTCGCGTGCGATGTGGATGTTGTGGTGAGCCAGTCCGTCGATCTCGCCTCGCACGCCCAGATACATCATGAAGGTGGAGCAGGAGTATTTTTTGCCGGCCAGCTTTTTGTCGGCCCACCGTCGCCGCAGCGTGTTGGGGACCAGGTCGCGCATCGCCGCGGCGAAGTCGGCGTTGATTACGATCGCATCGGCGGCGATCGATTCGGTCGCGGTTTGCACTCCGGTCACCCGCCGTCCCGAAAACTGCAGTCCCGTGACCGGCTGGTTCAAGCGAATTTGCACGCCCATCGCCTGGGCGATCTCCGCCATCCGCTCGCTAACCGCCGCGCAACCACCGATCGGATGATGGACTCCGTATTCGTATTCGAGGAACGAAAGGATGCTGAACAGACTCGGGCAGCGAAACGGCGACATCCCCAGATACTTTGCCTGAAATGACAGCGCGATCACCATCCGTGGATCGCTGAAATATCGCTCCAGTTCCGACCCCAGCGACGTCAACGGATGCAACAGCGGGAAGGCCTTTAATACGTCGGGACGCAACAGGTCAAGCGGCGAGCTGAACGGAGACTCGAGGATCGGGCGGAACCGCGCCAGCTTGACGCGATTGTCGTCCAGGTACTTTTTCAACTTGCCGGCATCTTCTGGTGCAAACTGGCGAATCTGGCGATCCATCGCTTCGAGATCGTTCGACGCGTCGAGCTGTCCCCCTTGGCCAAAGGTCAGTCGATATTGAGTCTCCAGTCGTCGCATCGGCACCTCGGTGTCGAGGTCGCGGCCGACCGAAGCGAAGATCTCGCGCAGCACGCGCGGGTACAGGAAGAAGGTCGGTCCCAGATCGAAGCGGAACCGATCGGCCTCGATCGCCGAGGTCCTTCCGCCAACTTGGCCGCGGCGCTCGACAACCGTCACGTTCAGTCCGGCAGCAGCCAATTGCATCGCCGTCGCCAGACCGCCCGGCCCGGCACCGATAATCACAACGTTTCGCTTCACGAAATTCCTTGTTAACGCAGCCGCACTCGATAGCTTTCCATTTTCGTCCGCGTTGGACGCCAGCTCCTGTTGCCACCCCGTCGGACCGCGTCTCCCGGCCGAGCCCGCTTCCATTGGTGCAAGCGTCCAGCGGGCCAAACCGCGGCGGGCCCAACTTCGACGACAAGCGTAAGTCAATTGGGCGGAAGAGGATACACCCATTGCGGCGGAACAAACTTGTTCGAATCGGCGTTGCCTTGGGAGGAAAACAAGCTAGAATTCGGGCGTGACGCAAGCGAGCGTGTTGCGGGAGCGATCCCGTGGCGGCAGAGCTGCGTCACGGTTGGAACGCAGTTTTTGTGATTGCGGTTTGACCATCCAAGAGGTCCTCTGAGAAGGGGGCGATCTGGATTCGACCGGATGAATAGAAGCGCGTGCTCGCGTGTCGTGGTTGATCAGTTGGCCACGTAAAAAGCTGATCACAATTTTTAGTTGCAGACGAAAGTTTCGCACTGGCCGCCTAAGAACAGGTAGCCCGGATCTTTAGATGACCGCCAGAGTCGTCTTCTGTATCCGTCACAATTCTGGATCGCTCGCCGTCCTACTCGAGACGCGGAGAGTTAAACAAGATTCGAGTTAGCGAACCGGGGAGCCTGTCAGGCAGCGCCTTGGTAAGCGAATAGTCTTCCTCGAGGAGACATAAATAGTTTGACTACACACGTAGACGGTGCCGTGGATGCATCGCGGGACGCGGGTTCAATTCCCGCCGCCTCCACTAAAGCCACTTTGCGATTCGTCGCAAAGTGGCTTTTTTATTGGACTTGCGGCTGATCCCTTGGCGTGACGGCTTTATTCTCGGTAGCATGTGTCAGATACCGTGTCAGATACGGGCACGGTTTGTGTCAGATAGCGAATTCTGGCAGTTTGGCAATTTGCACCGGAGGCCCCCCATGCCCATCCGAAAAAGGATACTCAAGCCCGATTCTCAGGGGCGTTATCGCCCATATCTCGGATATCGAATTGATGGCAAGCAGCCAAGGTTCAACCTCGGCACAGACAAAGCTCAAGCTCACCGCCGCATGAATCGGTTATTCGAACTGTGGGACGAAAACGTGGCCGTCAACGGCGAGGACGTTTGGTCTCCTCTTGCCCTCGACTTCGCTCAAGATGTGGCCAAAGGGAAACGTCAAATCGAGTACCCCTTCCAGTCGCATTTTCTTGAAGCCGACGATCCTGCTGCCGAGTATGCGCAGATGCTTGAGGTCGAACGCCAGCGTTTTCCGTCCTTGGATCTTGTACCAACCAATCTTCAAATCTACGCAACTGGATGCGAAAGCAACGAGCAGCTTGTGGCCGATGAAGTGCGTCAACTTCAGGATCGGCTCAAAGAACTGGGAGCTTTGCCACCCATAGTCAAACTGCCTCAGAAGCTCATTGCGGGAACATTGCATGAAGCGTTGGATCGATACGCTGAGGACGATGTGAAGTCCCGCAATATATGGCCGGAATCAAAGCGATTGAAACAAAGCGGTCATCGGAGGCTGGAAATGATAGACCGGTTCAAGGAGCGGCACGACGATCTTCCGCTTTCCTTGTTAGGTCGAGATGCGTGTAAAGACATGCTTCGTTTCTGGTGCCAACGTCCGCCAGTCAAGAATCGCAAGTCGGGAAAGTTCGACGGGCCGCCAATTGCGGTCAGCACGGCTCGGCACCACCGCAAGGAATTGGATCGCTTTTTCAAATGGCTCGATTCAAGCGATGAGTTTGCATGGAAATTGCCAAGGGGATTCACAACGCTTGACAGGGCTATCAGCCCAACTGAAGAGGAGTTTGCCCAGAGGCTATCGGTTGTGCAAAAAGACGTGTACTCAGTTCAGGAGCTTGCTGAACTCAATCGTAATGCGACCGTGCTTGAGCGTTTGTTCTTGTTCATCGGACTGAATTGCGGAATGGGGGCAGCAGAACTTGGGCGGCTCAAGTCTCAGGACATCTTGTTGTTTCATAAACATGAGTTTCAAGACCGGCTGGGTTTTGAATCCACGAGTCGAGATTCATTTATCCGCTACCTGCGTCCCAAAACAAGTGTCTTCGGTGAATGGTTACTGTGGCCTGAGACCGTCCAGCTAGTCCAGTGGGGACTTGAGCGATCTCGCCAAATTGGGAGCGAGCTAATTTTTGTCTCGGAAAAAGGTACGCCGTGGTACAACGTGCAACACAACAAGAACCCTCAAGCAAAATTCACAAACACCTTCAATCGGTTGATCAAGCGAGTTCAAAAGAGCGATCCTGAATTCCGAAGGCTTGCATTCGGCACATTGCGAGACACTTTGCCGAACATTCTTAGGATTCGCCATTCAAGCGAAATGGCTTCCCTCTGCTTGGCCCACGGGAGCACTTATCGAGGCGACAAACTCATCGACTGCTATACGAACAAGCCCTTCGGTAGATTTCACGACCTGATGCGGTCAGCCCGAAATCACCTCGAACCAGTTTTTCAGGCATCGCCTGAAGATCCCACCGCTGCCCCCATTCAGCAATATATTCCGCTCAATGTACGTCGCAAGATTCAAGAGATGCTTGATTCCAAGACTCCTGCGTCAAAGATCGCCACGGAGTGCGGAGTTTCAGCAGCGACCGTTTACCGAGAAAAAGAGCGGATATCCCAATGACTCGCTACGGTTTCCAGAATTCCAAATTTTGCATTCCACATTTCAGTTCAGGATCGCCACCGGTCATGGATCGCAGGTTGTTCGAACAAACAACGACTCTGTGACTGAAGGCGTCTCCCGTCCGCTCAATCGCCTGACCGCACTGGTTCCATTTTGTAGCTCAAATCGCTCATCGTAAATTTCAGGCACAAAGTCTCTGCCATCCGAGTCTGGATCGGGACCATTCATCGACAGCGCCCATCCAGCCCGCTGCTTCTTCAGCCAGCCATAGAACTCGTCGTGCTCGAATCGCCCAAGGTACAGCCGTGACCGTTCGGACTTGTACGGCGGATCGAGAATCCCTGCGAGTCGGCGTTTCGCTGTGACTCAATTGTGGCCAAATGAAAGCTCTGTGGAGCCAAGCTTTGGTCAGCCATCGTCCATAAAGCACTACTCGCCCTCAGCAGTATTGCCGCCGTGAGTGGATAATCCTTTCAATTCGTCCCGTTCTGTCGCAGCCATGCCTTCTCGGATCGAATCCCAACGAGCATCCGAATCGTCAGAAGGCGAATGACTCTCCAACCAAGATCGCACCTGATCGGCAGGGTAAGTTCCCAAAGCTAAAGCGATGGCGTCTTCCATCTCTTCTCGCATATCGAAATAGGCGATCCAAGCTTCGTACATCCGTAGATGACTGTCTCGGAAGATCGATGCGATTCGCCGTGACTCTTTCTTGTAGAACAAGATGTCAATGCAATCCAACGCCATCGGTTCCCAATAGCTGTCTTCATGGGATTGAGTGCGGAAGATCTGCTTGAGCTTCGCTGAATATTCCGATGCCTTCCGTAGCTGCTCCACGTCGTTAGATGTTTGTGTTGGGCAAGGATCTCCCCGCTCACGTCGATGATCCAGATTTTTCTCATGCAGTTGAGCAAGCTTCTCTTGGTTCCTCTTCAGAGCCGTGTGCAACCGATCAATTACCTGAACCATCTCGATGATGGAATCTTCAGACATGTCCACGAAGCCCTCGAAGTCGGTCACTGAACGAGTCTCGTTCAAGATCTCCTCGACTTTGGCCCCGTACCAAGCCGCCTCTCCCATACCTGCGTGCAGATCAGGGCTCCACAGTCGCTCAACCGGGCTGATGCCGAACAGTACGCAGATCGCCTGCAACTGATCTCGGTTGCGACCTTCAACTCGTGTGAGCCCCCGTGAGCAAACCCTGCGGACCCACTGGTACCCGACGCCACAACGCTCGGCCAATTCTTGTAGGGACATGCCCCTAGCTTCGAGCAAGCCCCTCAGATTCACCTTGAAGATTTCGGCGTCCATAGAGTCTGTAGCAGAAAGTGTAGGGACCAAAGGCGAGCAAAACCGCATTGTAGCAGAAAGTACAGCAGATACCCGCTTTCGTTAAATAACACCTGCTTGTAGCCCGTGGTTGGCCAGCAAGGCAAATTCGCCGCCCGGTCAGCCATCTCGATGACGCCCGACGTTGGGCCTCCGAGCTTCAATTCCGTTTTCAGGAGAACGCCACATGGCAACGACAGATGCAGATCAAAAACAGCAAAGCTACTTCCGCCACGACTTCCGATTCTGGTTTGAAAAACGCCCCAAGGGGACGTTGGGTGAGCTTCGAAATTGGCTCGAACAAGTTCACGACCAGTGCTCAAAGTTTGTTGACGGCAATGATCCGCCAATCGAGCAAACCAAAAAGATCCCTTCACCGCTGTCCGAGTACCTCAACTACTGGGCCGACCACGATGGCGAATGCTTCTCGTACCGAGAAGCCAACATCGAAGAGGACATCATGAACGTCGAAGGATTCATCGAAGATCTTGGGCCGAAGTCCAAGCTCGCCAGCTTCCCAGTTTTCGAGACCGCTTAACACATGGCCGCAGAAAAGCCGCACACAAAATCACGAACTAGCAGGAATAAACCACACATGAAAACCAAACAATACCGACTAACCAAGACCGAAAAGACCTTATTGGACCGCATCCAACGGCCAAACATAATCGGAGTCTGCAATCTGATGGCAACGAAAATGTATCGAGAGCACATGAACGTGCATCGAGGCGCATGGTTGATCGACGACGACGAGTTTCCAGAGGGCGAAGGAGAGTGCCTAATATTTGGCAACGACTCGTTTACTTCCGATGTCCGTGCCCGAAAAGAGGTCGCTCAAGTTGTGTCGAGGCTCGATAGCCTTGCCATTCGAATCTTCGAGTTCGGTCTAGGGCCAGATGGTTACACATGGGCACTATGGGTGGATTCTGATGACGAGGTTCTCTTGGACCTCATCGTCTGGGATGTCTGGTTCGACATCACTTGTGGCAAGGTGAATCCCATGAAGGAAAAACTGAACGAGTACCTCGACGAAATGGGGTATGAAGTAACGGCGTAACCGCCCCTGAAGAGGATTGACATGAACTTGGCAGTCATGAAGGGTCTCGGCTTGAAAGCCGAGGCCCTTCGCTTTTGGCGTCAACCACTTGTTCCCATGGTCCGGTCAAGACAATTTTCCGGCTTAGCTTGGACTGCCCAAGAAATGTGCCATATCATTATTGCGAGCAGGTTGGAAAACACCAATTGTCAATCTCTCAACCGCCTCGAATGGCTTTTTCGCCTTCAATTTGAGGCTTGATCCCGCACCGCTGCGGAGTCACCCCCTTCGATAAAAATCCATTTGGATGTTCTGTCTACCGGTCTGCGCCGACTTGGTGCTCCAGTCGCCCGTCATCTTCGGAGAGAACGGAGGCGGACTCTGTTTGCGTCCGTTCTTCACTGCACTCAAAGGAGAAGACAATGAACAAAGTTGAACAGCTTTCACTTCACGCAATGCTCGATGCCTATTCAGATCATATCAGACTGGGATCAGTCGCCTCACCGGCTTGGTCTGTCCGCCGCCTAAATCTCGTGCGACGACTAAAGGAAGTCCATGCCGACATACCGCTTTCTTCGCTGGATCAAGCCAAGGTTCATTCGCTAGTCGATTACTGGCGATCTCAGCCACTTGCAAAGAATTCAGACAGTCCAATCGCATCGATGACAGCGGAAAATCACATCTCGGAAATTCGAAAGTTCCTGATATGGCTACACGCAAATCCTGAAGCTTCGTGGTCGTTGCCATCGGGTTTCCATCGATTGAATACGCCCCCAGTTCGCCTCAACTCCGACTTTCGGATCAAGAGTCAATCCCGTCAAAGATACATCGCTGATTAACTACGCCAGTCATCTTTGCAGCAAACCATTTCGTGAACTTGTCCAGTATGGACATGACAGTTTCGTTCCTACCTAAAGAGAGAAATTTATGATTACTCACAGCCGTAACAACGGCACCTTTGCCCTCGGGCAGCCAACGCACCAAGACCTGCTCGAATCGTTCGAGCAGAAGGTGCAAATAATCCGTGACCGTGTAGTGTCAGTTGCCGATGGCTATCAATCGGGATTCTACATCGTCGGAAGGCCCGGAACCTCCAAGACTTTCACGGTCAAAAAGGAACTGGATCGACTGGAAGCACCTTCGACGCTTCAAAACGCTCGTATGACGCCAATGGGGTTGTTCAACTTTATCGCCGAACATCCCGAGCACGTCATCGTGCTGGATGACATCCCGTCGTTATTCAAAAACGATCAGGCGATGCAAATCCTGATGGCCGCATTGGATGGCAAGCCCGGTCAGCCAAGGAAGGTCACTTACAAATCGAAGGATCAGGACATCCAAGTTCTGTTCTCAGGGGCCATCATTGCTATCTCGAACCTTCCGCTTCGCCGTGACCCACTGGCACAAGCGTTAGGCAGTCGTGTGGTGATGCTGGAACACGAACCCACGGATGAAGAGATCGCCGCATTTATGCAGCATCTTGCAGCCAAGGGCCATGCCGACTTGTCGTCAGAAGAGTGTCTCGAAGTTGTCCAATTTGTGATTGCTGAGACACGATCCTACGACATGCGACTGGACCTTCGACATCTCAACAAGGCATGGCAGGACTTCCGCCAAGACAAACACGGAAGATCAAAGACGCCTTGGAGGGATCTCGTTCGCACCAGCCTCCAGAAGATTGCCTCGGAGCCGATTCTTTCGGTGTCCAAACGTGATGACATCGAACTCCAGAGGCAAAAGGTTCGGGATGCAATGCGGAGATTCCCAGATGACCGGCAAGCACAGTTGGAGATCAGCGGTCTCAAGCAATCGACGTTTTACAACCGTCGAAAGGAGGTGCTGGCCGACGCCGAATTCGCTGCCGCATAACCCGCTGATCGCTGAATCTTTAACTCACTCCCTAAACCAAAAACGACTCCTTGGAGGGCCGACCGCTACCGGTACGCACCGAGCCAGAGGCCCTCCACTTTTCAAAAACCGAATAGGAAACACACATGAACAGCAATATCCGCAACCATACTCCTAGCTACGAAGCACCTGACCGCCGCTGGTCTGTTCACCACGGAAATGTCGAAACCGTATTGCCCACGTTGGAAGACTCGCTATATGACGGAGCGTTATTCGATCCACCTTATGCTCTGGAGTTCATGGGGAAAGATTGGGACAAAGTTCTCCCGCCCACTGAAGTCTTCAAACAGATTCTCCGAGTCTGCAAACCGGGGGCGCATTTGCTGGCTTTCGGGCATCCCAAGACATTTCACCGCTTGATGGTCAACATCGAAGAGGCCGGTTGGGAAATTCGGGACACGCTTTCATGGATTTATGGTGAGGGGCTTCCGAAGTCCCACAACATCGGCAAAGACCTCGAAAAGCGGATGCCCAGTTCCGAGCAAGCACGGGCATGGGAGGGATACGGCACTGGGCTCAAGCCTGCTTGGGAGCCGATCATTCTGGTCCAGAGGCCACGGGAACGCACTTTTGCCAACAACGCCCTACGGCATGGTTGCGGTGGGTTGGACATTGATAGTTGCCGAATTGGGACGACTGGAGAAACGACCCGCAGCCACCAAGCTCCCTATCCACGATTGCCCGATGGGACGGAAGATCGGACGAACTGGGGAAGATCCGGCCACAGAGTCGAACAAATCGATAAAGGGCGATGGCCCTCCAATCTCCTTCTCGATGAGGTGGCGGCAGAATCGCTCGACAAGCAAAGCGGAATCACTCGTTCACGAAAGGGGCGGAAACGAATCGCAGGACGCACCATCGGGAATGGAAGGACCATGGGGCACTTCATAAATCAAGTCGAGGGGATTTACGGTTATGACGACGAGGGTGGAGCGTCAAGATTCTTCTACGTCGCAAAGGCAAAAGGTAAACAGCGTTTGGACAACGCACATCCAACAGTCAAACCTACTGACCTGTGCGAGTCGCTTGCTCGACTGATTCTTCCACCTGAGCGACCGACGCCAAGGCGACTGCTTGTGCCTTACTCGGGCAGTGGTTCGGAAATGGTCGGTGCGATGGCTGCTGGCTGGGATCAACTAACAGGCATCGAAATGGATGACAAGTGGGTGAAGACCGCTCAGCGGCGGCTGAGAGAAACCAAATCTCCAGTTAAATCAACATCACCAACAAAGGTAAGAGACGACTCCCGCTCAGATTCTTCCGCAGGGGCAATTACACCAAGAACGAAAAACAAAAAGGAAACGAACATGAACGAATTTAACATCGACTTTGACAATCCAAATTTCCACGCAGCCTGCGCTCTCTTTCCCGTGCTTCAAGGCACTGAGCTTCGGGAACTTGCCAACGACATCCGCCAGAACGGTCTGTTGGAGCCAATCGTGGTCCACAACGGGGAAATACTTGACGGTCGTAATCGACTTGAAGCTTGCGAGATCGCTGGCATTGAACCCAAGTTTGTTGAGTGGGATGGTGAAGGATCACCCGTGCAATGGATCATCAGCAAGAACCTTCAACGACGCCATTTAAGCGCCAGCCAGCGTGCCTTACTCGGTTACGACTTATTACCGCTATTAGAAGCGGAAGCCAAAGAGCGACAAAGACTATCAAAAGGTCGCAGCAAAAAGGGCGAACAAATTCCTGCTAACGAACTTGGAAAGGCAAGTGAACACGCCGCTAAGATTGCCAATTGTTCTTCAACTTATGTCGAACAGGTCAAGTCAACAGCGGCTAACGCCCCCGAATTACTGGACGCAATTCGCAATGGTATTCTCACGGTAAACGATGCGCATAAACTCTCAAAAGTTCCCGAGTGCAAACGACAGCCTGTTGTCGAAAAGGCAAAAAAGCCAAAGGCCCGAATTTCAAGATTGATCCGACAGGCCGAAATCGAGTGCCGAAAAGAACAACGCAAGGCTGAGGAAACCTCGATCACTTTGCCTACCGATAGCAAAATTCAGGTGCGGACTGGCGACTGCCTCGAACTGATGAAGAGCCTTGAGCCAAAATCCGTTGATGTTGCGGTTACGTCGATCCCTTACAACATTGGCGTGAAATACGATAGCTACGAGGACGACAAAGATGATGAGCATTATCTCGACTGGCTCGATGAGGTTGGGATGCCCCAGTTTTCTGCACCAGGCGTTATGAAAGATTGGGTTAGGAAACAGGGGTGGGTGATTCGCAGTGCTGCTGGAGTGAGGCCGTAGGCCGAACGGAAGCAGCACTGCGATGCGCGAACTCTGATGGGGTTAGATAGCCAAGCGAACTGTGCGGGCGCTGGGTGTTGAAGTCCTCCCGCCAAGCTCGTGCTTTCATCCGTGTGTCGTCTTCATTGATCAAATCCGTTTGATGCAGATACTCGTCACGAAGCCGGCTGTTGAAACTCTCGCAGACACCGTTCTGCCATGGCGAGCCAGGTTCGATGTAAAGGATCTCAACGCCAATCTTTGCCAGCCATTGCTTGATCGCTGTCGAGATGAACTCGGGGCCGTTATCGCAACGAAGTCGTTTCGGAACGCCGTGCATTGCAAACAGCTCAGCCAGCGTGTCGATCGCATCTTCGCTCGTGATACTGCGGCCGACCTTGATCGTCAGGCATTGCCGCGTGTACTCATCGACGATGTTCAAGAAGCGAATCGTTCGTCCATCAAGTGTCGACGATTGCACGAAATCCCAGCTCCAAACATCGTGAACAAAACCTGCCGCTTGAACGTCGCATGCATTGCCTCGGACGCCAGTAGCACGCTTTTTGCGACGCTTTTGTGGCACCTTCAGCCCCGATGCTCTCCAAAGCCGATACATTTTTTTCCTGTTAATAGTCTCACCGTCGCGGCGAAGAAGTTGGCAGATACGTCGATACCCCCAGCGAGGACGCTCGCGAACAAAGTGAAGAATTCGCTTCGTCAGTCGCTCGTCTTCGTCTTTGGGTTTCCCCTCAAATCGCTGGCTCGATCGCGGTTGGTCGAGCACGCGGCAGGCACGTCGTTGCGACACAGCGAACTTCTGTTGAAGCTCTGCTACTGCCGCGCGTCGCGATCGAGGGGTCGTCAGTTTCCCTTGGTGATTTCCTTCAGCATCGAAATATCCAAAGCTTGGTCGGCCACAATCTTCTTGAGTCGGTTGTTCTCCTCCTCAAGTGCCCTAAGACGCTTGGCCTCTTCGCTCTTCATGCCGCCATACTGGCTCCGCCAGCGGCTCAGCGTGGCCTCGCTAACTTCCAGTGCTTGGAGAACCTCACCCACGCTCTTGTCGGCGGCAAGCATGGCATCCGCGTCACGCAGCTTCTTGATGATCTGTTCGGGTGAATGTCGTCGTCGTTTCTTGCTCATGGAAAATCCTTTGCCGGAATTGGCTCTAGACTTTCATAACACCTGGATCAGGTTTTGGGGAGCATTCCAAGGTGTTCAATTTGATTGAGAAAGTGCTGGCCGATGACGGCAGTTTCTTTCTGAATGTCGGAAGAACTTCTCAGAAGCCATGGCTTGCACAACGTGTTGTGGAATTGTTGCGTTTTCGATTCAAACTTCAAAACGAGATCATTTGGGCAAAATCCGTAACGGTGAATGATCGGTCCTATGGACAATTTCGCCCTGTGCCGGGCAAGCGATTCTTAACGCCGACCCACGAACATGTTTACCACCTGACCAAACGTGGTGACGTGGAAATCGACCGACTTGCCCTTGGCGTTCCCTATTCTCATCGGACAGGTCTCTATCGATTCAAGAACTTTGAAGATACCCGGTGTGGAGGAACCATTTGGACAATTCCCCACGACAGCACCAAGAGCCGTGAGGATAAATGGTCGCATCCTTGCCCATTTCCGGTGGAGCTTCCTGTTCGCTGCATCAAATTGCATGGCATCAAGGAGGGCATGACCGTTCTTGATCCGTTCAATGGTGTTGGCGGATCGACGACGGCGATGGCTCAATTGGGCGTCAATGGGATCGGGATCGACCTCGATGAAGGATATTGCCAAACCGCAAAGTCACGACTGCTTGAAGAGCAGGACCGAATCGCTCAATTTCGAAAAACCACAACCGACTCGGAGGATGCAGATATGGAAGAGTTGCTCTACTTGCGACAAGAACTCATGGTGATCTTGGAGGACTGCATTGACCTTGGCGGCCAAAGTTCGCAGCAAAATATCAAAGAACTTTATGAAATGATGGAGTCGAGCAAACAGTTTGGGTTCAATGTCGTGCTTGCTTCCATTAGTCCCGAACTCCACGAGTTCTATCGGGGATTGCCTGCCTCACTTGCTGCGTAACCAGAAGTGTCGTTGATAATTGGCTCCCTCGGTCGCTTAATAGCGACCAGTCTAAGTCCGAAAACAAATTTTGCATTCGTTAATAGGGCATTTGGGTTCAGTCCGTGATTCGCTGTTGAAACAACGGTTTCTTGGTTGCCATGTACATGCTTGTTGTAAATCGACACTGGGCTGGCCTGATCAGCTTTCGTTTCATACCCACTAACTCTTCAGGTCGATTATCAACACCTCGCTATTAACGAGGAATCACTTCGCACATCGGGTTGAAAACGCTTTCTCTCCCGCCAGCGTTTCTTTGTGACACAAAATCCCATCGGATGAAAAGTTTGCGGCACAAAGATTGAGATTATCAAATCTTTGTGTCACAAACCTCTGGCAAGCGACTGTTACTCATCGACTTTGAGTTTGAAAGATGGCACTTAATAACCGGCATCTTCCAGTTGGCAGCGGTTAATAGCGGTCATGTTTTTGATGACCAATAAAATATTTGACGGGATTTTTTGGTTCCTGTAAAATCCCGCCTCAACGAAACAATTACCGATCAAAGCTACACCAAATCTACTTCTTCATAACTGATGACGCTCGCTATTAGCGTCTCCCAACTCGCTCATGGAAGCGGTTGGTAACGCACATCACCTCGTGACTCGTGCGCCCCGCCTTCGCAACCAGTTGTTGCCGAAGGTCTTTTTACGACACCCATTCTCCCGGTCCCAGAACAAGGTCGTTGTGACTGGGATCAACAAGCAACACTCACACTAGGAACGTGACATGGATGTAGTTGAAATGATGGAAGATCAATTTCCCGGCTGTGCCAATGGACGCCGACTGCGGTTATTGCGAGAAGCGATAAGCGATTTAGTTGAACAAGTCCTGAAAACTGTGAACTCAAGCTCCACTTTGCCAAAGGGATACTTGGCTCGAAATCAGGCGACCCTTCAATTGGCTCGACAGCAAGCAGCGGAGATGGAAGCCAATCTTCAAGCAACGGAATTTGCAGTCACAGACAGTGAGCTTTCAATGGCCGTCAGACAGGGGATCAATGTATTTGAAGAAAGGTCATCGCAGGAAACGTCCGACTGGAAAATCCTCGTATTTTGAAAGACTGCGATCTAAAAAACAAATATTCTTCGCTCAGAAAACTGCCGGGATTACTACATAAGTAAGGAGGGAAAAATGCGACTGACACCACAACAAAGAAGAGAAAAACTGGAGATGTTTAATATGGCTGAGGCATCAAGAGTGATCGGCATCGATCAGGACCAGTTTTACAAAGACGTTTGGGAAGGACGTGTTGTTCAACCAACGAAAGTATTTGCCCGAAGGGCTTATTACACCATTCGGGAAATAAATGAACTGAAATCTTATTACAAGAAAGTGAAAGACAACTAGGCGAATGATTGGCACAAAAAAACCGCCAGTGTTGTGATCCCAACACTGGCGGTCGCCAATCCGAACATGTCGGAAAGGAATGCAATGTATAATAGTAAAGATAAAAGTAATTCTTCTGAAGAAAGCAAAAAGAAAAACGAGGTCAACGAACTTGCTCAGGCAACATTTGACTCCTTCAAGCCGTTCATCAACATCTTTGATTCCGGCCTGAAAGTCTTGGACCGATACATCCATGTCATCACCAAGGATGACTGGCGACTCCATGCCCGTTACAAGAACGGTGAAAAACCGACTTATCCAGATGGCAGCAAGTTTAACCCGTACCTCGATATTGTCAGAAATATCTACAACCCAAAGTTTGTCCAAGAGCAAATCGATTGTGAAGAGATAAGGGCATACACTTCCGGCAACCGTGGATTGGGGCTTCTGTACATCGATCTTGACGCTCACAAGTTGTGGCAAACAGACCAGAAAGACTCGCTGGAGATCCTGCAAACGATCTTTCCAGAAGCATTTTATCGAGGATCATCCAGAGGCGAAAACGGGTATCTGAAAGTCAGGTACAACTCTGTTGAGGCGTTCAATGAAGTTGCTGACCAGTTGCAGGATGTGATGGGGAGATGGTTCCTACAGAATCAGATCCTCTGTGACTTCGAAATCAAAGGGACCATAACCACAAAGCACAACTCAGGCAAACTTGCAAAATTACCGTTTACAAACCTTGCGAAGCTTACCGCTTCATCGCAAGGTTGGGGATTTGATGAGCTTGATCGTTTCAATGCCTGCCCAATTGTTCCTTTGTGGCGTGTCAAAGAGGTCGTTGATCGGCTTGAGGCTGACCTTGATCCTGACCTTGTTGCCAAAGGCTGGGAGCAAAAAAATCGTTTTATTCAGCGTGACAATGCAAACGACCAGTTGACCAAAAAGCTGCGTGGTTTTGGTTGGACTGGCACTGATGAATATATCCTCAGAGAGTTCAACAAGATCAAATCGGAACAGAGCAGAGGCGACGGCAAGATCCGAATCCCTGTTTACAATAACGTCGTCGAAGATGTTGATGCTTCCCAACCCTCGTTGAGCCCCAAGCAACCAAGGTTTGCACCGAAGGCTGAAGTTGCCTCAACCGACCGTGATGGATTTGCTGAAGGTGATGCGTTCGCCCGTAATTTTGACGACCTGCTTCCTTTCACACGACAATTTTACAAGCAGCATAAGCGATTCCCTTCGCTTGAAGATGCCTTGGTGCATTTGAGGGACAGCGGATTGTTTTCAGGATGCTGGGATGACAACGAAAGTCGTCGTCAATGTCGTGTTGGCCAGATCCTTTCTTACATCGAAGACAGCTTTGATCCGGCATTGTTGGGAAACGATGATGCAAGGCCAGTTGTTCTGAAATCAGGGAAGTTCTCTTGGTGGGTTTCAAAAAAGTTTGGTCGTGGGATCAACATGGAAGCCAAAACACGTCTAGTTCGAACATTTGATCCAGTCTCCTTGACGGCTCCTGTCACCGTGACCAAGGCATTTGTTCCTGCTCGATTCATCGAGACTTTTACAACGGTCGCCAATTTTTGCCTCAATGATGATCCACTGGAGAACAAAGCGGTGCCAACCAATCGCTTCAAAAAGATTTGGAATATGGTTGTTGATGGGGCAGTTTGGAATCAGACCTATTTTCAAATTGTCAGGGACATGTTTGATCGAATGGGGATCATCAAGATTTATGATCGCAACCATGAAACTGGAAAAGCTTGGCGTTGGGTTTCCGGTAGTTCGTTTCCAGCAGGCAGTTGGAAAGAAGAACAGACCAAGTTGAAGAAGCTCTGGAAACGATTCAGTTCAGGAAAAACATTTTCTGAATTTATCGCAGGTATAAACAAAGATAGAAACAACAAGCTACTTAATACACTGTATCAAACCGTTTCCCAAAATTCTGATCATTTGGGGGCTGCCATGGTAAACGGTCCTCGTCCAGACATCTAAAGAGCCACCAACGGCCTTCAGAACAATCAGAAACACGAATTTTGGAACAGAAGACGGGGAAGGTACGGACTGACTTCATCTTTTGACCCCAAAGACAATTCAAAGTTAAAGTCACAAGGAGAAAACATGTTCAAGGAAGACAAGCAATCACAAGCAGAACGGACAAATCGAAACATTCTGAATTTTGTTCTTACCACAAGACAATACGTTGATCAAATTAACGACATCATGAAGGCTGAATTTGCCTCTCTAGGGCTCTCGCCAAGAATCAGGCTGGAAGATTATGGGCAGCGGCAGAAAGCGTTCAGAGAGGCTCACAGAGCCTTTAGTGAGCAACGTGGAAGGAAGGGTATGCCGTGGTAGCCGTCAAGGATATATGCCACCTCCAATTTACAATCTGCGAGTTCAACTTTTGGGCTGAAACATTTCATACATGCTAACGATCAACGATGGTGACAAGAGAATTTGCCCTTAAAGCGCAGATTTGTTAAAACCACAATCATCACTGAAAGATACTGACGAGCAACTGCAAAACTACTTCTTTTTACTGGGCGTTTTCTGTAACGCCCGCTCCTTCGCCCTGTCGGTGAACGAGCCATCAGCCTGATTCAATTGGCTGATATGTTTCCCGAACCAACTGTGCTTGAACGTGCGCAGAAAACTACAAGGAAGTAGCAATGATAATGAAGAACAAGGCTGAAGAAGCCGCAAAACAAATTCTCAGTGCTTTCGAATCACCAGAGTCACTTCCCGGCCCAATAGCGAGGGTCATTGTGAACAGGAGAGACGGATCACCATGCCGGAAATGGTCGTGGCGGAATCAACTCATTGTCGCCATCAACGGTTATTCGGAGGCTCGGGGATTTCGGCAATGGGATAAAGTCGAGCGTCGTGTCAAGAAAGGTGAGAAGTCGATTCGAATCCTTTCACCACTTTCTAAATCGATTAAGGATAAGAACGATGAGGATCGAATCATGGTTTACGGTTTTCGGGGGACACCAGTGTTTGGAATCGAACAGACGGAGGGGAAGCCAATTACAGGTTGTGACCGGGAGGTTTTAGCATGGCTAAATGATCTCCCGCTTCGAGAAGTCGCTGATGCTTGGGGCCTTTCGGTCGAAGCATACAATGGATCTGGTGCGAATTACGCTGGCGTCTATCGTCATGACCAATCGATTGCGTTGGGAGTCAAAGATTTATCTACATGGTGCCATGAGTTGGTTCACGCTGCCGATCACCGCAATGGTAAGCTCCAAGGCAGCAGTAAACCAAGTCAAGAAATCGTGGCTCAACTTGGTAGTTCAGTGATCCTAACAATACTGGGGTTCAAACATGATGCCGATCTGGGCCGATGTTGGAGTTACATCCAACAGTTTGCTGGCGAAAGCACAGACAAGGCATTGAAGAAATGTGGTGAAGTCTTAGATCGCACCTGCGATGCGGTTGCGTTGATCCTTGATGAAGCCGAAAGGCTCTCATTGGAACCAGCGGCAAACAGTGAGCGAGGTGAAACAAATGAGACGATTTGATTTTTCAGACCGCTGGCGGAAACAAATAGTTCCTTTGCTCGACGACCTCGAAGTGGTGTTGCCACTGACGTTGGGAATGAAGCTGCTCACCATGGAGTATCAGGCAGGTGATCCACCGTGCAGCTATGGAGACGGGGAATTTGAAAGACGGCGACCAAGAGAGGGCTGTTTATCGTGGTATCAACCAAGGAGATGCTGCCACAATATTGCCCCTTTCTGTTGGGCGATTGGAAGAAAGCTCTATCCGAATCTTAACTGGGGATTTGTTTCAAGCAATTTCCATACGGTCGTTGTCGGTTACGATTACGATTGGCAGAAACCAAGATGGCTGATGGATATCTTGCTCTTTCAGGATCACACACCTGAAGAATCATTGGAGCTTGTGAAAATAGAGGAATGGAAGTTCCATGCCACTCTGCCGGAATATTTTGCTTCGTTTGCTGCTGACCCGGATAAGGCCCTGAAGATTTTCAAGGAACAGGCTGGACGCAGTAATCGAGCGTTCTTGAGTGCCTAACTTTCTGCCAAAAAGATGGTCGCTTTAAGCAACAATCCAAAATTATCATTTTGGCGAAGCATGATTTCCTTCCTCTTCTCCTGATCGAAACCACCTGAACCGGTTTCGATCAGTGGGAAGGCGATGGACTGGAAGCTGTTGTCTTCGGCGACCCAATCGTTTGATCAACGCTAGTCCAACTTTTGTACTGGCGTGTTCCAAGATAGACTGGATCTCGTGTGACGGAGACAACTTGTTGAATTGGACAATAACCGATGGATGGCAAATGCCCGTTTTGTGAACTCGCTCCAGAGAATATCTGGTTTCAAAACGAAACCGGTGTTGTTCTTTGGGATGGCTTCCCTGTGTCCGAAGGGCATTCCCTTGTTGTCCATCATCAACACGTCGCCAGCCTCTTTGACCTTGAACCTGAACTCCAGTCAGAATTGTGGCGGCTGGTAACTGAAACACGGGAACGGCTTCAGGAGAAGTTTCAACCAGATGGTTATAACATTGGCCTGAACGACGGCGTTGCTGCTGGCCAGACTGTGATGCACGCACACATCCATGTTATTCCTCGATGGAATGATGACGTTCCTGACCCACGAGGTGGTGTTCGATGGATCATCCCTGATAAAGCCAATTACTGGGGTGACGAATGAGCGTTGCACCCCCAACACCTGAAGATCAGGTTCTCTTCCTCAGAAATATCCAACGGTTGCTTGGTGAGGGTCAATTCACGGCCTCTTACAAGTTTGCCCTGCTTCATGCCATTGCCGATTTGTGCGTTATCAAGGGCGATGATACCGGGGGTTCTTTGGATCTCGATGTGAAAGACATCGCTGAAAAGTTCATCGAACTTTATTGGCAACAATGCAGGCCATTCCAAAGCGGTAGTCAGTCAACTGGGATTATTCTTCAGCAGAACACAGGACGACAGGCAGCGGTCATCTCCACAGTCATTAAGGCCCAAGATGATTTCGGTAGTTCGCTTTTCAAATTCAAACAAACCGCACCGGACTTGTGGCGTTCATTGAAAGGAACTGTAAAACGGGTCGTCAACGAGATGCCGCTGTGGAAGTTGCAGACTGTTGGAAGTGAACGCCTCGATTTCCTGTATGACAACTTGGACACGACCACAAAGACGATCACACTGAAGCCCGGTGTGGCTTTCTGCTTCAGGGCTTTCTACGGCCTGATGCGAGATCTGATTCAGGGAGCATGGGTGAGATTCGTTCAGAGGCTCAACGCCAACAATCTCGGAAACCTGACCGACCTTGGGACGTTTATGTTCGATCAAGAGCGGTCATCGCTGGAAGCATACAAACACATTTTAATCGACGTTCAGGATCGACAGTGTTTCTATTGTCATCAAGAACTGCGAACCAATTTGGAAGTTGATCATTTTGTTCCTTGGTCTCGATATCCAACTGATCTGGGGCACAACTTTGTGTTGGCTCATCCACGTTGTAACAACTCAAAGTCCGACTATCTTGCCGCAGAACAACATTTGGAATCGTGGTCGGAAAGAAATCGGGTTCGGTCTGTTGAGTTGGACCAGCGATTGATTGATGCTGGATTGCCCTCAGATTCATTAGCTTCAATCAGGATCACGGAGTGGGCTTATGAGCAAGTTGAAAAGTCCAAGGGACAAGTGTGGTTACAACAAGCGGTGTTTCAGCACTTAGGACCGAAATGGCGGGAACTGTTGGTGGCGTGAGCCAAAAACAACCACCTTCAGCTACGCCAAGTTCAGCCAAACATTCCCGGAAACTCAACGTCCTCCAAGTTGGAAACCGTGTCCTCAATCTGTGATGTGAATTTCTTGAATTCTTGAGCTTCACAAAGATCACCGTGCTTGGAGACCTCTTGGTTCACTGCCTCCAATATGTCGGCTGCTTCGTTAGCTTGATCTCTACGGCTTTTCAACCTTTTGGGAGGCGGAACGAAGACCTTCTTCCTTTTCAAAGTCTCGGGGATAGCCGGTTTTTCATAGGCAAGCTCTTCCAGAATTGTTGCTGCTTCATCTCGGGCCATTCCGACATCGGACTCCTGAAGGGACTCCGGTGTATTCTCGAAGGCGTCTCGAAGGTCGCTTCCAAGTTCTTCAATAATGCTGAAGGCTTCTTCAACCCATTTCAAAACAGTTTTCGTGCATTTCTTACGAAGGAGCGATTCAAATTCCTCTGGTAATGGTAGAGGCTTTTGAAACCGGTAGATCGTGTTCTTTCCCTCGGGGCCGAAAAGCTGAAAACTTCCCTTCAATACCTTTCGCCAGCTTGAACCGTATCGTGATGTAAGCTGGCGACCGGTCAATCGCTCACCCATTGGCTCCATGATGACTTTGCAGCCACTTTTCCCTTTCTTGGGCGGCTCAAAAGCAAGGCCGACTCCAAATTCTCGGTCTTGCGTTGTCCACGGCTTGTCTGGCCCGATGCTGATGACGCCTGTGGACTCACTAGGAAACCCAAAACGAACAGGGTCGTGGTATCCAACAATGATAAACTTCGAGTTGTTCTCACCGGCCCAGATTATCGGCCACGCTGAATACGCCTCGCCCTTCGATTTCATAAGCGTATAAGCAGGGGTGTCAGGAGAGAGTTCTGCAAACTGCTCTAAATCGGCTTTGAGGGACTTGGCGTTTGAGAGCTTCTTCGGTTTCACGCTCGTACTTGATAGCTGGCCAAAGATAGCCTTTGTTGACGGAAGGCCATCGACTGCCTTGGCAAGTTCACCTAGCGTCAGTATTCTCGGTTTTCCTACTTTGGCACGCAATGTTTCCGCTACGGGACAATTTATTGCCTCTTTGTAAGTCAGTTTTTTAGTTGCTGTTTTCTTTGCCATGTTGCTGCTCACTACTTCACGGTCAATCTCAATTCAATCGGTCGATGATCACTGGTTGTTTTATCATCGGGGAAATCATTTTCACGAACAATCACACGACAAACCGGATTCCAATCCTTGGCTGGACCAGCCACAAGAGCAAAGTCCAGCATTGATTCTGGATAATTATCGTTGCCGTCTCCGTCGTTGTCAGACCAGTTGGTATCGATCAAATCAACCGGCTTCACCCATGAAAAAATGTTGTCTCTAAGGATCTCTGGGAAGGCGTCGTTTCCACGTTCAGTGTGGAAGTCATAATCCATGTTAAAATCGCCGATATTGATCACGCCGACGTTCTGATCACGAGCCCACTCCCTGAGTCCAATGGCTTGTTGTTTTCTGAGTTCAGCGTTACCACGGGCAAGATGGTTCGTCATTACGATGAATTGAATGCCGATGACTTTATCCTCAAGTCGAACGTAAAGCGGTGATCGATGAGTTCCGTTGTTCAACGTAAAGTCACGATGCTCCATCAGTTCTTTGGTTTCCAGCAACTCGAATCGATCTGAGTCGAAACTGATTTGGAGACGGTCGTTCCTGCCGGTACGGCCATTGACCGATTGAAATTTAGGACCAAGGGCAGCGGTGTATCGGTCAAAATTTTCGTCGGCCACTTCGGACAGGCAATAAACGTCGTACCCGCTCATTTCACCAAGCTGCTTGGCGATAACCTCGGGATAGTTGCCGCCTGATTCCACATTCCATGCCAGAATGGAAATTGCTCCGGTCTTTGCCGAAGGATTGGAAGCGGTTGGCTGTTCGACCACTGGTTGAACTGGCCGATCAGCATCCGGTGTTGGCTTTGTCGCTGAATCACAGCCAACAAGAGCCACAACAAAGAGAATCCATCCACCGAATTTCCACATGAACCAATTCCTGTAAAATCATGTCTTGCCAGAACCCCTATTTCTGTTTGGCCACAACATGCTTGATCTTGAAACATTACGACAACGATGTTCGACCGGCGAACAATTCGACTACCTGTACTTCTGGGGGCATCAGTCGTCCAAGGATGGCAAGATCACGAAATCGTGCCTGAGCCAGTGGTACGAATCATCGTTCACCGTTGATGGAACAGTTTACCAAACTGCTGAGCATTGGATGATGGCGGCGAAAGCCCGGCTATTCGGCGACGAAGAATCGCTGTTACAAATTTTGGAATCAAGTGATCCAAAGACAGCGAAGGCCCTTGGCCGGAAAGTGAAGAACTTCGACAGTTCACTTTGGGATGAGAACGCTCGTCGTCTTGTGACCGAGGGCAACGTCGCCAAGTTCAGCCAGAACAGTCACCTTCAAGAGTTCCTGTTGGGGACTGGCGATGCCGTGCTTGTTGAAGCAAGTCCGTATGATCGAATTTGGGGAATTGGTTTGAAAGCAGACGATGACCGGGCAAAGAACCCCGTGACGTGGCAGGGGCAGAACTTGCTTGGGTTTGCTTTGATGGATGTTCGTGAAGAGTTGTCAAAGCAGTCGGGAACAACGGCACCGAAGGAGTGATGACATGAATCGAAAGCCCTCACTGCACCCAGCTTGTAAATTTTTTCCATTGTTAGGTGAAACGAGTTGGTTAAGTAGAGTTTCGAAACGAACAAGGATTGAGCACCGTGATGAAACAGAAAAATCAATGTCCGCTTTTTCGACTTTGACCCAGCCGAGACATTTTTCGAAGCCGATTAAAAACGCATCGTCCTAAAACACCCTGTCCCATCCTGTCTTTCCCTGATTCTCATTCTCTCCGTTTTCATTCTCTGCCTCAATCTCTCCGTCTTCATCCCAAGTATTCGAGGCATATTTTGCGTCAATTAACGCTTCGATAATTTCGTCAGGCCCGGACGCCATGATCATGTGTGTGTCAGCTTCCAGCGTAACGCCCTGACCAGCAATCATGCTCCGAACTTTACGCAATATTTCCGCAGCGTAATCGAGTTGTTGTGCGTGTGCCTCCAACGCATCCTCGACGGTGGCACAATGTTTGAGATGATGTCCCAAGTCATCGCCTTGTTTGAAATAGGGCAAGTGGATATCTGCGTACTTCACTCGATAGCCTCCTCATTTGCTTGGATTGCGGACTGCAACTCTTCGCAGGATTGGTAGCGATGCTCCATATCCGAAAGACAAGTCAATATTATTGCACGGTGGCTCTCGGGCAGTTCAGCGATCTCAGTCAGGGAATCGGCGAAATTGGCTCCACCGGGAACAGTGTTCGTTACAGCGTTGTACCACAGAGCACCTATAGAATAAATGTCCGACCGTCGATCAATGAGTTTGGGATTATCAATCAACTCACGGGCGGTATAGTGACCTCCTGCGGGGTTTTCTCCCTGTTGTGTGAGCCGGGAAGTCAAGGAACGTTCAACGTAAACTCCCAGACCGAAATCAATTATGCGGCAGTCGTTGGGTGCGAGGAGAACATTACCCGGCGTAAGGTCTCGATGTACAATTTGTTTCTCGTGTGCGTGTTGCAGGGCCGAGGTCATTAACTTCACCATCGACAACGCCTTCACTGGTGGCATTCGCCCATACGCCATCAACGCTCGATTGAGCGTCAAGCTTTCGAAGTAGTCCATCACAATAAAAGGACGCTCTCGATACAGGCCTACGTCCCGGACAGTTACGATGTTTGGATGTTGAAGGTCATACAACATGCTTGCTTCTTGAAAGAATCGGCTTAGGGCTGTACCGCCGCCGTCATGAAACATCGGTTGATAGAATTTTATTGCGAATCGTCGTTCGGTTAGCTTGTGACGTGCAACAAAGATTCGGCCAAATCCACCACGGCCCAACTCTCTCTCAATATCGTAGTTGTCCAAGGAATCCCCAGACGACAAAAGACTTATGAGTTGTGCGAGAGCATTACCGACATGAGAATTCCACTCGAACGACTTCTCGTACCGTTGCTTCATCCACACACGATAGGCTTCTAACGTCGTGCTACTTGCCAGAAATTCTGGAAGTTTCCCCTTGAGCAAAGGATGGCGACGAAGGATCGCTCGTATGCGGCAATATGAGTCGTTAAAGCCATCGTCGGCGGGATACTGGAGTCCGACTTTCAGCGTTTCGATGAGCGCAGCAACGGAGTCTTGTTCGTTCAACGGCGGCAAATCTAGCGTTTTGTTCATGATGATTTGTGATTCATATACTTATGGCCGCATCCCTACTGTTCCGCAGCGATTTGATATTCCTTGCTGAAATCCACACCTACGTTGGTTCCCGGTGCGAACTGCTCGAATGCTGCATACATGATCGAGACAAGTTGTAGGCCAGTGAACTCGCCGTCAAGCGATTTCACTTTGTAAGTTTTGGTGGGATCGTTGATGCTCAGCCCCTTTGTGCCAAGCAAACCAATTTCGATTCCAAGATCTTGAATCTGCTTCGGTTCCATAGTCCGAAACTTTTCCAGCGCCATTCCGATGTACTCGACAACATCCAGACGAACATCGGAGTTTTCCCGCATCCGATTTTCAGCGATTTTCGTTCGACGTTCTTTTGCGATATCGACGATGTGCTCTGGACCGCCGATTTGAATTGCCATTCGATAAAGACCATCAGCCGAGGAATCATCACCAAGGGCCTCTTGAGCTTCGCCAAGTCCAACCATGGCGGCGATATCTTTGGGAGCTTCAGCAAGGCAGCGGCTCAAAATCTCGCTGGCATCTTGATAGCGATCCTGTTTCATCAAACAGGCACCAAGATTTCTCAAGGCCCATTGGTTTTTGGGGTCAACCTTTGTTGCCTTCCGAAGCCACTCTTCCGCAATCAACAAATTGCCAGAGTTAATTTCCGCAACTCCAAGAGCCGTCAGCCCATGAACGTGATCTGGTGCAATTTCAATAAGTTGCTCCAAAGTTGCGGATGCTTTGTCGAACTGGCGTAGTTCGCTGTAAACGACACCAAGATGATAAAGATTGTCAGCATCGGTTGGGTCTTGCTGAACCAGAGTCCACAACATCGGCAAAGCGGTCGTCAGCTTTCCATCGTTTAGCAGATCAAGGATTTTCTCTTTGGGATCTTTCCAATTGGCTTCCTTGGTCCAGTGGACTTCGATTTCTTGATCGGCATCACTCACGATCACACGAGCCCGACCACCGAAACCAGCAAACTGCTTAGCAAAAAATTGGCTTACCTTGGATGTAAACTCGTCTGATCCCAACTTGACCTCATCGCCAAGCAGCGAGATATCAAAGTCCTCGAAAGCTAATTTGAATGTGAACTCTTTGGACATGATCTACCTCGCCACCGTCTGAAACCAGCGGTCGATACCAACCGCTTTTGCCCACGACTCAATCAATTCACGATCCTTGTTCGGGTCATCGGCAATGGATGCGTTTAATGCCAAAAGTTTTTCGCCAATCGGTTTGTAGCCAGCAGCGGTAAACGGAGTGCTGAGCGCCGGTTCGTTCCAAAGGTCAGCCCAGAACTGGGTGAATGCTGAACTCATTGAGGCGTTGGCGTCAATTATTTCTTTCGGTGCGATCTTCTTGATGCTGGGGCTCAACGCTTCCATCGACTCTTGCAGTTGTTGTTCGATGTTTTTGCGTTGCAGCGGTCGGAGTTTGGGATGGTCGTCGTGAATTTGCCTGTCAACACGAATCGCAATTGGAAATGATCGTAACTGCCAACCGAGTCCGTTCCCAAATTGAGTTGCAAGTTGAGGAATAGCGTGTTCCGGTATGCTGGGATTCTTGTTGGCGTGTTCGGTCGTCAACTTCAGTACATCACCCGCCATGTTTGGCTTCGATGCAAGGTCGAATCTCGATTCTTTGTCAGCCTCGATAGTTCGGAGCGCCAACAAGCATTGAAAAGCGACTAGGTACGGCAGCACAGCCTCATGCTCCTGTTTGTGGAGCAGTAGATGGGCTGGCTGATCATCCCGAGCAATGCGAATGGTCGCATGTCCAGCAAACTTCGGATCGCACTGCATGATCAAAGGTTTACCGCTGGCCGATTCAACTCGGCCAATGAATTCACGTTGCAGTTCGATCAAATCCAATGGAAATCCACCTGAAAAATAGTTTTGTCGATTAAGAACGGCATTTTAAGGGACTGTGACAATGGCCGGAAGGGACAGGCGGCAGTTGCAGTCTGGCCGGAATTTCGCACGCAGTCGCAATCGCTCGTTATTCCAATATCATCTGATGCTCGTCAGGTTCATCCCAGAATTCACTACTAACTAAATCAAGAGTTCCCCTTATTTCCTGACACAAGTGGCGGCCTTCATCAAGTGAGAGAAATCGCATCCATTCATCAGGATATCTTTGCCGAATCACAAGTAAGACAAACGAAATCGGTCTCAACATACGCCTTGTCGCAACTCGAATATGATTCTTGAAGCCAAAGTGAACATGCGAGACTGGATGTCTGCCGGGCATATAGGCACTCGCTGCGTAATCGTATCGAATCGGAGTAACCGGTCTCGCCTCGCAAGTGTTCACATATTGTTCGTACTCTTGGCGAAGAGAGTCACCCCATTCTGCAATTACGTCATCGTAATTTGCGTCTTCGGGTTTAATGTCAAGCCACTCGGCGGAAAAGTCCTGATACGACTGAACTTCCAAAGGACAATCGAGATAGGAGTAGCTCAATCCACCATCATGCTCATTGTTACCCGATTTGCTAAAATGAATGAGAGATTGATCTGAGAGAATAAAGTCATAGGCAATCTCTTGTATTGTGCGTTCGAATGTTTCACGGTACGACAGCGCTCGAAACGTCGCCGCTTTTACGCTCCGGTTTGGGCAATACTCTTGCCTTTCAAGTAGATCAAGTTGGTTCAGCACATCAGCCGCACGATTGATCTGGTCATTAAACATGCCATCGCCGATCACCGTGCTAATCTCCCTTTCGACGTGTCGAATTTCCTACCTTCTTCGTTGCTACTTTTCCTTTCGGGGTCTCTTCATTCATCAATCGTCGGATCTCTTCATCGCTTAGTTCCTCTCTTAGCTGATCCAGCAGTCTCTTTTGCCGTAACTTCTGATCGGCTGACTCAGCCAGATCCCGTTTCATTACCTTCAATTCCTCTTCACTAGGGTAAGTAAATTCGAGGCGAGGGAACTTTGCTTTCGCAGTTGTTAATTCTTTGATAAATTGCGCTGCACCTTCGCCCTCACCGCTAACCCGAACCCAACCTTTCGCACGGGTCATCGCCGTAAACAATTTATTCCGCTTGTTAACATTTGGGCGATACATCACGGCGTCAACGCCCACGACATATACCATAAACGCTTCATTCCCTTTCGCTTTGTGAACAGTCGCAAGAGTAACTCGTCCGTCTTTAGCAAAGTCCTGAATGCCGAAGCTATCGCTGTGAAGGTTGTTGCAACTGATCTTTTTCTTCATCAGCCCCATTTCAACGGATGAAAGATAGGCTTTCGCATTTCGATCATCCACTGAAACAACGAGGATATCCTCTGGCGTCAGTCCGTCTGCAATGTCACTGGCGATGTTATCGACAACGTATCTCACTTCGTCTTGAAAGTTGGTTGCGACATATCCTTTGACAATCTCATCCAATCCACTGATGTCCGAAATGACCGTAAGTGAATTGTCTTCAGGCCGTTCAACGACAATCTTCTCGCCCTCTTCAAAGGTTCCACTCACGACTCGATACCCGATGTCTTCCCAATGTTTTTGATTTTCGAGCATTTGGTCGATTCGTTCGCTGTAGAAGCCGAATCCGAGACCGTGAGCGCACACGATAATTTCACGGGGGTTTCGATAGCACTTATGAAGAATAATATCTTCCTCGAAGGTTGCGTTAGGTGTGCCGTCCTCCCCCACACCAAAGACTTCGGATTGACCGGGCGTTGTTGCGTGAAATAGCGTTTGTAGCTCATCATAGGCGTAAACGAATTTCCCATTCTCGGCCAACAAATGACACAGGCGGATAAACGACAATGGAAAATCCTGCCCTTCATCGACGAAGATGTAATCAAACTGAGGTTGTATCCGAGCCGTCTCCATTAGAACTGTGCAGGCGTGTTCAAACGCATCACCGAGCGATTGGCGTTTCGCTTCGGGAACTGTGAGCGATGGAACTTCGTGTTGCTCGCAAGACAGTGAATAGAGTCCGGGGCTGCTTTTCCCACCCCAGCCGTGGAGAATTTGCACCCGATCCCAGTCCGGGTCTTGGTCATCAAACTGGCGATAGAAACGAGTGATCAAGCGCTTTACATGCTGGTAGAGACTCTTCGTCGAAAATGTAAAAGCAATTCGGGCATCGGGATTCTGGAGATGTGTTTGGGCTGCTTTCATAGCCAAAACAACAGTTTTTCCCGAGCCTGCGAGACCACGAATTCGTTGGGGGCCGGTGACGACGCCCATAATTCCATGTTTTTGTTGCTGGTCAAAATTCGTAATGGCTGCCTCTACCAGTTCCGCCTGCTTACCTTTTGATTTCTGGTCCTTGCCTGAAATGTCTCGCTTCTTAGTGCGGATAAGGCCCTTTGCTCCATCAATGGTTGCTACCAATTCCGAGAAAACAGTTTCATCCATCGGCTCTTCACGAATAGCTTCCAAGTAGTCGGCCAGAGTCGTTAACTCAGTAACCACATCGCAATCGAACTCGATATCCTCTGGAACAGTTCCAAGAAACGGAGCAAATACAAATGGTGTGATGTCGAAGCTGAGGTTAACCGAAGATTTTCGGAGCGACTTATTGCGAATCAAGCGTGAATGAACATGGGCTGGTAGCTGCTCTACGACTGGGATACAAGCGGATAGTTCATCGGATGAAGCTCCCGGCCCAGCATTAGTTAACGCAAATCCAACCACGCCATGACAAGGAGACAAAAGCATGGCATCTGCAACAATAATTCCACCCTCTTCATCTCGATAGAGAGGGAAATTGTGGTACAGAACGCTTTCCTTTAGGCCCAATCGTCCTTCATTTGCCTCAAGTACATCTAATAGAGCTTCTGCTGCGGGAAACTTCTTGAATTGCTGCTTGCTTGGAAATATTTGCATGGAAGGGCTCGGTTGTTTTTACATGCGACACAGCAGTTGGGAGACCCAAGCATGACGCTAATCTTGTTATGACTTTTGGTAACGTCGTGTCTACTGAACCCCCAAAGCCTTGAACGCCGCATCCTTTGGATCGGAATAAAAGCTGGTTTGAAATTTTGCGAACAATTCGCCGGGGATCGTGGGAATGTCTGACACACTTGCCATGGGAAGCAAAACCTTTTTGGCACCAGCGTCATGAGCCACCTGAAGAGATTCAGCGAGGTTCTCGACGGGGATGATGTTGCCACCAAGACTCATGCTTCCCAGTACAACCAGTTGGCTCTGGAGTGGTTTGCCAAGGACGGCAGAACAAAGGGCAATGAACGTGGTTAACGTCATCGCCGTGGTTGGGCCTGTATTGTGGAGTTCAACAATATGGAGGTGATAATCGTGATCACCGACTTTCACCGAGGCACTCACCCCGCTGGCGTTGGCTTTGAAATAATCAAAACCAACTTTGATGGCTTCTTTTGCTTTCATGTTGGACCCAAGGCCCGACATCTTCAATGAACCGTTACCGGATGTCACCTGTGTTTCCAATCGGTACAGACCCAAGTGAGAATCATTTCCACCGGTGGCCACGGTGTGGAGGACTCCGGGGTTCAATGGACCATCGGGAATGAGAGAACCACCACCTTGCTCCTTAACTGAAATGAACTTCTCTTCGGAGGTTTCTAAGTCGATGTAGCTGAAGTGAACATCGTAAAACTCCATCCCACCGATTTTCTTGAGTTGTTCTTTAACTCGACGGCGGACTTCAAGAGCGTAGTCAAGACACTTGCGAACAGCTTCCTTGTCGTACTCTTCGTTGGGGTGCAGTAATTTCAGCAAGCCAGACACCGTGTGCTTGACGGCGATGGTATCACGCTGATTGAGATCCCGACCCAAACGGAAATATTTGTTGATGGCATCGCCAAAGTTCCGCTTACGCATCTCACGGACCCATTCGGCAAAGTAGTCCACAATGAGGCCGTATTGGTTCGTAAAGAACTCTGGCCGCATCTTGGGGATCTCCCAGCCGGGGATGTAGCCATGGAAGCGATCAAAGAAAGCTGAATCGATCATCGTTTCAGGGAAAGGTGCCAGCAGGTGGCTAGTCTTCACCAAAGTATCAACAGGCTGGTTGATGTTCCCAACAAACACCATGGAGGCGTAAGCGTTGACGGAATCACGGCCACGGGCAAATGAGCCCGATGCCATGTAATCCTTCATGATCTGGACGCCATCTTTGTCCTTGAAGGAGATCCCGGCCACTTCGTCAAAGGCCACACAGTCCCATAGGCCAACAAGACCAACCTGACGGCGAGCCATGTTGTAAAACAGATTTGCAACTGTTGTCTGGCCACCGGAAATTAAAATGCTGTTGGGGCTAATTTCTTTGTAAATGTGGCTCTTGCCGGTTCCCCTTGGGCCAAGTTCGCAGACGTTATAATTATTTTCAACAAGTGGAATCATGCGGCAAAGAATGTGCCACTTCACCCGCTCTTCAAATTGAGTCGGTTCATAACCACAGGACCGAAGCAGAACATCGATCCACTGTTCTTGTGTGAAATATCTTCTTCCGGCAAACAACTCACCCATGTCCATGTTGGGCATCTGGATGGGTTTAAGTTCTTCGATTGTAAAGGGAGATCCTTTCTGCCCCTCTTCGAAGTAATACCGCATCGTGATGATCGACCAGATCCCACCAGCCAAGAGCTTTTCGTATTTCTTGACAGTACCGGTTGGGATCTCAACTCCCTTGGTCCCCAGATTGGACAACAGGGCTTCATAAACGTCACGCTTCTCATTGAGAGAGACTGTGACTTTATCGATGATCTTGAGGCTGCCACGTTCACGGATCGTGGACTTTACCTTTTCTGCTTCATCAGGACGGACATAGTTGTCGGCCAAAACCTTTTTTACAGTGGCCAATCCCTCTTCAATGACAGCAGGGTCATTGGAGGCGCAGTAGTTCCCCAGCAAATATTCCAGCACATACACCGGAACATTCGCACCTTCCTTGACCAATTTGGTCAGGTCTTTGCGGACTACTTTGCCTGCGAAATGCTGGTTTAGCAGTTCATCAAGGCCCGTGTCATTTTCAATATTTTCAGAAGTCGAAGTCATCGGCAATCGCTCGATCTATGGTCACATCGTGGCTTTGTATTTCAAATTCGGTATTGGTGTCTTTCACCAACAGTTTGTATCGCTTGTGTTTGTCGAACTGCTGATCCTTCAGGGTCAGCATCACTGACTGCTGGCGATCATCAAGGTTCGTTGACGTACTGGAGAACGTCACGGTTTCGATGTTCGAAACTGGCTCATCCCCATCGTAAATGGCGATCTTTACGGTCACTGCCTTGGCACGTTCACTCACCGGTTCCATCTGGATCAGTTTGAATCGATGGGTGTGGGTCGTGATCTTGTGATTACTACCCAACACGGAGAATGACACCTGCTTGGTCTTGGTCTTCTCAAGAGCCTTCTTGCTCTTGGCCTGCCTGACCGTGATCACCGGAACGACAATTTCCTGTGGCATCGCTCCACCATGAATGAAACGAGCGCCACCGGTAAAGTGGAATCGATTGGAACCTTTGGGAATCCAGAATTCCATGCCCCCATCGCACTTGGCCGTGATTTCTGTCTTGCCTCGCCAAGCGTCTTCGTAGTCAGGGAGATTGTAGCCAATCAGGTATCGTTTCTTGGCTTTGACAGTTCCCGTTGGTTTCTCAGCCAGTTTGCTCTTGTCCGTTTCACCGGGGGATGATTCGGTAAACAGGAATCCGTGATCAGCGGTTACAACAACATAATTGCCGTTGAGGTTGTTGATGATGTAACGAACGATATCAGCCAGTTCACGGATGGCTTCCTGAGTGGCTTGGAAGGTGTCGGCTTCGGTTGCAGGGTTTTCTCCACGAGTGTCGATCTCGTTGTGGTAAACGTAGACAACCTTGGACCCTTCAACCAATTGGCGACCTTCCTCTTTCTTCATCGCCAACAGCTTGTCAGCCTGAACGGCCATTCCCTCAACCTTGGAAAGAATCTGGTTGCGGTTTTCGCTGCCTGAAGTGGAGATTCCATCAGCAAGGACATCACCCTTGTCGGTGTACTCAAGTTTTTTATGCGGAAGCAGTGCTGCCATTCCCAAAGCTGTGTAGGACGGCAAAACGGATAGCTGTGTCGAGAGTTCCGCTTGGAATCGGTATTCGCCATTCAAAACTTTGGCGAGTTCTGTAGCAGCTTCGTAACGGAAAGCATCACTGATGACGACAAAGGATCTGCGGTTCTCAGCTTCACGTTGGCGTGAACCAACATGTTTATCGTAAAACCGGTATTGGTTGGGGACGTTGGGGATCTCCCATTTGTTCAGCAAACCATTGCCAACAAACTTGCCCCATTTGAGAGCAAGCTGAACCAAGAACCAATTTTTATAAGCGGCTTCCACTTCTTGGCGAAGTGATTTCAGGATGTCCCATGCTTGGGACTCAGCCACATCGGCGTTGTGGCAGAAGTGGCGATAAAGTTGATCGAACTTGTAAAGCTCTTCGGTGTAGAGGTTGTACATCTCTTCAGGTGAAGAACCGTCAAAACCATCCGAATGTTGATTCCTGAGATCGAAGAACTCAGCGGACACAGCAATGGCTTCGTAGGCAGCGTGACGGGCCTTCCGCTGCTGTTCAGGGATCGAAAGGGATGCAATCCAGTGTTCGTCCTGACGGCGACCTACGATCTCACGAATGGCCTCAGCTTGGATGTGGTCTTTGGTGGAGGTAACTCGTTCCAATAACCCCAACAGAATCGCACGGTCCACATTTCGGAACGTGACTGCATCAGCCAGTTTTTCAGGCTCCAAACCCTTAAGTTGTTCGTCGATGTTCGTTTGGTTGGCAATTGCATCCGACAGGACATTGTAACTGTGGGCGTGTTTGGCACTGTCTCGCCATTGAGCAAGGCAAACCACAGCATTGTGGGTGCCGCTACGGCTCAATTGCAATTTTTGGATTGCAGGAGGCACGTTGATGCCAAGTTGGTGAGCAAAATCAGAGAATAACAACCGCATCAATAATTTTTGGAGAGTCGGATTCTCATCGTCGTATCCAAAGGCTGTTGAGACCATTTTCCAAAATGAACCATCGAGATCGAATTTTTCAATCTGGGTCCAAACTGGCGGCGGCATCTCCAAATCCACCTCTTCCTGTTCGGTCATGGAATGGAAAAGTGTCCTTACAATGTTGAACAGTTCTGGCTGATCCGCTTTGGTTACAACAGTCAACATTTTTCGGTCCAAGTCCAACTCATTATCATCGGCATTGACGAGTTGTTTGAGCTTGGAGAGTCGATCTTTGTTGTCGAAGAACTTGCGACGTTGGTTTAAGTGACTGCGGAGGTGTTGTCGTGCCAGTCCCAAGTCGTCAAGAATGATCGACGACTTATCTGCCCTGAAACTGCGGCTGTAGAGCCTCACGTCAAGGAGGATATCATCTTCAAACTCAGGTTCTTCAGTGGGAGCATAAAGAAGGAACTTGGATTGAGGTTCGTCACGTTCAATACGAAGTTTGGTTTCCAGACCACCAGCCTGATCCAATCTGACGACATTGACGCCATCGAGATCCAGAGTTTCAACGACCCGATCAAACTCTTGTTGGGGATCGTTCCAAAAAACGACCCGTGACTGATCTTCGACAAAGATTTTCGTTAAGGCGTCGGTGAGTTGTTTGGTGTCCATATTGATTCTCTAGTCGTCAATGTGCCAGAATTTTCGGCCATTCGTTGATTGGTCTTTGCCCACAAGTGCCTTTGCCGCAGCCGTAGGGGACCGATAAACCTCGCCAAGAAGCTCATAGCCAATGCCGCTATCGGTTTTAACGACGGTTAAGGTGTAGACATCTCCCATGTAGCGATGCTGGAATTGTCGCCCTACGTCAGGTTCTTTTCTGGTATTGTTCTTTGCCATATTTTCGATAACCTCGCAGTCCTGATTCTCACTTCTTCCCCGTGATCGCTTTCACTTCCGCCAATAGATCGCCGAACTTGCCATAGTTGACTTTTACGCCGTCATCGAGGTCGAGTTCGATGCGTTGGTCTGCGTAGTGACGAAGTTTTTCGTCGAAGGTCTGGAGTTCCTCACGCTGCTTGATGAGCGTGTCTCGTTCTTTCTCCAGCTTTTTGCGATGACTTGTGCTTCCAGCAGCAGGTATATCGCTTTCCAGTTGCTCGATTCGAGCGTTCATTTTTCCCTGAAGTGGAACGACATATTCCGTTCGCATTCGTGACAGTGTGCCAGCGTTATACCGGTGAAGATAAACAAGGCACTGGAACGCACGTTGTTTGCCGCTGGAGAAGAGCCAGTAGATGGGCCGCTTCTTGTACATCGACAAGTGATGCTTGAAGAAGCCTGTGGCGAAGTAGCGGCGAATGCACTCTCTTGAAGTCTCACCTTTCTTTCGATCAAGGCTTTCGGCCACGAACGTCAGGTTCTCTTCGAGGTGCTCCTTCGGCCAAGCAACTTTGATGAATTCCTCAAGTCGTTTGGCGGCATCATCAGGAAACCATGCGGTGTCGCTGATTGGGACGATCCCGTCTTCATCGGCGGGAAGCGTTTTGTATTTGCCTGAGTCGAAACCCTCGTTGCCGCTTTGAGCATAAATTAGTCCCGGTTCGTCGAGACTGTAGCGGCCCATCATGCAGCCGACTGCATAGGACACAAACTCGCTCATGTCCACTCCTCGATCAGGATTTTTTAGCGTGATGTCATCACGCTCGACTGTGGAGTTGGCTAAGTCAGTCGCACCATAGCTCTCAATTATCGCCTCGTTCTGAGCGGTCTCAAGCTCTACGAGCAGTGATATCAACGCATTTTGCGATACTACCCACTCCTGATAATTGCTTGCGAGCGTGGTTGAGTGGCCATGAACTAGTGGCGAACGACGAAACCCCCACGAGGCTTCGCTTGAGTTCCAGTCGTCTCGGGAAATTTCAACGCATTTACGAATGGAAGCAGACAAGTCCACATCCGGTTCGATGATGGGGATTTCACCCATCTGCCCCGCTTTAAAATGCAATGTTGGACATAGAATGTCCGTGTAGAGTGCGGATATGCGAGAATTGAGTATTCCAAGAACGAGTAACTTTTGTCTATCGGGCGTAATTCCGTAAGCACCAACGCCGACGGCATCATGAATATATCCACTGTCGTTCCACCGAACTGACAGTTCTCCGCCACCAATGTCGCTCCACGTCAACGAAGGAAGGAAAAAATACTCGGTATTAAAAATGCGGCGTGACCAGTGCGTCGTATTTGGATCAGAGGGATTATTTACAACTGCGTGCTTGATCTCTTCACCGTCGTTACGCCATTTCACGACGAATTCGTTGTTCCCAAACCACTTCCGAGATCGACCACCCTTGGTGTACGGAAACCAAGTTTTGTTTGAGGAGATCGAATCCTCGATAGAGTCGCAGCCAAATCCAATCTCGTCGAACTCGACTTCGTGCCAATATCGGAGAAATCTTTCGTTGTCTGATGTGCCAATCCCCGCCCGTATTTGCGCAAGTGTCTTAAGTCGCTGAAAGTTAAATGATTCGACAACAGAATCATTCACCCAGTAGGCAACGGGGGTGCCGGGAATTTTGTCGAAATCATGCTGCATTAAATGAGAGCATAGGTGTGACCGACCAATAAGTGACGTGACCTTGCTGTCTTCGTCGCCATCGGTCGCATCCACGAAGCTAGGGCGGTACTGCGGTATTGCAGTTGGTATAAAACTGAATGCCGTCGTCTGAACAACTTCACCAGAGATCGAACTAAAAGCTCTCGCTCCTAGATGAGCCATCGTAGTCAATGTCGCACGATGTAAGAACGTCTCTCGGAACTGCTGAAAAGATGGCAAGAACATCCAAGAGTGCATGGTGATGTATCCGACATGCCCCTTAGGGCTGCACATTTCATGCGCCCGCTCGACAAACATTGCATATAAGTCTGGGCGACATCGTGGGTACTCGACCTTGGCGAAAGCCTTGAGCGATGGTGCCATGCCTTTCCCACCCATGTATGGTGGATTTGCCGCTACAAAATCGTGTGACGATGATAGAATCCGGGCCATCTTTAAGAATGGGCTGAGGGTGTTCGCCGTCGCTCGTTCAAACATTCCACCATGTGATGCTACCTCTTGAATCCTTTCATCAAGGTCAGTTAGTTGTGACGCCAGTTCCTGTGGAACTCTGATTAGCGAGCCATACGTCGTTCCGAATTTGAACACATCGATAAGGCAGGCTATATCCGTCTGCGAAACATTCCCTTCAACGCCCAAATGTTTTTTGCTGAAGAGTGGTGACTTGTCGTCTGCAATTTCCTCGAACAATTCGCCGCTCGGCGGCTGCTGGTCCTTGAGGACCGGTTGGTTCAACGCCTCTGTAATCTCTTTCGCATCAAGGTCCGTGCTGTCCTGTATCATGACCACGTTCGGCTGGAAATCTCGGCCAAAAGCCCGACTGTCATCCGTACGAGCCTTCATCATTAGTGCGAACGACGCAAGCTGCGCTGCACGGCCATCGATTTCCAACCCGAATAGATTCTTTGTGAGGATCAGCTTAGGAATGTCACGGGCACGGTAGCCACGCTCTTCGTAAATCGCTTTGAACAAATCGTATGCTTCAACAAGGATGTGGCCCGATCCACAAGCCGGATCGAGAAGGGTCAGATCTTCTGGATTCAGGCTGTCAGGTGTAATTTCATCAAGCTGCTGTCGAACCTCCGGTGTTTGTTCCGCAGGCTCGATGTAAAACTCCATCTGCTGCTTGAGCGGCGAGTCGGGGTAGGTTGCAATCCATTTGCGACCCAGACTATTTTGGACGAGGTATTTGACGATCCAGTTCGGGGTAAACAATTGAGTGGCGGCGGGAATATCCTCGCTCTTGACCACCTTGCCGATTACTTCATCTTTCTTTTCTGAGATGTAGAACTGATAAAGCCAGCCAATGATCTCGACGTTTTCCCATTGCTCCTCGGGAATATCATTTACCAGTGTTCGCACCAACGAATCGGTATGCAGCAGGTTGTCAGGCAGAAGAAGTTCAGTGCCGTCCTTGATCGATTCAAACAAAAAAGGCATTGCCTTGTGCAGCGCATTACACTGGGCCAGCAGCAACATCTGATAAAGCTGCTCGTCTTTGCCACCATCCAGCTTCAGATCCACGACCGAATCACGGTTCAAACCGGGCAATTCGATCCGTTCCGCATTCTCCAGAATCTCTGGAGCAGATTTTCCTTCAGGATGGCTGAGCACCCGATAGCCATGGTCAAGATAACCGTGAAGCTCCATGTAACGAATGGCAACAAACCGGTTGAACCATGTGTAGGCAACTGCTTCGATGAACTGTTGGAAGCCATCCCGCTTAATCCGGTCCTCCAGTTCTTTCCGCTGTTTGGCAACCGACCTTGGGAATGGACGATCCCCAATGATGACGACATCACCCTCTTCCTTCATCGGAAGAATTTGCTTCGGCAATAGCCCATACACCGCCGCTTTATTCTTTACGGCAGTGATGAACTCACGACGGGCTTCAGGAGCGTACTTCTTCAGGTGTTTCGTTTCCATCGTTATTCTGCCTCTTCCTTTGCCACGCCAATCAGACTGATGATTCGTTGCCGAAGTGCTGCGGCTCGTGAGTCGTAGAACTCACGAAAGTCCACCAAAATTTCGGGCACGGTTCCTAGAAGATGGTTGTCACAATAATTTGTTCGCTGTGTGGCAGTGAGCGTGTCACTCATCCACAGTGCAGGCATGGCAGCTTGTTTCTCGATGTTTTCACCACCCTCCAATAACTGGAGATTGGGAAGGCTGTTGGCCATCTCTTTGAATTCGTCCCAATCGGCTTCGGTAACTCCAGCTTTCTTCAAGCGTGGCTTTGTGAATCGAGACTTGGGGAAAACATGATCGACATGGAAATGGTGATTGGTTACGTCCACAAAAGGGAAAAGAAGTGACAGCAGGGCAAACATCCGTTTATCGCCGTACTGCATCTCAACCAGTTCGTCGATCTCTTCTTCACCAAATTGAAGTGATTTGCCCCGCTTGGCCATAACTTCTTGCAGCTTGCCAACTGGGAACTCTTCATCGCCGTGAGTAGTAATTGTCTCTCTAAGGGCCGTAAGCAGGGTGTCGAGTCCGCTGCCCCAAATCCCTGACGCCTTTAGCAGACTCCGAATAAGCCATTTGTGAATCGACTCTCGATCCTCTTTGAACTTGCTTTGGGTTAAGTACTTGGTGTCGAGCTTTCGATGGTTAATGTAGTAAGCGATGGGTAGCAAGGCACTGTCGGCTCGTAGCGTCTTCTCCGTAAAGCCGAAACTTGCCAAAAGTTGCACCGCAACCTTCAGAGACTTCTTCACCTCGGGCCAACGCTGTTCAAGGATCTCCATATTTTCACGATTAAAGTTCTCTACCTTGAAACCGACGCTTCCGATGTCGGCAAGCATCAATCCCGCTTTCAGGACAAGATCTTTTGTTAAAGTGAATCCATCGCCGGTATTGTTGAGTTCATCAACCAGTGTGTGAATTTCTTTACGGGCATCTCCCGTCCACTGAGCCACTGCAATTGATAACAATAGGTCAGAGTACGAGAGGACCGTGCCACCGCTATTCATGCGGATGAAAATGTTGAGCACTTTCTCTAAGTCTTGGCTGGCCTCTTCGTAGTACGAAAGAAGGTTCTTGTTGTGAATTACCTGAAAAAGCTGATCGAGGGTCGTGAATGCTTGATTGGTTTTCTCCTGCGGAAGCCGTTCGTTAAGCCAAAGGAGCATCGAGGGTCCACTCTGCATCCCAAGGATCTCGCTGACCTTGAACCAGCATTCTTCCGGTTTATCCGCAGTTGCTCTTTCTTCGGTTAGAAACTCAAACCGATATTTTTCACCGGCGTCATCAACATCTCCATGCTTCGCAAGCAGATCAAGATAAAGGTGACGAAGTGGATAGGCATTGGGGTTGTTCTTCCACTTTCCGGGAAGTTTCCATGCCATTGAACCGCAAAGGCCAATGTTGAGTGCGGTGAGTCTCTGTTGACCATCAAGCACCGCAGTTAAGTCGGTATCGTAAAAAACTGGCAATTGGGGGCAGTGTGGTGCGTCTCGTTCATGGTAGTTGCAAACAAAACTGTAAAATTTGTATTTGCTGCTGTTCGACTTATCGACCTTCCAGTAGAGAAAGGTTCCGAACGGATATCCCTGCATGAGACTGTCAAACAGGCGAGCTATCTGCTCAGGTTTCCAAACGAACTCACGCTGGATTGCAGGCAAAACAAATTTGTTTTGCTGAATCGATTCGAGAGTCTCTTTGATGGTTCCACCGGGTTTATACATATTCTGATTGCCCTACCTGATCTCAATTCGTTCGTCGTTGCTGATGGCTGCCTCAAGTTCTTTCCGCAGCGCAGAAAGGAACTCATCGATATCTGCTTGTGATTCCAAGTAACTCTTCGTGATCAGCGTCTTTGGTTGAACAACTTTGGGCTTTTTGAACTTGGGCGGTGGTTCAGGATCGTCACCCTTGGTCTCTTCCGCTTTCTTAGCCAGATATTGTCCGACCTTTCCGATGGCCGAATCCTTCAGGTTGACGGCATCAGTTTCAGCCTGAGTGATGTGCGCCAAACTGGTTTGCCCGGTCACTTGGCTCTTGAGTGACTCCAGCGGTTTCAAACACGACGAAGTTAAGGCAGGATCGTCACCCGCTACTTTGAGTTCAGACTTGATCGCTTCAATTTGTGATTCGATCACTTGGAGGGAATTGGCCCTTTGCTCACTGACCAGTTTGTCGTTGACCTTTTGAATCACCGTGATCAATGGATCGACCTCATGGATCATGCCATAAGGTTCCGCAGCAGTTCGAATAGCCTTGATCCGATCCAATGCCTTCTTGGCGTCATCGTCCTGTGATAGCTGACTTTGATTGAGGCTAAACTGCTGTTCGGCCTTGAGCATCTTGTCCCAAGTTGGCTTCTGGCTTTCATAAAAATGTTCCAGATCGTGGAAGTCATCTGAAAGCTGTAGAAGCCCATCCTTGTTCTCGTTAAACCGCTCCAAGAACTTGTTGCTTTCATCCACCATCAGCAGAGATTTGATGATCGACAAAGAGTCGCTGATCGTTTCTTTGCCGGGGTAACGTCCATCGGCAGCAAGTTCGGCGTAACGACCAAGGCATGACCGTTGATGCTCCAGTTTCTTGCGAAGAAAAGCGAAAAGTCCATCTTCGGTTTCCGGTCCCATTTCGTGGAAAACATCTTTCCCAAGTTCACGGGCCTTCTTCACAACCTCTGGCTTAGCAGTCACCTTTTGAACAATGGTGATCTTTCGCCAGTTTTTCGGATCGGTTAGCGATGAAGGAAGGTCATCATGCTTGATGGCGTCTCCACCACGCATAAAGAGGATCTCACCGGCTGCATACAATCGAACCAGCAGGATGGCCGTTTCCATTTCTGGCCAGCCGTAGGGACGATCAGAAAACCGACCATAACAAAGGTCGTACATGACGATCTCTCGATCTCGACCGTAAGCCAGATCGATGTAACGGCGTACTTCCTCCAATGCCTGTGGGTTGTTTTCAGGCAGATCCATTTGAAGAGTCTGCTGGGCAGTATCATCACTCTTCAGGATCGCCGTCATTTCCTTGGTCGGATTATCGTTCAAGCATTTCAGGTAGCTGAGCTTGGTGAACGTATTCTCGATCAGGTATTCAAGAGCCTCTTCCATGGCCGTGATGGGGCCACTGGCGCTAATATCCAGTTTCTCACCTGCCACAAAATAGCCTGCCTCCACTAGCATGTCACTGAGCATGTTGGCCAGCAGATTACGCCGCTGTTGATTCTCCGCAGCCAGATCCTTGTGAATACGGCGTGTCGTTGGGGCGGAAGTGCTATCGTCTTTGGTTTTCAGGTATTTGTCGGTACGAAGATAAGTCTTCAGTTCACGGCCAAGAGCTTCCTTATCCTCCAGCCTGACAAGAGCTTTGCCATTATCGCTGCTGCTGGACAGGATGCACTTTTGATCGCTGTAGGAACCAAAATCATCATCCAGTGGACTGACCACGGCGTAGGTCATGGCCCCTTCGGTACTGCGACCAATTGGATGCTGGTCACAAACACGGTTGAAAGGGATGTCTTTCTTGGTGGCTGAGTAGCGGTGTTTTTTCTGATCCTTCAGAACATCAAGGAAGATGATGTCACCCAACAATTTCGCTTCATCAGCGCTGGAAATAATTTCCTTTTTGATTTCCTGATTGATGTCACGTTCTTCATTGGTCAGGAAGTAATAAAGATCACCACTTCGACTAACGAGTGAATCCTTCTCCAAACGGGCAAGACTTTCTTCAATCTTCCTTTTGATCGCCAATCTGTCAGCATCGATTTGATCGAGGCAAAGGGTAACGAGGTTATCCACATTACCCTTCATTTCATCGACGTAACGAATCAGAAAGAGCACCTGCAATACATTGATGTCGAATGGCTCAAGGCTATCATTTTCTTTAGCATGATCGATGGTTCGCTTGATCGTTGTATCAAGGAAACTTTCAATCGACGGATAAAACATGTAGAGCGGAACCAGAACGCCAACGTCTTTATCAGCAATGGTTTTAGCCGCATGTTGAAACGCATCCAACAGTGACCGTTCACCTTGTGCCAAGTGCAGACCCGTTGCCCCAGCTTTACGGATCGATTCAAAAATGCGTTGCAGCAGCTTGAACTGGTATGGAGCAAACGGATAAGTGTGGACGAAATCGTCTGTCTCTTTGAACTGCTTGTATGTGGTCCCCACCTCACGGAAAGAAAGCTGGTTCTTGAGGATGTCTCCCTTTTCCTTGTACAGCTTTTCTAAATCAGGTCGGACAGAATCGTGCTTGCGAAGCAATCGTTCCTGAATGACCTCATCGACGTTGGCACTGGAGAGGGAAAGTCGAGTTTTGAAACGGCCCTGAATCTTTGAGAAATCATTTTCACGGCTGGTTCGCATTTCCCCCAGAACCGCATCGATATCTTCCTGTGATGTCACCACTACCCAAGCACGGCCATTGCAAACTGTCCCAAGCTGTTCGGTGATGGTTTGCAGGTTGAGCATCAAAGCGGTATCGGAACCAATGAACTGCCCAACTTCGTCCACCAAGAAGATGACCCGGTGTACTGGCCCACATTTATCGAGATATTCCTTAGTCCATTTAGCAAAGTTTTCGATGGTCAGGCTGAAGGTGGCATCGCCAGTATCAACCCATTTGGCACACGACTCTTCACTTTGCCCAAGTGTTTTGGACAGAGCCTCAACAACTTCATCCCGGTTGAATTCATAGGCATCACGCTCATCCTTCCATTCAGTGTTGGTGAGCGTTTTGTAAATGTTCTGAAACTCGTCGTATTTGCCTTTCTCATCGAGATATCGCTCCATGTGGGCGATGTGAGCGTGATCGGGGCTGTAGCCCAGCTTTTCGTTAAGCACTTTGAGGAAAACGGCAAGGATCGCATCACGACCAGAACTGCTGTCGGCTTTGCTGTCGATGTTGAAGAGGATAACATCCGTGTCGGAAGCAACCGCACGCTTGATGTCGCCAAGGATCATGGCATCGGCGATTTTATCATTGAAAAAATCAACGGCTCTTTTCACTTGCCCATCGTGGACATGCTCTTTGTTGGCCAGCAGGTGGGACAACACTTTGATGAAGTGCGATTTACCGGAGCCAAAGAAGCCGGAAACCCAAACGCCAATCTTCCCTGAAATATTGGGATCATTGGGGGTGTCAATGGCTTCGCAGTAGCGTTCAAAGAACTTTCGAAGGTGCCCATCGAGTTCCTTGGTGACTACGAATTCATCAAGCTCTTGCCAGATGGATTCTTCATCCAATTGATCCGCTTTGACGACTCCATTGATGGGCCGACCAATTTCTTTTTTGAATAGTTCACTGATTCTCATGGTTATGCTTCTCAGTCGATCAAACGAAAGGCTCGGTAATAGCGGGCTTTCCGCTTTCGGTCAGTGGACGACGAATCAAAAGCCAGACTGGCTTTGCCAAACAATTTGAGCGTGATCTTGTCGTACACGCCGGGGTAGAACATCACGAGAGGCACAAGCCCCATGTGTTTGTGCAGGTTGTTTAAGAGTTCGTGGGTGCGAATAATCGGATACGATGAACCCACACCGGACACCAGCACCAAATCGGGCTGTCCACTCATGACCTCGTTGTAAAAATGATCAGCGAGTTTTTCTGCACTGGCAATCGATTTGATGGACTTGATCGCTTTGGCACTTCCCAGTTGTCGCTCTTTTTCCAATGACTTTTCGAAGTAGCCACGTCCCTTGATGTAGTCGATCATAAAATCGAACAAGTTGACGTGAACAAACTTCAGATCAGGAGCCTGCTTGGGGAGTTTGTCTTGCAGAAATGCCAAATGCTCCCTGATTCTCAGTTCGTCTTCCGGTGGATAATCGAAGACGTAAAAGGGAATCTCATTGCCGATCCCTTGGCCGCTCAGAAAATCTGGCGAAGTGATCTTCGGCAGAATGGCGTTCAGTCGTTCTGTCAATCGATCACTCATGGTGCCACCTCGATACAACGCAGGACGTTGCCTTCATCATGGTTCTTTAGGTAACGCACCACTTCATCGGCGATGTGAACCGTTTGAAGTCGTAACGATTTGGTGCTGTCGATGTATCCAGCCTGTTGCAAAATTTGGAATACCGATGACTTCAACCGTTTGATGGTGGACTCACTCCAATCGGGAAGTTCGGGATCACGACTTTGACAGTCAGCAACGAAATCACCCCACACCGTTGAAGGCAATTTTTCTGCAAAAACTCGATATTGCTCCTTAAGAACCAGCCCAAAAAAGTCCGCCAACAGGGCACTGTGTTTGACGGCAGCCGCCAGACAGGCATGAGTGGAAACCGTGGAGTTGCCGTCACTGACAAGTTTCCAAAGTTCAGGGGACATTGTTTCCAGACGGTTGCGAATTAAACGGGCCAGTCGTCGGGAGGTTGCAGGACTGCGAGTTTGCAAAAGATTGTTTTCCCCTAGCGCAGCCTTCCACGCAGCATCATCGGCTTGCTTCAACAGCAAGTCGGCGATGACCCGACTCTCAGCAACCTTGAGAGAGCCAGCCGTGATGTCTGCTCGATAACGCAATGGGGCCTCTGCAATCACTTGCTACTTGGACTTTCTTGGTCGGTTATCTTTCGGTTCATCAGGTTCCTGCACCTGTTTCAACAACGCATCCAGTTCTTCCTTCTTGAACAGCCGATACGAGTTCACCGGATTTCGGTGAGCCTCGATTTTGCCTGCTCGTTCCCAGTTGCGAAGAGTGTTTGGACTGATGCCCAAATACTCAGCCGCCTCTGAAACTCGCAGATAGTCGCTTAATTTGGTCACTTGACGTTCCCTCCGACATGTCGGAACATGGTTAATCATGATTAAACCTTACCAAACTTGTCCTCCGCTGAGAATCATGCGGGGGACAAAATTTTACGGGACGAATGACGCCAAGATGACGTGATCCCGTTTGCCGACTCTGAAGAACTTGTGATCGACAGTGGCTTGCCAACGGAAACGCTGATCGAAGACGGGGATGATCACCGCTTGGCCGATCCAGAGCCACATAAGGCGATGTTGGAAACGTGTGTACGATTGGCAATAGAGAAGGAAACGAAATGAAAACCGTGGCATCAATCTTCTCTGTCCTAATCTTGGCGGCTTTCACACTTGCCTCACCGCCACGGGTTCTTGAAGAACTCACCGGGAAAGTTATAGGCGTCACCGATGGCGACACCATCGCCGTCTTGGTTAACCGAGAACCAGTCAAAGTGCGGCTCGAAGGAATCGATGCTCCTGAGTCCAAGCAAAGTTTTGGAACGAGGTCGAAGCAAGCACTTTCCAAAATGGTCTTCGGCAAAAATGTGGTTGTCAAAAAGACCGGTGAAGACCGCTACGGTCGAACTCTTGGCGTCATCATGGTTGGCAGCGTCGACATCAACGCCAAGATGATCGAAGATGGTTGGGCATGGCATTACAAAAATTACAATGACGAAGAACGGCTGGCGAAGCTAGAAGACGAAGCAAGGGAAGCCAAACGAGGGCTTTGGGCTGATCCAAATCCGCTGGCACCGTGGGAATACAGAACACGCCAGCGAACATCTAATGATCCACCTGCAACGATGTTCTGGTTGAACTCGTCATCGAACACGAGACATAACCAGAACTGCGAATATTTTAAGAACACGAAACGGGGGCGAGTGTGTGCTCCCAATGATGGAAAGCCCTGTGGCATTTGTGGTGGCTAAAGACCACGCAACATTCAGATTCATTCAGTGAAAATCAAAGCATGTTGAAATCTATCGAACTCGAAAACTTCAAGGCGTTCGGCCAGCGGACAACGATCCCGCTTGCACCGATCACGCTGATCTTTGGCCAGAACAGTTCTGGAAAGAGCAGCATTCTCCAGTCGCTCAATCTTCTCAAGCAATCAAGAGAGAGTCGGGATGCTGACGCATTGTTACTGCCAAGAGCGGAAAGTGGACTGACCGATTTAGGCAGCTTCCATGAGATGCTGTTTGATCATGACGAAGAAAGACAGTTACGGATACGGATAGAAACAATTCCCGACAGGAGAAGACTCAGTGGGATGATGGGGCGGTACAGTCGAGATTTTGATTCGGTGGGACTTGAACTGATGTTCTCCCGGAAATCAGCAAAAGACGAAATCAGCTTGGACGAGTTACATCTATGCAATGGTGGTGAACAGCAGCCAATAGCGACATATCAAAAAGTTGACTTGCCTCGTGAGATGCGACGGCTTGCGTATGGGCCTGCCCGTTTGAATAGACATCGTAATCAGGCAAATCTGCGAGCGGTCAAGTGCGTCTCCTCAAATGCCGATTCCTCGTATTGGGCGTCGGCATTCAATCGCATTACGCAAGAGAAAGAGCGTCTGATTCGTTATCTTAAAGAACTTCTTGACTCTGGGTCGTTGGACCAGCCAAAGTCCAAAAACATCGACGAGTATGAAGAAGAGCAGGTTGAAGTAGAGCGGTCAGGAAGTCCTGCAAGCCAGAAGATTAAGGAGTTTGTTGCGTACCTCACTGATGAATTAACACCTGACTCATATCGTCTACGGATGGCGGAACAACAGCTTGGCCAATACGTCGCACTTGATGGATTCATTCCTATTGGAGCGCAGTTTCCAGAAAGTCATTTTAACCTGAATGGAATCCTACTTGAGGGCCAAAGAGAGTCCCGTATTGGTCAGGATTGTATGGTTGATCTTGGGAACGCAACAATATTTGCAGGTCGCCAGATTGACCAGACATTGGCAAATCTTTTTCCTCTTGGTCCTTTCCGCAAGTCTCCGTCACGCTGGTACGTTTTTTCAGGAACAACGCCGCAGGATGTCGGATTCGAAGGACAGTCCCTTCCCGATTTGATCTTCCGCAAAGACGACGTTCGTGACGAAGCCAATGAGTGGCTGAAACGTCTTGATATCGGTTACGAACTGAGAGCCCGTTCTCTTGGAAATCCGGGTTCGGACTTGTTTGAATTGCGATTACTGGATACCCGTCGCAAGAACGGTGTTGAAGTTGGCCTTTCTGATGTGGGTTTCGGAATCAGCCAAATCCTGCCATTGATTGTTCAAAGCCTTGCTGCCAGTGATCAAATCATTTCGATTGAACAGCCAGAGGTACACATTCATCCAAGGCTACAGGCCGACCTTGGCGATCTCCTAATCGAAGCAACTAAGGAACCACGCCGCAATCAGTTTCTCATCGAAACTCACAGCGAACATTTAGCTCTTCGGCTTCAAAGGCGAGTTCGGGAGAAGCAGATCGCTCCCGAAGACATCTCTATTCTTTACGTCAGTCGAGGCGAAAATGGTTCTACGGTAACGCAGCTGCGGCTCGATGAAGACGGTGACTTCATGGACGATTTCCCCGGTGGCTTTTTTCCTGAACGTCTTCGAGAGTTGAGGTAAAGCCAGTTATGTTGATATCGAACGTGCTGAGTCCCGAGATGTTTGATTCAGAACATTTTAGCGATTCTGCTTACCACCTTAATGTTGAAATTCTCCTTATGGGAATTGCGACCAATGGCATTGTGCTCGTTGATGCAGACAAGAAATTGTACGACCAGCTATGCGACAAGGTTGAGGCTCTTGCTGGAACTGGGAAGGGTAAAAAGACGCACATTCTGTTCGAAGAATTATTGAAGCAGAAAAGAGAGCGTAAAATTGTGCGGTTTGTGACATGCCGTCCCAAGTTTGAAAACGGTAGGTCAGAAGAGGAAATGGTCGCAACTCTTGCGATCAAGTGTCGCTCGGATACGTTGATTGTCTCATCGCCGGAAGAAGCTGCGAAATTTGCAATGATGGCACGGGGAAGCTCGGTGGTGCCAACCAGTGAGTACATTCAAAGTGATGCTGAAGCACGACGCAGGCATTTTTCTGAAGCGCATCTGCCCCCACTAGATACTCTTCGACCTGAAGTGTTTGACAAAACTATCGTTCAGGCAACGAAGTTTTCCAAGCAGCTTCGTTTCTACGACGCAATGATCGGCAAGGGGACTGGGACCAGCCGCTTCCGAGACGGAATCCGTCGCATTCTGAAATTATGGAGAGATGGGTCGCACTTCGGCAGAGAAAATCTTAGTGCCGAGATCTACACCGTCGTTGATAAATCGCACTATCGAAAAAAGAAGCCAAGCGAGTCGTATTACATCGTAAAAAAGGAACTGGTCCAACGCCTGCAAGACGAATTAGGCATCCCGATAAATTTTTTCTTTAAAGAGGATGATTCCAGAATTAGCCATTGCAGAATGCTGCAAACGGAATCCATCTGCATTAACTTTGACCAAGGCTTCGATATTTTCAAGCCAGATGGATCGTTCAGACGAATGGTCGTCAACTTGTATCCGGCTGGCGAAGTTCATCTGAGCGAATATCGCAATCTGCCCGACTTTAGCTTGACCTGAACAGTCATTGCTTGTTCGTTTCTGTTTGCGAGTACACCTCGATATAGATCAGCTTCCAATGAAAATCCTTTTTCTTCACGGCTGGCACAGTGTCGTCGGCGGCGTCAAACCGTCATACCTGAAAAACGCTGGGCACGAAGTCAACAACCCTGCACTGGACAATGACGACTTCGATCTTGCCGTCCGCACTGCACAAGCCGAATTTGACCAGCATCAGCCAGATGTGATCGTTGGCTCTTCCCGTGGTGGTGCAGTCGCCATGAATATCGATTCAAAAAACACACCGCTCGTTTTGCTTTGCCCAGCATGGAAGAACTGGGGTACGGCAACAACGCTCAAGCCAAACTCGGTTATCCTGCATTCACCCCAAGATGACGTGATCCCGTTTGCCGATTCTGAGGAACTTATCGCCAACAGTGGCTTGCCAAAGGACACGCTCATTGAAGTCGGTGATGATCACCGCTTGGCTGCTCCAGAGCCACTGAAGGCGATGCTGGAAGCGTGTGAGCGATTGGCGACTTTCAAAGTGACGAATCCTGCATCGCTTGCCGAGTTCATAGACGGCTTCAAGTCATACATGAGGAATCGAGTCTGCGGGATCGTTTTCGCTGAGTCTAATGGAGACAAGAGACCGAACTTCGAGATTGGGTCTGGCTTTGTAATCAAATCACAGGGGCTCTTTGTGCTTGTCACTGCTGGCCATGTGATGCAAAGAATCGACGAGCTTCAACAGAAAGATCGTCTTATCGGTGTAAGCATTGTAGTTCCATCAGGCCCCAAAAGCGTTGCGGAACTCTCGCTGTTCGAATCCGATCTTGCACTAGCGAAGTACAGCACATCATTAGATTGTGACGTTGGTTTCATGTGCATTGCACCTGATCTTGTAAACGAACTACATACTGCGGGATTGAGCCTTGTAAATCGAGACTGTCTTGGGCCTCCGAATGCCAAACGGGCCAAGCGGATTCTGGTTGGATATGGTGCAGATGGTGCAAGGGTACATGATGAAGAAGTCTTCGTGACGATTGAAAACAACCGCCTCCGTCCAAGATACAGAACATCACTGGGGGCATTGCCATTTAAGTTGGCGGGACTGATTGATTCAACCACTGAAGATGGCGTCAATTTTCATGCTAGGCCAGAAGCAGAGGATACAGAGACACTAGCAGGAATGAGTGGAGGCGTTGTCGTTGATTTATTTACCAACAGGGCGATCCGTGACTACGCCTTTGTCGGTGTGCAGAGCACACAACACACTATCATCAAGCAGGGGCGGGAAGTTGTCACAAAGGTCAAGTTTACATCCGCTAAAGTCGTGTTGGAAATGGCCGATGGATTTGCGACTGAATTCTTGGAAACTCTGCGGCAAAGCCAACCCGAGTGAATGCAAAAGAGCAAACGATGACATGTCCATGGAGCCAAATTGCTGAGAAGTTCGCAACAGGCGACAGGCAATCAGCGGTTCAACAAGCGAGGCAACTACTGAAGAACGCAGTCGACTCAGATTGGCGTTGGCTGATTGATGGTTTGAGGGAGGAAGAAACGAAATGGTTCGTCACAGCCGTATTTCAGCGATACCCGGTTCCAAAACGATTATTAAATCCATTCCTCGATGCCGCAATTAGGGAAACAAATGCCAGTAAAAATCGTCAGTTCGTTCAACCGTGTGTTGACTCCTTTGGCCATCGTCGAGTTAACGAGTATCTGCTCGATGTCGTTGAAGGTAACTGCGACGTGTCCATAGCTGGTGCCGTTGCTGCCTTATACTGGGCAAACATGCAGATCGTATTTTCGGGAAACGTCCCAGCCTACACACTGGAACATGCAACGCCCGAGTCCAGAAAGGCGTATCAGGCTCTCAACGACGTATGGGAACGGAAGAGATGCTGTTACCTCAGAATCTTCGTTTCCAATCAAGACCTGAATGTTCGGCGACAAATCATCCCTTCCCTCAAGCTGGATGAGAATGCTTATCCTGACGAGTTGAAGCCATTGGTGAATCAGGCTATTGCCATCGCCAGAAGCCACCACGACGAATACATCCGGCATCGGATTGAAGTCCAGCTTGGAAATGATCAGTTGCTTCGGCCAATCCCGGAGAGACTAAACGAACCCCGGATCAATCCCGATGATTGAATCCATTCCATTGTGGACGTTCAACACCAAGAAGCCACTCACGAAGTGGTACGGCCACGTTCATCTCCTGCCGGATAAAGTTGTTGGCCAATGGTTCTGCGCAGATCGGACGACAGGGAAACGGGATTGGCAGGCCAGATTGTTGCGTCCAAATACCATCTGTGGTTTTGATTCAGGGATCATTGTCGCCAGCGAGATGAGGTCGGATGGGCCATGGACGGCAGACTTTGGCTGTTACGGAATTTCTATGGAAAGCGGGCGGCTACTTTGGACCTCTCACGGTTCTGGTATTTGGGGCCGTATCGTTCGACTGCTGGATTACGTTCCCGGCTTTACCAACGAGTTGAGGGACACACCGCACTACGTCAAAGACGGCAAGGTTTACTGCAACAGTGGACGGGTACTCGACGTGACATCGGGAAAGCTGGTTTACAAAATGGACTCCGAAGACGTTCGATCTTATGAGAAGCCATTGTCAATCGGGTCGCAGTTTGCTGGCAGCGGTGTGGAACGCCATCATCCAAGGGTGAAAGTGATGGATAATCTCTTTCTTCGACACGCACAGGATGCGGAAGGATGGCAGCGAGGGACACTGGAGATCGCCGCCGAGTCCGAATCTGGAAAACCGCTTTGGACATTTTCCATCAACCATCTTGGCCGCCACATCGGCTCGTACCGACTCGTTCCGCCATTCATCTACATGCTTGTTTCTGATGAGGCTAATTCGAAACCGCATCCAACGAAGGAGCACTATGCGTTACCGAACCCGACCCGGTGGCACTTTGTGACGCTATCCATCAAAACAGGTGAGGTGGTTCAAGACTTCCCGCTCGATGGCGAAAAACACAGCGAGTGCAGGATCGATGATGTGGATGGCGATGGGCTGCTAATCGGACGAGCAAATAGAGAGTTGATGTACTATCGACGAACACAACACACCTCGGCTGAAACTCAGCCAAGCGACAACGCTGATGTTGAATGAGACGCCTATTTGGGAATTCCAAGCGAAACAACCGCTAATCCGGTGGTACGGCCACGTTCGTTTGCTCACGGACAAAGTGGTCGGCCAGTGGTTCTGTCTGGATCGTCAGGCTGGATTAGTCCATTGGGAACACAATCTCCACCCCGATGAAATCGTCGATATCGTAGACGGTGTGATCGTGGCCAATGAGCGTAGGCGACAGCACATAGGCTCTCTGCGATACGGGTGCTACGGGATTTCGTTGGATACGGGCGAAGTGTCTTGGACTTCGCACTCTTCCGGGCTAGTGGAGAACGGTCTTCCTATTTGTCGCCGTATAAAACCTGTACCAAATTGCGGAGAGCTATGGAGCGGTCGAAAGATTCTCCAAGACGCTTTCCGCCACCTGCTTCGCCAGTGCTTCATTGCCTTGTCCATTGAAATGAACGCCATCGCCAGAAGTCCACTCGGCATGATCCTTGACCAGTTCGAAATGTTCGTCGGTTGGGATGTGTTGCTCTGTCATGGTTTCAGCAGCGGTTTAACAACCGGCGATGGATTCGAAAAATGTGTCTGCAAGCCTAACCTGATCGTCTTCGTCCCAGCCCAGACTTCCACTGTGCGCCATTACGATAGGGTATTCGCCGTCTACCATCGCTTCTCTCATGTCGAATAGATAAAAGCCTCCACAGCCGTCGAAAGCGAAGGGTACAGCACCGGGCATGTACTCGGGTATCTGGTAGCCAAGCAGGTATTCCCTGAGTGACTTAATACCGAATATGCCAAATTCACGTTCGCCCCTGAAAAAGTTGCCTCCGTTTGACCAACGAAGAAACTCAACGAACGCATCTGGAAACTGTCGCCGGGGAATGTACCATTGCGACGGATCGAATGACTGGTATTTGTCGTGTAATGGGTCGCCAACCGCAAACGGGTTCTGCTGCTGTGAGTTAATCTCGGCAATCTCGCTTTTCGTCAACGGCGCAAGCACGGATACTTGTAGGTAGGCAATATCATCCTCAGTTGCCGGAACTTCTTTGGCGACATGCTGAAAGACGTTATCCCAATCCATACGTTTTCTCTCTGAAGTTCGATAGTCGTAAACGGTCCTCATTCTTGCCGATTTTTCTCGGCCATTCCATCGCAGGTGCCCCGCCGCATGGTCTCGTTCCCAAAGTTGTTTTTGTCATTTAGAAACGGTGTTTGGGCACCTTCAAGGGTCGGTGACGTTCGAAAGAACATCGAGGGTCGTCGTGAACGCCACTACACCGGCCTCAATCTGACCCCCGAGGCACGCACCGACATCATCAACAGACGCCTTGGTGCATGATTGAATGGAAATTAGGTCCAAGTAGGTCCATGCAGGGTCCAAGCAAAATCAGTTTTGCTTGGACCCTTTTTCATGCGTTTTTCCAGCGTTTTAAGCATGTTTTGCAGGTTGGGTCCAAGAGGTCCAAGCAAATCACTAATTCATATGGAAATTTGAAATTTGGTAAATGCAAATATGGGAAAGGAAGCAGAAACGCCATTTTGCTTGGACCTCGTGGACCCTCGGTTCTTTTTTGTTGATGTCGCTGGTGATGCCGTGGAAGAAGAGAGGGTGAAAGTAGACCGTTATTAACCAGTGATTCACGCCACCACTTCCCACTCAAACGATTACTAACACCCGCTTGCTCATCGTTATTTCAACCCACAAGGAGAAAACGATGGCAAGCAAAACTGAACAACTGCGAAGCGAGATCACCGAACAGATTATTAACGCTTTGGAATCAGGAAATCTTCCCCCGTGGCGAAAGCCATGGAGTACGACCAACGCTGGTCCTCACCGCAATCTGGTTTCAGGGAAGCCTTACAGCGGCGTAAATCCGCTTGTCTTGGAACTCGCTTCACAGCGTCATGGATTCACGTCATCAATTTGGGCGACGTTCAACCAATGGAAGCAAGCTGGCGGAAGCGTCAAAAAACGTCCCGACAATGTGAAGCCCGGCAAATGGGGAACCACAATCTGCTTCACGGCTCCTGTCACGAAAAAGAAACGTGCCGATGACGGGACAGACAAGGAAGACAAATTTTGGATTCTGAAGAGCTACACGGTTTTCAGCTTGGATCAAGTTGAAGGTGACTTTGACCATCTTCGTCCACAACAGCCAGAACCGAACAAGCTGTTCGAAAACTTCGAAGCTGGCGATGAATTGATCACCGCTACTGGTGCGAATATCCGAACCGGTAATCGTGCTTGTTACGTCCCCGATGGTGATTTCATCATGATGCCAACGAAGGAATCATTTCACTCACCGGCTGACTACTACGAAACGGCGTTTCATGAGTTGACGCACTGGACCGAACCAGAACATCGATTGAACTGGGACCGAAAAGGCGAAGGATACGCCGCTGGTGAGTTGATCGCCGAAATTTCCGCTTGTTATCTCGCTGCTGAATTGGGAATCCCAAACAGCGAACGAATGGACAAGTCGGGCGCTTACCTGAAAAGCTGGCTCAAAGCGTTGAAAGACGACAATCGAGCAATCTTTCGAGCTTGTTCGCAGGCCAGTAAGGCAAACGACTACTTGCTGTCGTTTGTGCGAACGCCTGAACCAGCGGAAGCAACCGCTTAATCCAACTTTTGTAATGGCAGGTGGAATCCGATTCCACCTGCCATTTCTTCTAACACCCGCTTGTGGGTCGGTCCTGATCGGGACAGCCACTCGGAACACCGTTGATGATCGCAAGACGACTCAGCTTCGGCACTTCAACGGGCAGCGTGAACCACCGCAATAACTCTGGCCAGTGAGCCGTGGAAATCTGCTGTCAACTGCGAAGCCCTGAAGTCAATGTTGATCATCTTCGGTGTCCCCGTTTGGTCTTTCTAAATTCCAAGTTTCCAAGATCGCAAATTATGGCTGATGACAGATACCTTCCCGGATGCCCCAGCCGACGACGAGTCAAGGAAGTCCGTTCACATCTTTGGCGATACGGCGTTCGACCAAAGGGCGATGCGTGGCATTTGACTTGGGTTTGGGCCTGTGCAATTGCCAGTTCTTACTTTCACTTCCGATGGCCCATGCCGCATGAAATCGCCAGCCAGTACATGCTGCTTTTGCTCTGCGAGATGAAAGAGGGGCGAATGCTGAAACTTCCCTTTCGAGCAGATCAAGTCCAGCCAGACGAAATTCAATCTCTGCTGAAGACTGAACCATTTGTCATTCCACAGGTCACGTCGAGCGAAAACTAACACCCGCTTGTAAGCCAGTTAATCAATCACTTTCACACAGGAACCACACAAATGAACAACACAATCAAAAGCCTCATCGCAAAGGTTTGGAATAAAGAAAACGCCGACTTCAAGGATCTCGAAATCGCCGTCACTTCAGTCGGTTTTGCAGATGAAGTTGCCGCTTAGTTGTTGTGTGTGGCGATGGGGCATGGAGGCCCCGTTTTCATTCCAACTTTTGTAATAACACCCGCTTGTAAGGCATCACTCAATCCAACTTTTGTAACGGAGTCAAACGATGCCACAAGCACCAATGATCACCAACGATGAACGGGAGCAACTCCAACCACTGCTATCGCTCATCCGAGATCCCGACCAGCTTTCCGCCCGCACCACGTCCGGTGAATTCTTCGACTGTTCGGACCATGCCCTGATGGCCTTCCAAATTTGGCGACGGATGGGAAGGAAAAACAAAGCCACCGGGGCTGCATGGCGGCGACTAATGCAAAGTGATTGCCCCACCGTAGATGTGATGGCTCTGGTTGCATTCCATGTCTTCCACGAGATGGGCAACGAGTAACACCCGCTTGTCATTCAAATCAACCACCACGGAGTAATGACGTGAAAGAGACAGAACCGATCATCACCAGCCTCAGTCAAGTTGTGGGGCAAAGCCGAGCCGTTCGAGTTCTGCAAACGGCACTCGATGCCTATTGGCATGAACGAAGCAAGCATGGCGAAGAGAACGTCTCTTTCCCACACCTTTTGATGTGCGGCCCCGGTGGCACAGGCAAAACGATGCTGAGCGAATTGGTCGCTCGGGAGCTTTGCACTGAAGTTCACGTTGAACTCGCTCAGAACATCAGCAACATCGGGCAAATGCAAGGGCTGCTGATGATGCTCGACACGCCGGGCCAAATCTTGTTCTTGGACGAAATACATCAACTGAACGAGTCCGTTCAAGTTTGTCTCTACCGAGCTTTGGAAGAACGAAAACTGTTCCTCGGTGGCAACAAAAAGCCAGTGACTCTGCCACCGTTCACGCTGATCGGTGCCACCACGCATGAATACATGCTCACGACAAGTTCGAGAGATCGGTTTCAAATTTTGATCCGTCTTTCCCACTACGACACCGATGAAATGAGCGTGTTGATCGAACAACGAGCCAAGCGACTTGGTTGGGGCATCGATCCAAACTCAGTCCGTGAACTCGCCAAGCGAAGCCGTGGCGTCCCCAGACTTGCCGTTCGGATGCTGGAGGCAGCCAAACGATCCTGTTCCGCTGGTGGATGTGATTTCATCGAAACCAGTCACGTTGATGAAATGCTGGAGATGGAAGGCATTGATGCCCTCGGATTCGATCCGGTGGAGCAAAGCTATCTTCACCTGCTGAAGCAACATCAGGGAGCAGTGAGGCTCAACGTACTGGCCACGCATCTTGGATTGCCTCGGCAGTCCATTGAAATGTTCGAAAGCGATTTCATTCGTTTGGGACTGATTACCAAGAACGAAAAGGGACGCTGTTTAACACCCGCTGGACACGAGCATGTGAAAGCCAGCAACGGCTGATTTTTTTTGTGCTTCCACTGTCCGATTCCCGCAAGGTAACTGAACGATGACCGTAAACACGATGAATGAAAACAAGGCCAAAGCTGCAATAACAGTGAGCCGACAATGTTCACTTCTGAAGATGAGTCGCAGCCAGTTTTATTGGCACGTCAAACGAGGGACGTTCCACGCTCCGCTTCGATTGCCCAATGGACGACCGTATTTCAACGCCAGTCAGGTTGAAGACAACTTGAAAGCGAGGGAGCTTGGCATCGGCGTCAACGGTGAGTACGTCCTGTTTTATGAACGATCCGAAACTCCGACGAAGCCGAAGGTAACACCCGCTTCCAAGGCAGATCACACGGGGCTGCTGGAGAGCCTTCACGCCCTTGGCCTCAGCGGCCTGACGACCAAGCAAGTCGGCGAAGCGGTTGATGCTTGTTACCCGAAGGGCACCAATAGCGAGGGCGAAAACGACGTTCTCCGAACAGTTTTCCGACATTTGAAGCGTTCGGGAATTGGTTGATTCGTGTTTCGCAACTACCCGGTGACTGTTTGGGATGCCGCCGAAGTCCAAGTGGTATCCGTCAACTTCCGCAAGTTGTCTGGCGGAAGTGCGTTTTAGAACTGTTCGATTTACCAACGAAAGCTGTACGAAAGATGAACGATAACCAGTCCGAGAAGTGTTCGGAATTAGGCACGACAACTCATATTATCTTGCGTTCGTCTGATTCGACGACGGGTCAGATCATCGAACAAGCCGACAACGATGACCAACTGATAGAACTGTGGCTCCACGGTCGGCCCAAGAACACCCAACGTGGCTACCGCAAAGAAGTGGATCGATTCAGTGACAATGTGAACAAGCAACTCCGTTCGGTGAAGCTGATTGACCTTCAAGCGTTTGCGGACCACCTTGGGCAATCATTGAAACCGTCATCGGTCCATCGTGCCATCAGCGCCGTAAAAAGCTTGCTCGCATTTGGACACCGACTGGGCTATCTCCAATTCGACGTTGGACGAGCCTTGAAATTGCAAGGCTTCAGAGATGAGTTATCCGAGCGAATCATTAGCGAAACGGAAGTTCTCCGAATCATCTCTTTGGAACCCAATCCACGAAATCGAGCAATCCTGCTGACATTCTACGCTGGCGGATTCCGAGTTTCTGAAATCTGTGCCATGAAGTGGCGACACTTGCAAAAGCGAGACTCGACTGGGCAAATCACAGTGTTCGCCAAGCGTGACAAGACAAGATCCGTTTTGATGCCAAAATCCGTTTGGGAAGCGCTAACATCGCTGCGTGGTGATTCGCCACTCGATGCGCCCGTGTTTCGTAGTCGGAAGAAAGGTCATCTTTGCGAATCAGCCGTCTGGCGAGTTGTAAAAAAGGCGACCAAGCGTGCGGGGATTCCCAAGGACGTTTCGTGTCACTGGTTTCGGCATTGCCACGGTTCACATGCACTCGATAGAGGCGCTCCGATCCACTTGGTTCAAGCCACATTGGGTCACAGTTCGATTGCGACAACCGGTCGCTATCTTCATGCTCGGCCAACAGATTCCAGTGGTAACTACTTGCCTCTCGGCTAACACCCGCTTGATCTCCAGAACAATTTAATCCCTTTCTGGAGATCACGATGAACCAAACGACTTCCATTGCTGACAGCAATAATCCAGCCGTCAAATCTGCTGCTCAAGATGCGAATGCCGTTCAAGATGCGGTTAACTTAATCGCAATTGTTGGCTGCTTCCATCGTCATCTGATGGCTCTTCGTCAAAGTGGCTTGAATGGCGATGATCTCAACAATCATCCGGTCTCGCTTGCCTTTATCAGCAAGCTGAACAGCTTGTGCCGGATGACCACCGAACGAGAGATGGCGGCATTCTCAGCCATCGACAAGCTTTCTGAAGGTGAGTCCGTCGAATACGAAGTCATCGCCCTTTGACACCTGCTTGTTTTGCATCAACAGCAATACGACTTTTGCAATGGACACAAAAAACCATCGGCACCCCAGAGGATGCCGATGGCCACAACACCTGCTGCTCGGAGATCGTTAGCAGACGATCACAGCAGGTAACTGGAAGTTTAAGCAGGCTGCCTGCCTCGGTCAATTATTTTTTGTTGGTCCCAAGAGGGAGCCGAAATCCCTTTCTCATGCCGCTATCACGGCGATAGCCGTCCCCCGAAGCAGGAGTTCTTCCCACCGAGTTTGAACACGTTGATGTGGAGTAACACCCGCTTGATCGGCATCAAACAAAATCACTCAAAAGGGAGACCGAAGAATGGGCTGGCTTTTCAGGCAAGACATCACCCGTAAGGAACTGATCGCTGAACGAACCGAGTCGTGGGAGCGACAATCGGACGAGACAATCGTTCAAAGCGAATGTTTGGCAAAGTGTTTTCGTGGCGGCGGATTCAGCGGCGTATTGTGGGCCGTCTGGGAGCGTCGATTCATCAAGAATGGCGAAGATACCGAACCAAGGCAACGCTGGATCACTTGCGACTTAATTCAATATCGCCGTGATTCTGGATGGGGTTACAAAGACATGGACGAATCAATGGGACCGTACTATTACTCCTGCCCTTTGAAGTATCTGAACATGGTTCCCATTGACGAATACGGCGGCAATGCAGAATGGCGTTCTGAAGTGATCAATCACCACGAACGCCAACGTGAAAAGCGAAGATCACAGGCGATTAGTGTCTGAACTGATGGACAGACACCCGCTTAATTACTGCCACCATCGACCCCAGCGATAGGCTGGACACCATCCACTGCTTCCTCTTGCCTCGATCCATTCTGTTCTTCTTGGGCAGCCAGCCTCGGTCCATTCGAGCAATCCGAACACACTCCAACGTGCGGTCTTCCCAAGGCCGAGGTGAAGAGGAAGCGGGATGCGGTCTGAATAGACAAGCTGTTGAACCACTGGCTTTGGAAGCTGGATGAACCGTGCCATCTCTTCCGTTGTCAGGAGCAGCTTGCCGCATTCTCGAAGATAGCCAACGTCCGGTTTAATATGGTGGCGTATCTGCTGGCGGGACATCATCGTCCTCCTTTCTTCGTTCGAGTATTCATCCCACGGCCTTCGGAATAGTTCCAATGTCGTTGTGGAGGGCAATCCGCCTCGACCCATTCGATAATTTCACGAAGCCGCCACTGAACTTTGTTGCCGAGTCGTATCGGGTTGGGCATCGCCTTCTCGTCAACAAGACGAGACAAGGTGCGGGGAGAAATATTGAGAAGTGACGAAACTTCCTTATTTCCAATCAACAGGCTTCCATCGTCAGGGAGCTTGCCGAGCAAATACGCATCCCTAAGTTCAACTGCCTTTGCCTTTTCTGAATTGGAAACAATCGTTCCTCTCGTAGCATGCTCTGCTGACAACGGTTCAGATTTCGCAGCCTTCGTCCTTTCCAGAACTCGGGCAATGGAATCATCAAGAATCCTTGGGGCAACTTCAACTACTTCCTGAAGAGCTACAAGCAAGCGTGAGATCGCTTGCGAAATATCAGCGTCTTTCATGATCAACCTCACTGAATAAAAAGATAACTGTGACACCCGCTTGTAGTTCGTTGTTTCAAACGAATTCACAACGAGGTTCCAAATGCAATTCTCTATTATCTACAGCGTCGATTGTCCCGAAGACGAAAACATCGATCTTTACGCTCCTCTAAACGTCGAGGAGCTTTGGGACCAGACCGAAGACGACGACCAATACGAGTACGGATACTTGGAAGGTCGATGGGAAAACGGATCGCATCGCAAATGGTGTGCAATTCTGAACCGTGAACAGTTCGATGAATTTTTCGAACGCTGTGGCCTTCAAGCAGAAGATGCCGAAACGATGGGATCAATTGGTGCTCCCGGTTGCGGTTTCGGTTGGGCTCCAGCCATCAGTTTCACCAGCCGAGATTCTGACGCCATTCAATCCGCTTACGTCACGCCACTTGTTCGTGAGAACTGCGACGAACGTGACTGGGATCGAGTTCGCTCTGCCATGCTTGCTGTTTACGGTTAACACCCGCTTGAAAAACAACATCAGAGCCAAGGGCAATCCCCTTGGCTCTTTCTTTAACGCACACAACGGAGCCACACATGAGCAAACAGCTATTCAATCTTGGAAGCGTCGTTGCAACACCCGGAGCACTCCGACTTATGGAGAAGCATTCGATGACACCAATGCAATTTTTGCAAAGGCATGTCACTGGAGATTTTGGCGATCTCGATGAGGGCGACAAGGAACTAAACAATGAAGCCATTTGGAATGACGAGAGGATTCTGTCTTCTTACAAGCTAAATGAGACAGACACCCTATGGGTAATCACAGAGGCAGACCGAAGCTCGACGTGCGTACTCGAACCTTCGGATTACTAGATGCCCCCAATCGAAACAAGCGTGTTCGACACGCTGTACACGATTGTTTTCACGAACACCACGTTGGGGCGAACTACGGAACAGGGGCTCAATGTCTGGACGTGTGAAAACGTCCAAGCATTCCGTCAATCACTCCACGTTCTCAAAGACGAAACCGCATTGCCGTGTCATCAGCGCCGGTCCCAGTGTCGATAAGCGAGAGAAATAACACCCGCTTGAAGAGCATAACCAACACTTCACTTTTCAAGGAGCCAACAATGGCCGACCAGACTGAAGCAATTCGAAAATCAATGGTCACTGAACTGAATTCAGAGGACAACACCAAGGCTGAGCTTGAAGCCAAGCACGGCAAAATCTGGACAACTTCCGAGATGCAAGAGGAGTTCGACGCTCTCGGATTCATGGCCCCGTTCATCATCGTTCGCAAGCGTGACACTGGTGAACGTGGATCGCTGATGTTCACTCATTCCCCGAGATATTATTTCTCTTGGAAGCCAGAGTAATTCGCACCAAGCCAGAGGGACCATCGACAAGCTCGGTGGTCCCCTTTTCCATTTGCTAACACCCGCTTGTTGGTTGTTATCAACAACAGACCTCAAACGGAGAACAACGATGGCATGGTCACGGTCACACACGGACGAAGCATACGCAACGGTCGAAGAGCAACTTCAACTCAAGGCTGAAGCCGCCAACAATGGCGATCAAGAAGCTGCCCAGTGGCTTGAAGTTGTATGGTCCGAATGGGTTGCCAGCGATTGGCGGGAGGATCGAGTGACAACGGATCTCGATCTGAGGAAGTACGAGCGAGCAATCGCAAGAGCCAAACGACAGGGAGCAGAACACGGCTACGACAAGCTGGCCGCTGATATCTGGAACTGGTCGAGTGAACTTGCCACTTGCACCAATGGCGGCTGGGACGCATGGGTCTGCCCCTTTGGTTGCCATCTGATTCCTTTCAGCGTTGAAGTCGAGTGACAATCTAGGAATATGCAACGTCGATGTTCTTCACTCGGAAGCACCGACGTTGCATTTTTTTCAATTGAAAAACTCTTTGTGGAACCTAGAAACCCGAAGTCCCCAGATCGCCCCTGCCACGGATAGTGCGTTGTCGCTTTCTATTACGCTCGCAGTTTTTCGAGGCTGGTACTGTTGTCGCAAAATTCGAATCTTTTGGAAATCAGGGTTGGCTGCCACGGGCTTGAAAGCCAATTGAGAAACGGAATTGCCGAAAATCCGCCGCCGAATTTTCCGGGAATACCAGAGGGTCAAGTGGACAGGAAAGCGCTCACCGTCTTCTTCGATAGTGATTCTGAACCATCGAGTTCAGCGGCACTTCTGTCTTGACGTGTTCAAACGCAAGCGAATCAGACAACTCGCCAAACAGACGTGCCCCGCCACCAAGCAGGATAGGAAGGACAGTGATGATCATTTCATCGATCAAGTCTTCCTTCAGGAAGCTCTGAATCGTCGATCCTCCGTCAATGTAGAGTTCTTGGTGCCCCTTCTCGTGGAGAGTGGCGATTACATTGCCCAAAGACCCGGTAATCAGTTCTGCCTTTCCCTCGTATCCATCGGGCAACGATGTCAATGATTTACTGAGCACGAAGACCGGTTTCGTGTACGGCCAGTCACAATCGAACCCGCAAACTGTCCCGAACGTCTTGCGCCCCATGACAATCGCATCGATCTGTTCCATGAATGCGGCGTAGCCAAAATCGAGGTTGTCAGGATTCGGAACGGAGTGGAGCCAGTCCAACGCTCCATCCCGATCCGAGATGAATCCGTCCAAACTGGTCGCTATGAAAACTCGGTTTGCCATTTGTACTCCAATGGACTCGTGCGTCGTCACGCACAACGATCTTCTCGATGACTTCTTTAGCTTACGCTAATTGTCGCCGTTCCCCCACCGACAGTTGTAGTCACTCGAATTCCCGCCTTCTCCTTAGCGGCAGTTCCCCTTCTCGATGAATCATTTCGTCGATTGCTTGGATCATGTCACGCATCTTCTGGCTATTCGCAGTCAACTTCTTGAACGCCCGTCGATAACACCCGCTTGTGTCGTTGATGTGTCAATTCAATTCACAAACAACAAGGAACCAAACATGCTTCTGAGAGCACAAGCAGTTGGCGAACAGCCATCAGTTCGATTCGTAGTCCTCAATCTGCGGAGCAACCAGATGTGGGATGGCCAATCATTCGTCGATGATTTTGATCTGGCCCGAAAGTATTGGCATCCGAGTGACGCCTGCGCTGAAATGCAAGACATTTTGAAGGAACACTATGGCCAGCTTCGACAACGACGTTTTGTGGTCCCTGTGGAGATCGAAGTTTACGGCAGTATTTCACAAAAGGAAATCGCAGAGTACCTCTACCGAGCCTCAGTCTTGAGCGTTCGCACTGAAGAGTACGGAAACGGACCTGCGGAATGTTTGGTCTTACCCGTGATCCATTGGGGCTACATCCGAGAACTGAAACTGCCGTTGAATGGCAAACCAGATAATCCGGCTGTGGAATGGGGATTGGAGGACGAAAATGAGAACCAGTAAGTTCACGATCTTCATCCGAACCACCGTGATCGTGTTCATCATCTACATGATGCTGGCATGGGCGTGGAACTCGATGACGAACACGAATTTTTGGAAGCCATCGGAAATGGCGATCAGTGCCGTTCTAACGGTGTTGCTTTTCGGTGGCTTCGCTTGGGCGATTACAAATTTTGGAATGGGTTTGATTTATGGTCGAAGCCAACAATACGACGCTTACCGTCGAGGTGGCGGCGATCCATACTTCGACAGCCTGCCTTGGCCCCTCAACCCTGACTCAAGACAGGTGAGAGAAACGGGCATGGCGGAGCCAAGGACTTCATTTGTGCCACCGGCCAGTTGGAAATTCCAATGTCCAGTTTGTGGGGCACGACAGCCCACACGGATTTGTGTCTGCTGGAATTGCGATTACGGAAGCAATGGAGATAGCAGCGAATATTTTCAGAAGTTCGGCAATTCAAAGCCACCAGAAATCAGTGAACAGGATTGGGCCGAAATCAGGAGCCGCCACGATGCCTGAACTTGAAGAGGTCATCGACCAACTTTGGCTTCACAACACCTTTGCGGAAGATCCGTGGACCGTTGATCGTGCCTTTGCAGCCATTCGTGATGATGGGGAAATCGCAATCGATGGTCTGATCTGGGCTTTGGGCCACAAAGATGTGGGACTGAAACTTTTGGCTCTGAGATTGTTGAGGGAGTTTGGGGAAGAAGCAAAAAGGGCGTTGCAAGCGGTTGAAAAGTGCCTTTTGGATGGGAATCGGTTGGTTCGGATAGCGGCGGGGGAAACGGTGAGGTTGATGCAAAAGTTCGCTGACCAAGTTTGAGTGTTTCAGACGAAAACGTCAGGAGGGTTCGTGGTTACGATCACGCCAACGGGCGAGTGGTCATTTGGGACACAATGGTTGCCTTTGACGTAGTGAACGGCAACAGTCGCAGGAGACGGGTTGGAGGTGAAGTGCCTCCAACCCGTCAAAAGATTGTCCGTTTTGTCAGATTTCGTGTCAGATAAGAAAAATGGCCGTCGTCGTAAGTCCTTTGGTACCAACATATCTGACACGCAACTCGGTGGCCCGCCGCCTCCACTAAAGCCACTTTGCGATTCGTCGCAAAGTGGCTTTTTTATTTGGTGGTACGTCATCGATCGCGGAGGGGGCGTTCCATTCCCGTAAATGCTAAATAGCCTGATTCGCGGTGGTTTTGTGTCCGACTTCGTCCGTGCGGTGGGCTTATCGGAGCTTGAGTTCAGTGGCGCTTAGACGGAAATGGTGATACGGACGTTGTGGGGTTCGAGGCCGGAATAATGACCGCGTTAGGTCTGTTGAGTTGGCTGGACGCCAAATGGAACAAGAGACTTTGGACAGCACGAGTTGCGACTTGGTGCAGGCAAATCTGAACGCTGAGACGCGATTCGGTCAGCGGTGGTGTGTCTCGGAGGAAATCTCCAGCGACGCTCGCGATCGTGCGGCACGTTAGGAAAATCTAGTGTTCGGGGTATCCAAACAGGAGGGGCTGAGGGGTTTGGGCTCGCGTCGGTGCCCGAGTAGGAATCCACAGCACGCTACGCATCACGTCTCCAGTCATTCCAAAATCGATCTTCCTTCCCCGTTTCACGCCGACAGATTGGACCGCATTGCTGGCATCGACGAGCGTGCGACCGGTAGGCGTCCGATCGTCTTGGCCGACAAGGCTCTCATCGAACTCGGTGACAATTCTCGATGGCAGCTCACCGCTACGCGTGAAAACGTTGCTGCTGGCACATTCATGTCGATCGGAACGTCAGCGGGTGACGGGGACGCGTTCGTCCGTCTCCTCGACGATTTAGATTTCTTTGCCCATTTGTTTGTGTCTGTTTGCAAACGGGATCGCTCAAACAAAGCAACAAGAGTATTTGGCAGTTTTATTGCTGCAATGGAGTTAGCGAAGGAAAAAAATTCGGAACTCACGCGACGTTTCCATCTTGATTGGGTGCGAGTGGAATGCGGTTTGCACCTAGATGAGCCGATGGCATCGGCGCACCCCAAGGGAATGAACCGTGCATGACTGAATGATAACCAATGTGACAGTAGAGCGGCGTGGAACCACGTTGGTGAACGCAATTCCCCATTTCCTGGAACGCTCAGTAGAAAAACGAGGTTACTTACAATGACGATGATTCCAACACGCGACGGACATGCACTTTACGTCAAACAATGGGGTAGCGGGCGACCCGTTGTGCTGCTCCATGGCTGGCCGCTCTCGGCTGATAGCTGGGATTATCACGCGATGAAGATCGCAGACGCTGGCTTCCGGGTGATATCTTATGACCGACGTGGTTTTGGGAGATCGGATCAACCGTTCGGCGACTACGACTATGACTCGCTATCAGACGACCTCAGTGATGTAATGACTGCGACGAAAGCGGAAGACGCTTCAATCATCGGGTTTTCGATGGGGGGCGGTGAAGTCGCGCGATATATGTCACGACACGCAGGTCGTCATGTGCAGCAATGCGGCCTGATATCGTCGGTCGTCCCCTACATGCTAAAGACGGATGATAATCCTAACGGCGTGGAACAATCCGTATTCGATGGGATGACCGAAGCAATGTTGGCAGATCGTCCCAAGTTCTTTAGTGAGTTCTTCAAAGACTTCTACGGGGTTGGATCCTCATCCAAACCCGTCAGCGAAGAGTTCCTGCAATGGACAAGAACGGTTGCGATGCAGGCAAGCTTGAAAGCGACGCTGGCGTGTGCCGAGTCGTTTGCCACCACCGATTTCCGCTCGGACCTAGGAGCGTTCTCCGTTGCGACGCTTATCATACATGGAACCGATGATGCCACCGTTCCAATTGAAGCGAGTGGCCGCCCGGCAGCGAAAGGGATTGCAACTTCGACGCTGAAGGAGTACGACGGAGCGCCGCACGGATTGTTCGCAACACATAAAGATCAACTTGCTGATGATCTGGTTGCGTTCCTAAAATCTTAGCTACATTGCTTGAGGTCCAGTTCTAATACGACAATGTTATGAAGGATATTCGCTTGTAGTTGTAAGCGAATGGTAATTCTAGGCAGAGCAGCCTTTGAGTGGTTCGAGGATGTGCCAGATCGAGACGCTCTGCCTCAAACGAATGATACGTAGAGTTCAACACCGGTAAAGAGCTTAAGCACGGTCGTTGTACCGGTGTCAGGCTCTGCGGTGACGAACCAGAGCTGGGTGCTTCAGTGGGCAACTCCGACTTTCAGACAAGGATGATTTGCTCCAGCTGACACGATCTTGTTTCTACTGAAACGCGTCGGCGAACGACTTCGATAATGCTTGTTGTCGCTATGGAGAGGCGAGGCAGGCTTGCGCCGATGAAGCTCACCGTTGAAACGAAAATGGGCTGTGCTGGCCAGGTCGACTAAAATGGACACCAGTCACGAAATCGGATCTCGCTGAGGCGTCACCATGCCCGGCGACTTCGTAACGCACGCATTCGATCGTTGATCGAATCGGTCGGACAATTTGGCTAACGAAATGTTCAGTCAAGTGACTTTCGCATTGGATATCCAAAAGGGAGGAGCGAACTTGCGGACGAATGCCGGAATCATCTTCGTAGTCATTTCAGTGTATTCAACATAGACGGCATCGATCTCCTGCAGATCGCATTGGAGCGATTCGACATCACGCTGGTCGAGATGCGACCAACGCTCCACGATTCCAGTATTGACTCCCAGCCATTCGCACTCGGAACAGGGAGTATGTTTCGGTAGTGGCTGCGTAATCGCATCATCCGATTGTGCACGCCAACTGTACATGTCTTGCATATACCTTTGTGCTTTAGGTGTCTCCGCGAACCCAGCGTAACGAATAGCGTCATCGACTGCGATTAGGTGGTAAATGATTTGCGCGAAACTCGCGTTCCACGTCATTTGTTGCGCGTGAAGCGTGCAGACGGGGACTACGTTGGCTCGTAACTCTCTTCGAAAACGCATTCGTACGAAGTGATTGGCGCACCAAGCGACATTCATAACATCAGTACTCTTGGCGGAACCGTTTGACACGGCTGGTGCGCGGCTAGCGAAACCGCTCCACGGATATTCATCGGACAACCTAGGGACATGTGTTTTGAACTGGAGTGCCGTATGACGGACTCGTCCACTCGGTTCTCAATCATGCGTTGATTTTGGCTCTCCGCGCAGCGGGTCGCGATCTCTTACGTTTCTTTCCGAGTGGCGGTTTGCCCAATCACACTCGACATCGAACCGAATCGAAAGGGCATCCAAGCGGATTGAGTTGTGTCCAATGCATCGGGTTGCAACGAATTGGTTACTCAATGGGTCGTTGAGATACCGGATACCGTGTGATTCAACCAATTTGGTTGCATCTCAGGGAGCCATCCATGCGATACGAGAATTATCGCGTTAGTAAAGTGTCGGTCAGTTCTTGCCAGACAACGACGGATTCGCCAGCGCGGTAGCGACAGCCTGCCGATCAGAAACGATTTGATTAGGGCGGTTCATTTTTCGCGCGTGAATCAAACACCGATGTATTGATTGCTTGGTAAACATCCTCCGCATTCCGGATGGCACCTAAAAGAGCAACGCGCTAGATAGTTGACGGGGCACGGAGGTTCGAAATGAAGGTTTGGGCAAGCATCTGTCTAGGGTTGGTTTCTGTTAGCTTCTGCAACGCCGATTCGGGGCAGCCAACGGAGACGGGGATTCTTGGTGTCGAGGACGGCGGACTCTGGCAACAGCATCTTCAGCGTATGGAGCAGTTGGATCAGAAGGTCGAAAGCCTGAGCCAGCGACTGGCAGCGGAAGAAGCTGAAAACTCGGTCCGCTACCTACCCCAACGCCCTCGTGTCGCAAGCAGTTCGTTGATGCGTCCGGGCTGGAACGCGAGCGTCGACTACTTGAACTGGAACGTTCGGCGCCGCGGACTCGATTACGCGATAACAACCGAAGATAGCACCCGTGCGGTCGGTGCGGGCGATGTCCACAACGTCCAGTTTGGTAGCGAATCGGGGTTTCGTGCCGGTCTGCATTACACGACCGCAACGGGATGGGAAGTTGGATTCCGATACACCTACCTGGACATCGATGCCGCAAGCTCCGCCGCAGCCCCTGCACTTGGGAATATGTGGGCGACTCGCAGCCATCCCAACGAGAACGAAGAGGCGCGCACGGCGAGCGCATTTGCGAATCTCGATTACGATGTCTTCGATCTCGAGCTGCGACGCTGGTTTCTGATCAATCGCGTGGCGGCGATTCAGTTCCTGGGTGGCTTGCGTTGGGCTTCGATCGACCAAGATTTGCGAATCGATTACGACGGCGACGACTTTGCCAATGGGCAAGTGATCAACGCAGGACGCATGGACGGTTTTGGAGTTCGTTTGGGGGCGATGGGGCTATGGCAATTGTCGCATGGCCTGAGTCTGTTTGCTCGCGGGGCTGGAACGCTTGCTTACGGAAAGTTTGAGAATCATCTCCTGGAAACGAATCAGAGCGGCGTCGATGCGATTGTCGATGTCACCGATCGGTATGAGCAAGCGTTGCCGGCGATCGAAGCCGCCGTGGGGCTCTCTTGGCGCTCCGATCACATCGAACTCGCGTGCGGATATGAGCTAACAAGTTGGTTCGACGTCTCCGACCGATCGATGTTCGTCGACAGCGCTCACGAAGGCGCTTATTCGCCCAACTCGACGAATCTGCTGCTCGACGGCATGTTCGCCCGGATGGCATTTCTTTTCTAGGTGCCGCGAGCAACAAGATGCCGCGAGTGGCTAGGGCACCCTGAAGAGTACAGCTTGACGGATGGCAGAAAGCCGCAAGCTGTTTACTTAAAATGGTCCATTGCACCTATCGAAATTGACCACAGCGGCCAGATTCTCTATAGAATCGACGACTGTATCGAACACGGCAAGCGGCCATTTGCAAATTGTTCGGAACGCCATCGAACCTACGAACACATCTGGCTATAGCAACATGAAGAGTAAGGCTTGTCGATTCTCGAAACGGTCCCGTCGCAAGAGAAGACTACTCGACAAGCTTTACCGAAGGAGGACGAATTTCGAGTGCCTCGAGAGCCGTCTGTTGCTGGCCGTTACGCCCGATTTGATAAGCCCCACCGAAGTTAACTTCGTTGGGACATCGGCAGCGGACGAGGTCTTCCTGCGGATCGATGCAGGGACGCTTGAATTTAGCTCCGATGGAACGAACTGGATCAACGATCTGAGCCCGGCTGGCGGGGTTCAATCGATGGCGATTTCCAGTGCGTCCGAGATTTCAGTTAATTTTGGCAGCGGTGATGACCAGCTGCGGCTTGATGCGTCGATGAGCTCGCTGCCTGCCGGCGCTGAATTGACCTACAACGCAGGCGGTAACAACGACGTGCTTTTTGCCGCGGTGACCGGGAATGACGACTTTCAACTCGCCGGAAACCAGTTAATCGCTGGAGAAGCCACGTTCACGCTCAATAGCGTCGAAAGCGTAGAACTCAAAGGCAGCACGGGGACCAACAGTTTTCAGCTTTCCGGATGGAATGGTTCGGCAACGCTGACCGGTGCCGCAGGGAACGACCAATACCAGCTGGATGCTGCATCGAGCAGTGTGTCGATTGTTGACACGGGGAATGGAGACGCGTTTACGCCCGCCAACGGCAAAAACAAATTCGTCACAGGTTTGTCCGATCTGATCGACGCCGTCGATGAATTGAGCGCGACCGGACCGCTCGGCCAGGACGTCGCGTTTCTCGATAGCGCGTCAGGCCAGACGATCGGCGGTTTCCTGGATCTTGCTGACATTCTGGATGTCTATATCGTTGATAAGGTCAGTAGCCAGTCCAGCGGCACAAAGCTTCATTCGTTGGTGAACGCATTAGACGTCAACGACGCCTCCGGTCCACTGACCGGCGATGTATCGGTGATAGGAACGCTGCTGGCCGGCGGCGGAATGAATTTGGATGTCAGTCTGGATGTTAGCCGAGTCAGCTCCGTCGAGCTGAATGTTTTCGCCGGCGAATTACAGTCGCTGTTGACGCTGCCCGATGACACCAAATTGTTTGGTGATTTGACGACACGAGTTCAATGGCAGTTCGAAATTGGTGTCGATGCCGCCGGCAACTTTGTCGGGGACTTTAATACGAGCGACATGATCGTCACCGCGGCGGTCGACGAAAACTTGGACTTCGAGGCGCGAGCTGGTTTTCTAGGCGTTAACGCAGCGGGACCGCTGGATCTGGACATGTAGATCACTGTCGACACGGACAATCTACTGTCAGTTGACGCGACGACGCTAAGCCAAACGATTGGCACCGCGACCGACGATTTGACGATCGCACTGGATGTGACACCCTTGGCCGGGATCACTGGGGTCGGAAGCGGATCGCTACAGTATGTCAATGCACGCGCCTACGATTCGACAATCGAGCCAAGTATCACGAAAACGAACTTCGATGACATCGAACCGTTCTACAACACCGATGCTGGCACGTTGCGAACGTTGCTTGTCGATGACTTTCACTCGCTGCTGCAGGTTTTTGGACCATCAGCGTTGGCCGTTCCGGTCCCCTACACCGGTGCATTGTTCTCGGACGTCTTCGACCTCGCGGATATTTATGATCAGCAGATTGTCGACAAATTGCCGTTGATTCCCGATGTGGGAGCAAACTTCTCGACAATCCAACAGTTGGCTTCCCTCACGGCGCCGGTTTTAAGCGGTGTTACTTACAGCAATCAGTCGATCCATTTTTTGCTCGGTATCAGCGAGACGCTCCCAAATTCGCAATACGATCTAATGGTTTCGGACTTTGGTTCACTAACGGGGATTCAAAGTGCGAACAAGTTGAACGTCGCCAGCCCTGCGGTGGCGATGAGTTTTCCGTTTGAGATGGACCTGACGACCGTTGGTACTCCGCTTGACGCAGCGGCGCTGGTTACCAGCCTTAATCGTGGCGAAAGCGTTCGCACGGTCGGAACGATTTCTGGAACGTCGTCTGGTCCAGTTATTGATTCTGCTGAGACGGCCGTCGATGAGTCGACTGTCATGCTGTTCGATGTCGATGCGGAATTTGGTGGCACCGACGCATTGGTGGGCCGCGTGATCGGGATCACTTCCGGGACCGGTGCAGGACAATCGCGAACCATCGTCGCTAACTCATTAGACACCATCACTGTCGACAGTCCTTGGGGCGTGGTCCCCGATGCGACAAGCGCCTATGCGGTTGCCGCGGCGGACATGCAAGTGCAGCTGAACAGCGGTACCTCGTTCACCGTCGATCTTGATTTCGCCCCGAACACCGCGACCGTAGCATCTCTGGTTGCGAAGATCTTCGACGCCGCCGAAACCGCTGGCGTCAGCACTCCCAGAACCGTTGGCGTGGCGGACGATTGGGATTTGGATGTTCAGGTCGAGACCGATGGTCTTGTCTTGAAGGATCGAACGACTTCAGGCTCGTCGATTCTCGGGACCGTCGCCGCCGAGATCATTGTTGATTCGGAAAGTGATCCCGATCCAGCCGATAACAATACGCTGACCGGAGCGGGCTTTATTGCCGGAGCTTTGGTTGGTCGAACCGTTGAACTGCTCGATGGGCCAGGTGGCAATGTTGTCGACAGTCGACAGATCGTTGGCAACAGCAACACCGTTTTGATTCTGAACGGTCCTTGGGATGATGACGTATCGGTTGGCACGCACTTCCGAATCCCGACAACCTTCAGCCTCGCTGCGCTAAACGGTTCGTCGGCGGTGACCGATTTAGGGCTTTCAGGTACGGGAGCTCAAGTGCCGTTTCGTACCACGACCGGCATCAACGTCGCTGGCGGTATGCCGGTTTCGCTGAGCGGGAATGCATCACCAGATCTCACGATCACGTTGGGTGGGGGCACGGGCAGCTTCAACGTGAATCTCGATGGTGCATCGACCGGACAGGAGATCGTTGACCGGATCCGTGCCGCAATTCCGACTTCGCTGAAGGCTACCGCGTCGGGCGATCCCGCGAAATTCGAATTGATCCTTGCCGACTCCGGCGCGATCTATTTGGTCGATCGTGCGGCAGCCGGCACGCGCAGCAGCTTCCAAGTCAGTGGCGTTGCGGCGGGCGATCTATTTGCGAGACCAGCCGAGATGTTGGATGCGGATCTCAATGACGATCCGGTCGCCGATGAACGTGTGATTGTAATGACGGCGCCTGCCAAAACCATCAGCAGCGACCCGCTTCATGGCGACACCCCCGTCAAGCACTTCTACCTTGCTGAGAACGCGGGATCGTTGCCGCATGTTTCTACCAGCTTGAGCGTGAATGCCGCCAACGCAACGGGGACGGCACAGTGGGGAGCACTTGGCGTAGCCTTCCAAGGAGGCACCGTCACGACGCTGACTCCATTCACCGCGGCCATCACGATCGATCCACGAGATCCAGAGCCGAGTCCAACGGGGACTCCGCTGCCATTGCCAGCGTCGCTCAGTTCGATCAAACAACGGCTCTCCGATCCGAATTCTTTGATCGCTGGCCGCGCCGCCGTCGTGGCCGGACAGGCGCAGCTGGAACTCGATGTTATATCTGATCCTAGCGTTGTGATCACAAACTCTGTTGGCGCCGGTGCTGCGGAAATCCAGACGACGATCGATTTTTCGACCGATACGTCGACCGGTTCGAATCAAATCAGCGTCGTTTCCGCTGATCCGACGTTCCAAAACGCAACCGCGAACGATACGAAGACGCTTCTGGAAGCTGTTCAAGAACTGTCGATCGACGACCTGATGTCGGCACTCCGCAATGCCCGTGACTATCTCCTGGAACTGCAATCGCAATCCGAGCTCGCAGAAAATCTGCCAGGTCTGCCGATAAGCATCGGCGAATTGTTCGACTTTGGCACGAAGTTCGAACTGCAAATCGATAAACTTGCCGAGGCGGACCCGCAAACGCTGCAAGAGCTAGCTAGTCAGCTCGATACATTGCTCGACGACGTGATCCCGCTGTCGGCCGCGATGAGTTTTGACGCGGCAGCGCAGGATCTTAAGTTGGCGCTGCGATTGGATCTCGATACGATTTTGAACGCTCCGTATCCGTTGAACTTGAATATCTCCGACCTGGGAACCGATCTTTCCACGTTGGGGCTTTCAACCGTTGGATCGATCGTTGATGTCACATCCGCCAGCCCGCTGGACGTGACGGCCGATGGCACGATTAACTTGGATGTCGGCATCGACCTTAGCAACGCATCGGTTCCCGCCCCGTTCCTTTACGGCGACTCGGCGCCTAACTCGGGCACCGGCGCATCGTTCAGCATCTCCGCGAAGAACGAGAACCTGAGCTTCCCTGTGTTGTTCGGCAGCATGCAGGTCGATGTCGCCAGCGGAAGTTTTGTCCTCGATACAGATGGTTTCGGAGTCGCAACAGCGGGTGCCGCGTATAGCGTGGGACTGCAAAGCGACGCGATTCTGGGGACGACAGCGCACGCCAAGGCGGCTGCTCTGCCTTCAAGGACGTTGGTCTCCATTGCTGGAGAGGCCGACGCCCAATTCACCCTGGAGTTTCCCAACTCGGTCATTCCAGCTTCTGCACCAACAGCAATTTTGCCTGCCATCAATGTCCGGATTGGAGATTTGAATGCTCCTTCGGCCTCATCGACTAGCAGCGTGACGACGAACCTTGTGGGAGGTGCTGGGAGTTGGTCGACGTTTGATTCGCTCTCCCAAAACTTCTCGCTGTCCGATTCGATGAACGGGTTCAAGTTAGGGGTCTTTGAACTGTTCACCAAGCTTGATGAGTCGTTGGACACCTCGCTGTTTGGCTCGGAAATCCCATTGGTCGGCACGCAACTGGCCGAAGCATCCGACTTTCTTTTGCAGATTCGTGATACGGTCACGGACAACTTAAGCCTCCTGTCCGATGTGCTGACTCCCGATTCGATTCGCCAATCACTCTTTGATGCACTGGGGCCTGGCGGCTTGGCGTGGCTGCAAGACGGCGACGATGCGGATAACGCGATCAATATCGAGGATGTTCAGACCACGTTCGAGAAGACGACTCCCAGCGGCGGTCGTGAACTGGTCGTTGGTGTTGAATATGACCTCGATTTGATGATGCCGCCCGAATTGCTCGATTTCCCGGTTGCCTTGGACCTGCTGCTCCCTGGACTTGGGCTCGATATCGACGCGTTGGCCCAGGTGATGATCGGTTTCCATCTGCCGCTGAAGGTAGGCATTAGCACAGCGGACGGCGTCTACATCGACGTCGATCTCGCCAAGGATCTCGATGTCAGTCTCGACGTCTCGTTGCCATCGTCTATCGTTTAGATGGTTGGTGATCCGCAATTGACGTTTACCAGCGCGACGATTTTGAATCCGGAGCCCACACTCTTTCGTGATCGTGGCAGTTGGATTCTCGATGGCTTCAAAGCCGGGCAGATCATCAATGTCGCCGATTCCCATGATGATTCGCAGGTCTTTAACGAAGGCGAATATGTCATCAAGTCGATCGACACCGCAGGAACCACACTGACGCTGTTTCCGAATCAACTGGATGCGGCAGAGATTCGGTCGCAAGGTTCGTTGGAAGATTTCCACGTCACCGTATCCAAGGTTTCGATGACGGGAGGATCGAAGCTGACGTTCACCTCGCCGCGCACGATCTCACGCGATACGGGAACCTGGTTCGACGACGGTTTTCGAATTGGCGACCACGTGCAGTTCAGTGGCACGGCAAACAACAATACCATCTACACGATCGCGGCACTGGCCGCCGATGGCAAGACAATCCAGGTCGAACAGACGGTAGCGCCGGAGAGCAATGTCGCCAACGTCTTCGCCAGTATCGGCACGTTGAACTACGCAAGTTCTGGCGCACCGACAAGCTCGGGCAATCAGAGTAACGAAGCCGATCCGATCGGCTATTTCCACGGCTTCGATGCCACGATGGGGATTCTGCCCTATCGTGTTTGGGATGCTACGCCGGGCGAATCGGAACTGACGGGGACATTCCAGTTTGATCTACTGGACCCGAATGTCATCGGCGGAAAGGAGCGATTGTCGGTCAACGATTTGCGAGGGATCAATACCCGGCAAAAGGCACCTCCAGGTGGCTTCGTGGCCGCACCGCTGTCGGACCTGATGACGATAACGACCGATCCCAACGATCCGTTGGACCTCCGCGACATTAAGCTGAACATCGAGACGGCGCTGGCACCGGGATCTGCCTTCGCTCCCTATCGATCGGAGCTAACGATCTCGAATTGGAATTTCTACGTTAACAATTCCCTCTTGACCGAAAACAGCCGCACCGAAGGGGAGATCCACTTTGACGATGTGCAATTTGAATTCGTCAGCTTCATGCGGGATTTTGTTGGGCCGGGCTTGCAAAGGCTGGACGTTGCCTTCGAAGCCTTTGAACCGATCACCAACTTTCTCGAAAGCGAAGCGTTCCCGATCCTATCGCTGTTGTTTGGACGATCCAACTACATTTCCGCGGCCGGAACGTTTGGCGGCGAGGCAGAGGTTGGTGATTATCTGGGGGCGTCGGTCGCGATTAAACAGCTCGTTCATGGCGGAACGCCTTTCGAACGCGATGCGCTGATCGAGTTCTTCTCCGACATTTTTAATTCCAATCCGTGGGACGATGTCGCGGTCCTTCCGATCGACCAATTGATCGGCAGTGCTTGGATCGATGTCGGCGGTTTCACCGTCGACTTCGAGAAGGCGCGTGACAGTGCGCAGACCAGGCCGATAGCGCCCGTTACCGATGCGGCGAACGTCGTCGCACCGGCGAACGAGTCGCTCGAAGAATATTATGCGCGGCGTGGCTGGGATGATACGCCCACACGACTCTTCGGCAACATCGACGATAAACCACTTGCCTTAACTGGCGCCTCGACCTTGACGTTTGAAGCAGGTACCAGCCGCATCGGGCGTGCCAGCAACGGTGCGAAGACGGAGCTGGAAGTTCTCTTTTTGCCAAGCAATTGGAGCGAGGGACAGATTGTTCGCGCGAGCGGGAGTTGGTTGGCAGATGGGTTCCAGGAGCAAATGTATCTGACGTTTGATGCTCAGATACTTCCTGGCGGTACCCCCAGTGCTTACGACGGACAAGCCTTCCGGATTATCGAGGACACGGCGACACACCTGACGGTTGAATGGGGCGATGCAGCCGGTCTCACGACAGCCCCGACGGTGGAGTTCGGGACATTTTCAGGGAATTTCGCAACCTGGATAACCGACGGTTTCGAGGTCGGGCAAACGATTGAAGTGAAAGGAACCGCCGAGAATGATGGAACCGCAACCATCACGGCCGTAACCGCCGCCTACATCACCATCACCAAGACCGGTGGCGTGGTTGACGAGACCATCGATTCGCGAAACGGGGTGTCGATTACCGCGGCCAACCCCGACGGTACGAAAGGTTCGATCTTCGGCCAAATCATGGCATTGGCTCGCGATCCGCAGCAAGCGAGTTTGGCTGGCGCTGCGGCGAATTCGTTTATCGTGACGCAACTGTTGCCGGGCCGCAACGCGATCGATGGCGTTCTCTCGGGTGCCGGTTTGGCGCTCACGACAAAGATCGACCCGATCGACTTTCCAATGCTCAAGGACGAACGGAATGCTTTTGGCGTCTTGTTAGGAGATACAACGTTCTATGGGGCCGAGGTGAAGGCAACCGGCGATATCCTTCCCGAAGAACGAGTCCTGATTCCCGATGGGTTTGGAAACTTAGACTTTCTCCTGGACGGTTACAATCTGGTCGAGGTGCAGTTGGCCGAGCACGACAGCATGTTGATGAACTACGGCACGCCCGAGCTGTTTGTCGCCTTGTATCAGGACTTTCCCCTGAGCAAAGAAAAGTTCTTCTGCGAGGTTCCTGGACTCGGGTTTACGTGCGATGCGATTCCGCTGACAGAAATCGCGCCGACGCCTTTCATCTCGATCAACTTCGAAGCGCGGGCCGATTTTGCAATCGGATGGGATGCAACAGGTCTCGGGTTGTTCGGCAAGACTGGCAATCCGCACGATTTGGTGGAGGGGTTCTACTTCGATGACAGCGAGGGAATTGCACCGACCCCGAGTTTGCTTGTCAACGATGATCGAAGCGGTGACGAGCGAACCAACTTTGGCAATTTCAGCTACAGCACCGGGCTGGGCGCCGCGAGCACGAGCAATGCCAATTCACTACTGAATGATGAGCCCCAGGCACGTGTTCTGGGAGGGATCGGCGGTGGAGTCTACATTGGATACTCGAAGTTTGGACTCAACTTCAAACTTGGGACCGAGCTGACTTTTTTGGTCGGCTGGGACTGGAATCTCCACGACCCCGATAACTCGGACAGCCTGTATCGCGTACGGGCGAGCGAGTTCGATACGCTGACGGGATTTGGAACCGATGCGGGATACGTGGCGGCCGACGCCTACGACGAGGGATTCCGCTTCGAGGTGCGTTGGGATCTCTTCACGAAACTGAAAGTGTTTGTGACGATCGTCGATCTTCGAATCAACATCATTACCGTAGGACGTACGCTCCCTGTCGACATTCCAACGTTCATCGAGCCGAATCTTGGCAGCCTCGATGGTGCTTCCCTGTTAACGCTCGGCTTCTTGCCCACAGACAACGTGCTGTATGTCGGTGCGTATGGCGAATACAACCACGACACGGATCGTCAAGATATTGTCGTCTCCGGGCAGAACTATCACAAAATCTTCCGCAACGTTGCATCGATCTCGGGCGTCGCGGGGGCTGGTGATGACATCGTGATTGTCAGCCAGGAAGTCTTGCTGCCGACGTCGCTTAGCGGTGGTTTGGGGAATGACATCCTGATCGCCGGTGGTGGCAGAACGATCCTGTATGGCAACGAGGGGGACGACTATCTGAAGGGAGGCCCCGTCAACGATATCATTCGCGGCGGCGATGGCGATGACACCATCTTCGGCGGCGATGGCAACGACACGATCTCTGGCGGAAACGGCCACGACATTATCCGTGGCTGGCGGGACGACGACGACATCGATGGCGGAGATGACAACGACGCGATCGACGGCGGCACAGGAAATGACACGATCAAGGGCGGTTGGGGAGATGACATTATCCTGGGCGGTCTTGGCCGAGACACTATTTACGGTGGCGACGGCAGCGACACCATCGAAGGCGGTCGCGACGCCGACATCATTTATGGTGACGGTTCCACGACGGCAATCGACGTGGAGATGCATGGCGATGTGATCTACGGCGGCCTTGGCAATGACACGATCGACGGCGGTTCGGGCCCCGATCGGATTTTCGGCCAACAGCATAATGATCGACTGGTTGGTGGAGTTGGCAACGACCTGTTGGACGGTGGCGGTGCCAGCGATCGGATGTTTGGAGGCGACGGTGACGACCTGCTTCGTTCGCGTGAAGGGAATGATGTCCTCAACGGGGAAGCTGGCGACGATACCTTCCATGTCAACTTCCAAGGGGGCAAAGCGAATTCGCTGATCCAAGTCCTTGAAAGTGGCCCGGCGTCCGATACCGATGTGTTCGTCGCGTTTGGTACGCTTTATGACGACCACTTCCTGCTGCGTGCGAGTGCCGATGGATCGAACGCCTTTGTTGCGATGTTGAACGATCCCGATCACGACATCACCGATCTGGATTACGACCCCGCCGTTGAGCGGATCAACTACTTGGGCGTTGAAAGAATATTGATCAACGGCAGCCTAGGCGATGACCATTTTGCTGTCGACGATACGGCGGCGGAAATCACGATCAACGGCGAAGCGGGAGATGACACTTTCCAAATCGGTCAGTTGTTCCGATCGGAACGGAACGAACAAGATGCAAACGTATCGGTCGGCGACGTCTTTGCCACTATCGAAACCACCCGTGGATTCCTGTCCAACTGGGATGCCCCAGTTTTCTGCACCAGGCGTTATGAAAGATTGGGTTAGGAAACAGGGGTGGGTGATTCGCAGTGCTGCTGGAGTGAGGCCGTAGGCCGAACGGAAGCAGCACTGCGATGCGCGAACTCTGATGGGGTTAGATAGCCAAGCGAACTGTGCGGGCGCTGGGTGTTGAAGTCCTCCCGCCAAGCTCGTGCTTTCATCCGTGTGTCGTCTTCATTGATCAAATCCGTTTGATGCAGATACTCGTCACGAAGCCGGCTGTTGAAACTCTCGCAGACACCGTTCTGCCATGGCGAGCCAGGTTCGATGTAAAGGATCTCAACGCCAATCTTTGCCAGCCATTGCTTGATCGCTGTCGAGATGAACTCGGGGCCGTTATCGCAACGAAGTCGTTTCGGAACGCCGTGCATTGCAAACAGCTCAGCCAGCGTGTCGATCGCATCTTCGCTCGTGATACTGCGGCCGACCTTGATCGTCAGGCATTGCCGCGTGTACTCATCGACGATGTTCAAGAAGCGAATCGTTCGTCCATCAAGTGTCGACGATTGCACGAAATCCCAGCTCCAAACATCGTGAACAAAACCTGCCGCTTGAACGTCGCATGCATTGCCTCGGACGCCAGTAGCACGCTTTTTGCGACGCTTTTGTGGCACCTTCAGCCCCGATGCTCTCCAAAGCCGATACATTTTTTTCCTGTTAATAGTCTCACCGTCGCGGCGAAGAAGTTGGCAGATACGTCGATACCCCCAGCGAGGACGCTCGCGAACAAAGTGAAGAATTCGCTTCGTCAGTCGCTCGTCTTCGTCTTTGGGTTTCCCCTCAAATCGCTGGCTCGATCGCGGTTGGTCGAGCACGCGGCAGGCACGTCGTTGCGACACAGCGAACTTCTGTTGAAGCTCTGCTACTGCCGCGCGTCGCGATCGAGGGGTCGTCAGTTTCCCTTGGTGATTTCCTTCAGCATCGAAATATCCAAAGCTTGGTCGGCCACAATCTTCTTGAGTCGGTTGTTCTCCTCCTCAAGTGCCCTAAGACGCTTGGCCTCTTCGCTCTTCATGCCGCCATACTGGCTCCGCCAGCGGCTCAGCGTGGCCTCGCTAACTTCCAGTGCTTGGAGAACCTCACCCACGCTCTTGTCGGCGGCAAGCATGGCATCCGCGTCACGCAGCTTCTTGATGATCTGTTCGGGTGAATGTCGTCGTCGTTTCTTGCTCATGGAAAATCCTTTGCCGGAATTGGCTCTAGACTTTCATAACACCTGGATCAGGTTTTGGGGAGCATTCCACAACGGGATCAGCAAACCGCTGACGGTCAACGGCGGTTTGGGAAGCGACCGGTTTATCGTCTTCCACAACCGTGCGGTCTTATCGCTGAACGGTGATGAAGGGGACGACAACTTTGAAGTCCGCGCGTTCGCTTTGGCTGGATCACAAGAACCGCAGCGTGAACGGACCGACATCAGCGGCGGCGCAGGAGCCGACTTGGTTCAGTATGCCGTGAACGCGCCGGTAAACATCAACGGCGGCGATGGCTTCGATACGTTGATCGTAATCGGCACGGAATTCGGAGACGATTTTGTCGTGACCGATGACGGTGTCTACGGTGGCGGGGTGACGATCAACTTTACGAATATCGAATCGCTGCGTGTCGACGGCGCCGAAGGGAATGATCGCTTCTACGTCGAAAGCACCGGTGAAACGTTCCTGACCGAACTGTTTGGCGGTCTCGGTGAAGACACCTTTAACATGTCCGGCGATACGCCACCGGTCGTCGGCAACGACTTGAAGGGACACAGCGGTATCATCGCCAACGACGTCACCTACTCGGACGACGTGCGTTATGAAGATCTGACAATTTATGGCGTCTCGGCTAACGTAGCGGATAATGACGAACCGTTTGTGGTGATTCGCGAGAGCAACGGATCGACGATCGTTACCGAAGATTCAACATCCAACTTCCTGGACTTCTATGATGTCGTTCTGTCTCGAGCCCCGATGCCTGGCTTTGATGTCTTTGTAAAAGCGTTGGCACCATTGTTAACGCCCGATCAACGCGAAATGGGCGCTTTGGCGTTCCGATTGCGCGGTCCCGCTGGGGCCGACGAAAAGGCGGACGGATCGGCAATCACGTTACGATTTACAGCCGACAATTGGTACATCCCACAGCGTGTTGAGATACTCGCGGATTCCGTAACGCAAACCGATACAGGGCAATTGTTCACGCGGCCCGAGATTAAGCAGGCGGTCCCGTACGACGGCAGCTTTACCTACGACGATTCTGCATTCGAAGGTGTTCGTTCGGCAGTCATCAATCACTTGGTGACCTCCGCTGTCGCCACCCTCGAGGGCAAGCCAGTCAGTCTGGTGGGAAGCCCGACGCTCACGATCGATACCGACCGTCGGTTCTTCGAATTCCTGGGCGAAGTCGTTACGGTGCCCCTCGACGACGGTCGGATTCAGACGCGCCGAATCATCGACGCCACGCTTGTCGACGGCCAAATGAAGCTGACAGTCGACCGCGCTTGGCTCTCCGGCACCGGCGTGCCAAACACCACAAGCAACTTCTCGATCGATTTGGATGGCACGCTGCTGAGCGGGAATCCAGCGATCGACGCCACAAATCCAACCCTCACCATTACGAATCCGATCGCCGGAAATGCTGCACTCAGCAGCCCCGACGATTTGCTTGGACGCCAGGTCACGATCATCGATGGACTGGGGATCGGGCAAAGTCGGTTTATCACGGGGGTGACGGGAGACGTCGTCGATGCCGATCTGACGCTGACACTCGATCGCGGGTGGTTGCTGAGCGATATGCCCGATACGGACAGCAGCTACCAAATCCGCATCGACGATGCGATCGTCGGCCGTGTCACAGCGATCGATGAATCTCCGACAGCATTGCCCGCCGACAAGAACTTCCCGCCCACGCTCGATAATCGAACGACGTTTAGTGACATCGACACGAACTTCCGACTGACCAGCAACGGAGCGGAAGGTCTGCGTGGGGCCGTGTTGCAAATCATCGGCGGACCGGGGGCGGGGCAGGAACGGTTAATCCTTGGCACCGTTGACGGCAACACGTTGATTTTGAACGGCTCTTGGCGGACGAATCCCGTTGCGGGCGAAACCCTTTATCGAATTACGCGCTACGATGGGCTTCCCACTGCCAGTGTTTCGGTCGAGATCAAAGACAACGACAAAGCCGGTTTGATTGTCGACGAAACGCGTGGCTATCAGAACGGAGATGTCGCCGATTTCGACACCATTACAGCCTTGATCGAAGGTGGCGACGGCGACTACTGGGGTGAACAAGATGTCGTGCGAGTGCGACTGACGCGAGCTCCGGTTGGCGCGGTGACTGTCAAGCTTGTCTATGAAGGGACGCAGCTGGAACTGCAAAACCTCGACGGAATACCGATCGCGAACAACGAGCTTACTTTCGGGGCCGACTGGAGCGAATTCCAAGATGTGCGGGTCGTCGCCAAGGCGGATGGCCTGCGCGAAGGATTCCACACCAGCCATATCGAATTCGTGATCAGCGATCTTGCCGGCGGCGGGATCAGCACCGCCAGTGACGCCGACAGAACGCTGGCAACGACCGATGAGTTCATCATTTCCAGCGACGCGCCGGTCGAATTTGTTGGGCTCAGCCAACATCCGATTGCCATTTCGAATGTAACGTACAACAGCCAAACCCTATCGGTTTACGACCCGATCAATGCTCCCAAGGCTGGCTCGTCGGGAGCTCCTGTTTACGAAATCGTCAGCAACAAGATCGTCTTCCGCGCCAACGGCGAATATTCGACGGTCGTGGGCAACGGATTGTCGGTCTCATACACCTACACTGATCCTGGCTTTGCCGGTGCGTTCACGCGTCCAATTGTTGCGAAGATCAATGATGTCGACGCACCGACGGTCTTGGTGCGCGAAACGGGTGGTTCCACCGACGTGATCGAAGTTACGAAAGTCGACGGCCCCACCAAGCCAAACGAAATCCCTAGCTCCTTTCATACCGGCGATTCTCCTTTTGAAGACCTTTTCGAAGTGGTCTTAACCGCGATGCCAGACAATGGTGTTGGCGGCGGCAGCGTGCAGATTCTTGTAACGCCAGAGATCACCAAGACAACCCGAACCGGCGGCATTCGCACCGATGATATTCAAGTCGAACTGTTCGATTATGATTTAATCCTCGGCCCACGGATGGTCAGCGATGGCAACGGCAACTTCTACGTTACGTTTACTCAATCCAATTGGGATGTTCCGGTACGAATCGGCGTCCGTGCCAAGGACGATGCGGTCGTCGATGGCGGTGATACGAAGGTCTTTGCGGACGGCCCCAATACGCTCAGCCAAATCCTTGGGCCTGTCGTTGTCGATGGGGCCGGCGGCGAGGGCTCGCTTGTCGGTATTAGTCCACCGGTGACTTTGCCCAACGAGACGAACGTTAAAGAGAGCACGGGCAATGTCGATTCCGTCGCGGGAACCAGCGTTCAGTTCACGCTAGACGCGGCTCAAAAAATCGAGCTAGGCCTAGAGTCCGATCTCAGCGACATCGGCGAATTGGTCGGCAAAACGATCGAGATCACCGGCGTCACAACGGGTGATCCTAATGATCCGGTCGTTGGACAGTTCCGCTTGATCACGGCTGCCACCAGTTTGAACAACGTGGTGACTCTGACAATCGACGAAGCATTTGTTGCCAGCGACGACGATCTGATCCGCAGTTACGCGATCACGTCCGAGAGTCTCAACTTCTTCGTCAACGAACCCGAACTCGTCGACGTCATGTTCATTCACGACGAGGACAGCCCTGCAGACAGCGACGGTTTCCTGACCGCCAATCGGTTGTGGGGCCTGAACATGGGGCCGGATGTCACCATCGGAAACCGTCTGCGAGCCGGTGGTATCACCTATGGAAAACTTGAAGTTCTGCAGATCGATCTCGGCAGCGGCAACAACAATTTCCAAATCCTGGGGACCCATACCCGCCGCGAGAATGTGTCGATCGCCGAAGTCGGGTCTTTCCAAACCTGGACTTTTCTGAACACCGGAAACGACATCCTTTGGAACGGTGTTCAGGGGGATACGATCACGGTCGATGTCGACGCCGACGACCAAACAGTCACCTCGGGAACCGTTACATCGTCCACCAACCCAACGCAGTCCTCCTTCGCCACGCTGCGAGACACCAGCGGTTCGTTTGGTGCGATGGGCAGCTTGGTGGGCTACAAGTTGCTGATCAATCCGGGAACCGGCACCGAGCAAGTTCGGACGATTCTCGGCAACAACGGCGACACGTTGACGATCGACGGCGTTTGGGACACGTTGCCCGATTCCTCGGACACCTACACGATCAAGAAACTCGCTGATGGAGCGTTGGCGGTCAACGCCGAAAATGGAAACGATATCGCAGACGCCAGCGGTTCCACGTTAGGCGTTGTCGTCTTCGGTGGTCTCGGCAACGACACCATCACCGGAGGCAGCGGCGACGACATTCTGTTTGGCGATCAAGGCCGCGTCGACTTCTTCAGCGAAGAGGATGTCAACGGGAATTATTCCATCGTCACGCGTCTGGGGACCGCGCCGGCACCGATCACGGGCACGGTCGACGGTGACTTTAATATCTCGCAAAACCTGCGCGATTCGCGAGCCGACTTCACCGAGGCCAACGGCTTCGACATGGGACTGGTCGGTCTGTTTGTCGACATCAACAACGGCATCGGCTTCCTGCAAGAGCCACGGTTGATCACTGCCAACTCGGACACGACGCTAACGATTTCGCCGAACTTCACCGAGACGCTCGACGGAACCAGCGCTTACCGGATCTCGACCTATCCCGAGGATCAAACCGATGGCGTTCGTCGCGAAGCGAACTTGATTCTGACGGTTAACGACGGCGAAGGGGGCAACGATACGATCGACGGAGGCCTTGGCAGCGATCAGATCTTGGGCGGTGCCGGCGACGACGATATCGACGGCCAATCCAGCGACGACGTGATCTTGGGGGATAACGGTTCGATCGACCGCACTTCGGTCCCCGCCGGTACCGGATCGGGCTTCCAGAGCCTGATCGATCAGGTCCGCACGAAATCGCCAGCCATCGGCGGCAGCGATCGAATTTCCGGCGGCAACGACAACGACATCATTCTTGCCGGAACGGGGACCGACTACGTCAACTTCAGCCGCGATGCCAATCCGCTCACACCCGAATCGGGCGACGATTTGATCGTCGGCGATAACGGCGTGGCCGATTTCGATATCGCCAGCGGAGAATCGATCCTGGTGCGGATCGAAACCAATGCTCCCAACCACGGTGACCAAGACTTCATCACCGCCGGCGCTGGGGAGAAGATCATCTTCGGCGGCGCAGGGGGCGACGACTTGTTGGCCGGCAGCGACAACGAACCCGACATTGTCGTCGGCGACGAAGGGGTAGCGATCTTCGACACGGTCACCGGCATCGTTTCGCGCGTTTCCACCGCGACGCCAACGATCGGCGGCGAAGACACGATCACGGCTGGCAACGCGTCGAACATTCTGATTGGCGGCAATGGAGCGGACGACATTCGTGGCGGCAGCTTGCGAGACATCATCATCGGCGACAACGGTGTCGCCAATTTTGATGCGGCGGGCGTCCTTGTCGACATCACGACCAGCGATTCATCCGAAGGGGCCGGCGATAACATCGACTCGGGCGATGGCGAGGACATCGTCTTCGGTGGTGCTGGCACCGATTTCATCAACATCGATCGAACGACGTTCGCGCTTCTGGGCCCTGACACCGGTAACGACCTGATTTTGGGCGATCACGGCCGGGCGACCTTCGTTGTCGCTGGAGTTACCAGTTCGCTGACGCTGTTGGAATCGATCGACCCGACGATTGGGGGCGACGACCATATCTTCAGCGGCGGCGGGGAAGACATCGTGCTGGGCGGCACCGGTGGAGACACGATTTTTGGTGGCGACGATCACGACATCTTGCTCGGGGATCACGGCCGCTTGGACAACACGCTTGTCATCAATCACGATCCAGCATCGTATTGCACAGCGATCGACATCGTTCCGCAGGCGGCTAACCAACCGGTGCTGTCGATCTTCACTGGCGATTCGGATGGCGGTGGCAACGACACCATTCATGGCGACGCCGGCGATGACTTTATCCTGGGGCAGCAAGGCGACGACATCCTGTTTGGTGATGATGGTGACGACGACATCACCGGCGGTCACAATGTCCTTGGCGGCAAGGATGGCAATGACACGATCCATGGCGGCAACGATTCTGACGTGGTGCTTGGCGACAACGGATTGATTCTGCGAACCGAAATCACCGATTCGCCAACGACTTGGGAGCGATACCCCGCGCTGCACGCCGACGCGATTCGCCAAGTGCAACGCTTCGACGATATCGATCTAATTTCTGGCAACGACATGATCTTCGGGGACGCCGGACGAGATATCCTTCACGGCCAGCGTGGCAACGATCAGATCGATGGCGGAGCGGACGACGATGAAATCATCGGCGGTCTGGGAGATGACACGTTGCGTGGCGGAGCGGGTCCCGACATTGTGTTGGGAGATGTTGGATACATCCATCGCACCCTCAACGGCGATGGCACCGCACGGCTGAACCTTGATGGCACGCCGCATCGCGAAGTCTATCTGGAAGAGACCGCGACGTTGGTCGGAACGATCGATCTCGACACGACACCGCTGCGGTCTCTCGATCCCGACTTGGCGGCGAAGATTTTGCAGGCGGACATGGTTGTGCTGGCCGGGAATTACAATGCCGACGGATCGCGAGCGTTGCAGCCAGACAACGACGCTTGGCACACCTCGCTGCTGCTGTTGGAGTTCGAACCAGCCGGCCACGACACGATTTTGGGCGACGACGGCGATGATGTCTTGATCGGCCAACGAGGCAACGACAACCTCAGCGGCAACGCGGGCAATGATTCGGTCTTTGGTGACGGCCTATCGAACCTGTCGCCGATGCAAACCGACCTGCCACATGTCTTTAATGGCATCCGTTTGTCGGGGCTAACGGCTCCGCAGCATACGCTGACGACAGCCGATTCGTGCGGCTGGGCCTTCATGACTCCAGCGACTTTGTATCCCGAAGTCATGGATATGAATTCGGCCTTCGATATCGATTTCAGCTCGGCCAATACTCTGCCCGATGTCACGAGCGACGTGCTGAATCAAGTCGGTGCTGGCGCATTAACCTTGGCCGACGGCACCTCGATCAGCCCCATGTTGGCAATCGTTCCCGATGTGGTGGGGCACGAGTCGGTGCTTCCGGGGAACGACACGATCGATGGTGGCGATGGCGATGATCTGTTGGTTGGCGACAACGGTAGCGTTTTCTCGCCAATGAAGACGGGGCTATCGGAAGTCGATGCCGCAGCCAGCGACGCGCAAGACGCTTTGGCCGCGGTCAAGCACACACTCAGCACGCTGGCGATCGACTTCGACCACGTTCAACACGATATCAATCTAATCGCCGACACAAAAACAATCGAAGTCGGCAGAGACGATATCGTTGGCGGCGATGGAGCGGACCAAATCATTGGTGACGATGGCCAGATCATCGCTTCGTTTGTCACGGGCTTGCCCGTTGCAGAGTCGGACTTCGTCGACGCCGCTCTGGCCAAGCATCAATCTCTACGCGATCTGCAGCATGCGGCAATCGACCTGGAGCATGTGCTGTTCGAAGCGCATTACCAAGTCCTCAATGAACTGATCGCAGCGAACATTGGCAGCAGCCCCGATCCTGACCATCACGATTTGCGGATCGGAAACGATACGATTGACGGTCAGCAAGGCGATGACCTGGTGATCGGCGATCGAGGGACGATCCTGACGCCGGCGGTCGATGGGATGCGGCTCGATCAAGTGCAACTCGATTCCCCGATAGATGCCTCGGTGTGGCAAGCGGCTCGCGATGCTCTGACCGCGCAACAGACGTTAGTGCACAGCGAGCTGACAACGCATATCGAGACGGATCACAATCGTGATTCACGGACGATTGCGGAATCGGCACTGGCCAACATCATCGCGGATTATCGCTACGAATTGCAGATCGGCGACGATTCGATTGCCGGCGATCTGGGCGACGACACCTTGATCGGCGACTTCGGCATCTTGATCAATCCCATTGTTTTGCAGAACCCTTCGACTCCGGCCGAATCGAGTGAACTGGACAATAACCTGTCCGATCTTCTCAATGACGTGCACGACTTCCTGGTCGAACGGCACCACGAATTCGAGTTCGACGACCTGCACGCACGCTATTCGCATCCAGAATTTGCCCACCGCGGTGGCACTTCGCAGGACGTGAAGATACTGGCGGGCAACGACGTCATGCATGGCGACGCGGGCGACGACGTGATCTTGGGCGATAGCCTTGCGATCCTCACCGTCCATTTATCCGAGACGCCC